>CAYVLL010000172.1:0-4655 GCA_964452235.1 uncultured Woeseiaceae bacterium
TCGATGATGGCTGGGATCGCGCCGTCGAAACGGTGCTTGGACAGTACCTGCAGGCGGTTTGTGTTGTCGATATCGAAGGCGCATCGACGAATATTGCCCAGATTGGTAGTGGCAGCCTGACATTGCTGGCCACTGACGTGGAAAACGATACAGGTCCTGCCGAAAGCGTTTCCCTGGCGAGCAAGGTGCGCGGCGCACCGCCGGCGATACTGCAGATGCTCCGGTCGGTGATCATCGCCGACACCCTCGGTGCCGCTTTGTCGGCTCGCAAAACTCTAGGAGACGGACAGTCGGTTGTCACGCCGGATGGCATCTGGATGAGTGCGTCATGGTTAAGAGTTTCGCGCGATAAAGATCCGAAAGCCGGAATATTGAGCCGCGAACACGATATGCGGCGACTGAAGGGCGATATTCGGGAGCTGCAGGCCCGGGCCGACAGCGCCAAGAAGTTGCTGCAGGATGGTCGTACACGCCTTGGCCAGCTTGAAGAGCGTCGCGAGACACTGCAGCAGGATGCGGCGTCACTGCTGAATGAATATTCCGAGGTCAAGGCGAATCTGGACTCCGCTCGCTTTCAATTGGATCAGGCAAACGCCCGCAGGGTGGCGATTGAAGACGAAAGCAGCGATATAGAGAAAGAACATTATTCAGCTGAAGTGCAATTGCAGGAATCTCGCGCTCTGTTTTCAAATGCCGCGGCTACCCTTTCGGAGCTCGAAGATCGCCGGACGGAGCTGGAGTCCCGGCGCGAGGAGTTGCGTGCGGAACTTGGCCGAGTTCGCGCACAGGCCCAGCAGGACCGGCAAGCGGCACATGATATTGCCATTCACTACGAGAGCCGTCGCACCAGTAAAGAATCAGCCGCCCAAAGTCTCGCCCGAATGCAGGCACAGCTTCGCCATTTCGGCGACCGCGAGGCTGAGATTCGCGGGCAACTTGAACAAAGTGAAGGCCCACTGGCCGAAAACAAGAGAACGTTGGAGCAACAGCTAGCGGCGCGTATCGACGTTGAGAACGAGCTGAATGCGGCCCGCAAACACGTTGAAGAAGTTGAAAGCGAGTTGCGCGAACTCGACCAGAATCGCATGCGCGAAGACAGAGCCGTTGATGAAGCCAGAACGGCTGTCAATGAGGCACGCATGCTCACCCAGGAACTTCGGGTTCGCCGAGAAGGTATCGCTGAACAGTTCGCGCAGACTGATTTTGAATTCGACAGTCTGGTCCGGAGCCTGGCAGAAGACGCCGAAATCGGCGCTTGGGAAACCAGGCTGGAGGCCATTCGGAATCGTATCGATCGGTTGGGTCCGATCAATCTTGCCGCGATTGATGAATTCAAGGAGCAGTCCGAACGCAAGGATTACCTGGATTCCCAATTGGCGGATCTGAACAATGCCTTGAATACACTGGAAGGAGCTATTCGCAAGATCGATCGGGAAACGCGCACTCGGTTTCGTGCGACGTTTGACAACGTCGATGCAGGGTTCAAGCGTTTGTTCCCCAAGTTGTTTGGCGGCGGTCACGCCTACCTTGAACTGACCGGTGAGGACCTGTTGGCTGCGGGTGTGACTGTAATGGCGCGCCCTCCCGGCAAGCGCAACAGTACGATTCATTTGTTGTCGGGCGGTGAGAAAGCATTGACCGCGGTTGCGTTAGTGTTTGCCATTTTCGAGTTGAACCCGGCGCCGTTTTGCTTGCTCGATGAGGTGGATGCGCCATTGGATGATGCAAATGTCGCGAGATTCTGCGATATCGTGCGTGATATGTCCGAGAAAGTGCAGTTTGTCTTTATCACCCACAACAAAGTGACGATGGAAATGGCCAGGCAGTTAACTGGCGTAACGATGCAGGAGCCGGGCGTGTCCCGAGTTGTTTCCGTCGATCTTGACGAAGCGGTTAGAATGGCGGCAAGCTGACTTGAATATTCCTGGAAGTCTTTATGGATGGTCTCCGCTGGTTGCTCTTGTTGTTCGGCTTGCTCGTTATTGTGGGCGTCTATGCCTACAGCCGTCGTGAGCGAGGCAAGCGCGAACAACCTGTAGCCGCCGCGGAGGCGGAAGCGCGCGTCGAACCCACGCTGGATCCGCTGGCCGAGCCCGACGATCGCGCAGAAGACGCTGAGCCGCTCGCAGAAGAGAGGCCAGCGACTTCACAACCGCAGAAGATAGTGACGCTGCGACTGGTTGCCAAGCGACACGGCTCTTTTCCTGGCGACGACCTGGTGCTAAGCATGCGTGGCATCGGGTTGCGGCACGGCAAGTTCGGCATATTCCATCATTGCCAGAACGACGATGAGTCCAAGGTTATTTTTAGCGCAGCAAGTCTCGTGGAGCCAGGCAGCTTCGATCTGGCGGACATCAAGAATCAGAAAATACCGGGTATCAGTTTGTTCATGGTACTTCCGGGGCCTCTCGACGGTGCACCGGCGTTCGACCTGATGATGACGGGCGCTCGTGAGTTGGCGCGTTTGCTCGACGGAGAATTGCTGGACGAAACGGGTAGCACGTTGAGTATCCAGCGAGAGCGCTACCTTCGCGAAGAGATCATTCAGTACCAGCACGGAATCAAGGTAGCCTGATCTCAGGCATCGTTCACGACCCGTATGACAGCCCCTGCTGCGATCAAGAAGGAAGCGGAGACGCTAGTCCGCGAGATCCGCCAGCACAACTATCTCTACCATGTGCTTGATGCGCCTGAAATCCCGGACGCGGAGTACGACCGCTTGTTGCGGCGACTGCAAGCCATCGAGGAGGACTATCCAGAGCTGATCACCACAGACTCGCCGACCCAGCGCGTTGGTGCTGCACCGATCAAGGCGTTCGGCACCGTCAAACACAGTATTCCGATGTTGTCACTCGACAATGCATTCAGCGAAGAAGCGCTGCGCAACTTCCATCGCCGTGTTACTGAACGACTGGAGTTGGAGATCGATGCTGACCTTGAGTACTCGGCCGAGCCCAAGCTGGATGGCGCCGCTGTTAGCTTACTTTATGAAGACAGCGTCTTTGTCCGGGGGGCAACGCGGGGTGATGGGACCACTGGTGAGGACATTACCCACAATTTGCGCACTATCGAAGCGGTCCCACTGCGCTTGCGCGGTAAGGGGGCTCCTGCGACGCTCGAAGTTCGTGGTGAGGTGTTCATGCCAAGAGAAGGCTTCCGGAAGTACAACGAGTCGGCTCGCGAGAAAGGGGAGAAGACCTTCGTTAATCCCCGTAATGCAGCAGCGGGGAGCCTCCGGCAGCTGGATCCGAAGCTGACTGCCTCAAGGCCGCTGGACATATACCTATACTCGGTTGGGCTGGTTGAGGGAGGCACTTTGCCTGGCCGGCACAGCGAGATTCTGGCTCAGCTGCTTGAGTGGGGTTTCAAGGTCTGCCCGGAGAGAGACGTCGTCAGAGGCATCGAGGGTTGCCTGACGTATTACAGGAGCATTGAGCGCCGCCGGAATGATTTGCGTTATGACATTGACGGTGTCGTCTACAAGGTTGACCGACTGGATTATCAGCGGGAGCTCGGGTTTGTTTCCCGCGCGCCACGATGGGCGATCGCACACAAATTTCCCGCGCAGGAAGAGATGACGATTGTGCGGGACATCGAGTTCCAGGTGGGTCGCACCGGAGCGATCACGCCGGTTGCCCGTCTGGAGCCGATATTCGTCGGTGGCGTTACGGTAAGTAACGCGACGCTGCACAATATGGACGAGCTACACCGCAAGGATATTCGAGTTGGCGACACCGTAATTGTCAGGCGGGCCGGCGATGTAATCCCGGAGCTAGTGCAAGTGATCAAGGATCGACGACCGCGCGGAACCAAGTCAGTGAAGTTGCCAAAAAAATGTCCGGTTTGTCGGTCGGTGATAGTACGCGAAGAAGGGGAGGCCGTTGCACGCTGCAGCGGCGGTCTGGTTTGCGCTGCACAGCGAATTGAGGCATTGAAACACTTCGTATCTCGCAAGGCGCTCGACATTGAGGGCATGGGCGAGAAGCTCATTGAGCAACTGGTTGCACTCGATCGCCTCAAGACTCCCGCTGATATTTTCGATCTGACCGAGGTCGAACTGATCGCGCTGGATCGAATGGGTGAAAAATCGGCGAAGAAGCTGGTCGCAGCAATCGAGAAGAGCAAGGACACCACACTGTCGAGATTTCTTTATGCCCTGGGAATTCGCGACGTCGGTGAGGCAACCGCCCAAATGCTTGCACAGCAATTCGGAAAGCTTTCCGAAATTATCGAAGCCAGCGAGGACCAATTGCAGAAGGTACCCGACATCGGACCGGTTGTGGCGTCGCGCGTGTACGCCTTTTTTCGGGAAAGCCATAACCGCCAGGTCATCGAGAAACTGACCGCATCCGGGGTTAATTGGGACGAGTGGCAGCCGGCAGCGGTGCCGACAGAAGGCCCCTTGGTAGGCAAGACCGTGGTCTTGACGGGAACGTTGTCATCCATGACCCGGGACGAGGCTAAAGCACGGATTCAGGCACTCGGCGGCAAGGTCACCGGCAGCGTATCCAAGCAAACCGACTTCCTGGTTTTTGGCGAAAACGCAGGGTCTAAACTGACAAAAGCGCAAAATTTGGAAATTGACCTGCTTGATGAGGCGTCCTTCCAAAAACTCCTGTCTGATCAATAATTAATCAGTATTTGGGATTTTATGA
>CAYVLL010000173.1:0-4609 GCA_964452235.1 uncultured Woeseiaceae bacterium
TTTTGCCCTACTATAGACGCCGGCAACGGACCTTGTCTAAGCCGATGCAACCCGGCGGCGCAGCCGGTCAGAGGTTCAGAGCGTTGCCGCCAAACAGCCCGATCAGTCCGAAGATGATCAGATAGCCCGCGACGATGTAGTTGAGCAGTTTCGGCATGACCAGAATGAGAATTCCGGCAATCAGCGAAACCAGCGGGCCGAGCGCGAGGGTGATATTCATGGCTATTTTCCTGTTCTTGTTGGGTAAAGCGAGCTCTTGAGGCTTGATTGTATCGTCTGGCAGACCCTGACAGGCGCCTCGGTGCGCTACCGCACAGATTGCCCGGGTTCACTGAGGTATCCCTGACCCGGGATACGGCTTGCAGCCTTTCGCGGCATAACCACAGCCAATGCAGCAGCGGGCCGAGGGCCGGCCGCAGGCAAGCCGTGGGCAGGAGTTCAATGACAGGAAGTCCGACAGTGAATTTGACCCATAACGGCGCGCTACCGCACGCGCAGCCACTTCCTGCCGGGGAACGAACCTCGGATCTGGCGAAAAGCGCCTTTTCCCGGACATCGGGGCTGAACAAAACCTGCCCTGTCAGTGGCACGCGCGGTCGGCCAGCCCCGCCACCCGCTGCGATGGAAACACCTGCGGTGACCCGGCCTCTGGCCCGAGACTCCAAACCACCGGTGGAGCCTGTCTCTCACACCGACCTGCCGAATCTTGCAGACCTGATGCTGCCGGAAGCGATCCTGCCGGGAACACTCGTGGCCGACCGTTACGAGATTCTGCAGCGGGTCGCTCACGACGGCATGGGCATTGTTTACCAGGCCCTGGACAGGAATCGCCTGAAGGCCGGCGCTCCCCGGCCCTGGGTCGCGCTCAAGTTTGCACGGCTTGCCGGCGGGGAGCTGACAGCTGCTACCGAGCATCTGCGCCTGGAGTTCCTCAAGTTATCGCAACTCAGCCACCCTGGCATCGTCGCTGTATACGACCTCGCCAGCGATCATGGAGTGGAATTCATGGTTCTCGAATGGCTGAGCGGGGACAACCTGGCCACCGTGTTGAACGGTCTGGAGAGCAAACGTATCGCACTGCGCACAGCGCTCGAGATCGTGCAAAACGTTGGCCAGGCGCTCGCCTGGTCACACGCCGCCGGCATCACGCATGGCGATGTCAAGCCGTCGAACATATTCATTACCGAAAACCGGGCAGTAAAACTGCTGGATTTCGGCGCTCCCGGCCAGTCGCCGTCCGCTGCCGCCGTCCGCGACGACACGAGTTGGGCAACCCCGGTTTATGCGAGCTGTGAGGTACTGGAGGGCCAAAAGCCGCAACCGGTCGATGACATTTACTCGCTGGGTGTGACGGCCTATTACCTGCTGAGCGGTGAGCGCCCGTTCGGAGACCTCGATGCCGTAACGGCACGGGACCAGGGACTCGAGCCGTCACCGTTGCCGGACGACGCCATCGACTATTGGCCGGCGGTGGAGCGAGCGCTGCGTTTCGCCGCCGTCGACCGCTACAGTACCGCCGAGGCGTTTCTGGAGCGGTTTTTCGAACCGCCGGACGAGCCGCCGCGTGCCAGTTTCCCGCCGGCGACATCGTTGAAGGTGCCGACGTTTGCCTACGGTGCACTGGTATTGGTCATCTTCATGTCGATTGTCTTGTGGGCGATCCCGGACGGCGACTCTCGATCGGGCACCGGGTCATTGCTCGATAACGCGACCGCGGCGCTGGCGGCCGGCAGGCTCGTTGGTCCGGTAGAAGACAATGCGTTTGACCACTACCAATCGATACTGGAAAACGATCCCACAAATCCGGCCGCACTGGAGGGGCTGGACAGCATTGCCGAAGAGTACCTGGCACGCGCCAGGTCGGCGCTTGCCGCCGGGAACTTCGATAGCGCTATCGCTAATCTCGAAATCGCGCGTGACGTACAGCCGGAGCATTTCGGAATCGCCGCAATCGCTGACCTCGTCGGACGCTATCGCGAGGATCTACTGGTCAGCGCACGACGGGTAAGCACAACCGACCTGCCGCAAGCCGAACGATACCTCGCTCAAGCGGCGGCAATGTCCCGCGAACACGACCCGGTTATTGCCGAAGTGCGTAGAGAATTGCTGCAGCAGGAATCCGCAGCCGCGCTCGACGAACTCCTGCGCGGCATTGACGAGCGCATCCTGAGCGAACGACTGGTATTGCCGCAGGGCGATAGCGCCATAGACTTGCTGCGGCGCGCCTCACAGCTTGCGCCCGGGGAACGGCAAGTACAGGTGGCCGCGGAACGTATTGCGAGCGCGCTTCTGTTCCAGTCGATGTTTGCCGTTTCGAATGGCGACCTCGATGCGGCTGAGGCGTTTATCGACAGCGCCAAGGGCCTGAATTTGAAGCACCTGGCGCTGGCGCGGGCGGAGTACGAACTGGCCCGGGCGCGCACCCGGGCGATGACATCGTCCGGTGACTAGGACCTACCTCATAATTGTCGGTGGCCCGTTCTATTCGTAGACCAGCCAAAGCGGCCCGGGAAAAAGCCACGACAGGCCGGTGCGGAGCCGGTCCCGCCAGTTTTCCCAGTTGTGCGCATCGCGTACTTCTTCAAAGCGGACGTCGATGCCTTGCTGTTGCAGCCGCGGCAGCAAAGAGCGGTTCTCGTAAATCAGTGACTCGTAAATGCCGCAACTCATATAAATCTTGCCGGACAACTCGCCCGGCTGCTCGCGAAAGGTATTCATGAATCGCGCAACCGGATCGAAAACCGGACCGCGCCGATGCCGGCCGATATCGCTGAATGCAAACGAACCGGATTGCAGCAGCAGGTTGCCGAATCGATCAGGGAACCTCCACGCAGCATGCAGCGCAGCGACACCACCGAAACTCGCGCCCATCATGCCGCACGCCGCACGATCATCGATGAGCGGCCAGTGCTCCGACATGTAGGGCAGCAGGTCGTCGGCAATGAACGCCGCATGCCGGTCGTCCGCGGCGTACTCATTCAGACGATCGGGCGATTGGGTCAGCGCCACGATCATTTGCGGTATTTCGAGGTAATGGATCAGATTGTCAAGTACGGTTTTCAAGTTCGCGTAGCGAAGAAAATCATGACCGTCGTGCACCACCAGCAGCGGGTACCGCCTGTTGCGCCTGAAGCGCGCCGGCAAATAAATGCTCACATCGCGCGAGTCACGAAATGCGCCGCTGTCCAGCCGGGCATGTTCGATGGCGCCGCCTCGCGCTTCCGGATCGTGCAGCGTCCAGGGTGGCCGCTCGTAACCGGCGCCCTGGCAAACCGAATTTGCGCCAAACGGGTCATGGGCCAGTACATCATTCAGAGGATCGACGATAAGTCGGCGCTGCCCGTTGGCGATGACTTCGAATTTGTACTCAATACGCGAGCCTTCCGGCAGGTTGATTGTGGTAGCCCACAGGTCAGTGCCGTTCAGCGCCTGCAACGGCTGTGCAGTATCGAACCCCGAAATCCAGCAGCGCAGGTACACCTGGTCCGCCGCGCCGCGATAAACGAATGTTATGTCGCTGCTGTCAACCAGCGGAAATTCACCGGCCGCAATAAAGGCATCGATTTCCGCTTGTGGCGGGGCGCCTTTGCGGAACAGTTTGCGAAGCGCCGGGTTCAAGAGACCTTGACCCGTCGCAGGCGCCCGTTGGAAGCAATCTGTCGAGTATCGTTCGCCATTACGATGTCATCGCCATTGAATTGCAGAACGCTGCCACTGTCGAGCGCTATGCAGGCCGCCGGGGCAAACCGGCGACTGAACAGGGCGAGGCGAATCCGGTCACCGGGGCGCAGCCGCCGTTTTGCATCCGGCAGCAAAACATGGTGCGGCACTATTCCCAGGCCCTGACCGAAAATCTCCGGATTACGCCTGCCTTGCGGTGCGTTGTCATGGAAAAGGACGACGCGCTCGGTCAATGCCATGGCGCCGGCTGACCAGGCGACCAGGTGCCTGGAAGCCAGTAAATTGCCGACGTCAAAGAGTTGCAGCCGATTGAGCAGCACGGCAACGTTGCCGCCTGTGATGACAACGGTCTGCACATCAGCAAGCTGCGCGGCGATTTCGGCGGCATGGTGCACCAGCAGCGGGTTGCTGCGGATATCGAACGTGGCATTGAATTCCGCGTGCAGGGCCTGCAGTCGTTGCAAATGATGACGATCCAGTGCACGCAACTGGGCGATGGCATGCCGTTGTTCAGGGCCGACCAGCGCCGCACTCCCGCTCGCACGCAGCATCTGCCGTGCGGCCGCCAGGGTTTGCCGCAAGCGTTGTGCGTACAGGCGCTGCAGTTCCTGCAGCTGCTCCTGCCGTTCCCGATAGGCTGCCTGCAGCTCCGGAGCGCCGGCGAAGACCTCGTCGGCACGGCGATACAGAGCGAGGTTCACAACCTGGCGCCCGGCAGCCGCCGCGACGTCATCAATGTCGCCTTCGGCTTCCTGCCAGCCCGCGGCAATCACCGCGACCGGACCGTCCGGTACACCCGCGTTAACCATGGCCGGGCCGAGATTGGTCACCGGTCGCTGCGGACCCAAGAGCAGTCGAATCTTCATGGTGCGTTTCAGGCGAGTTCCACGCGAATGATTCGCACGATTTGCTGCAAGGCCTGCTCAAC
>CAYVLL010000174.1:0-4591 GCA_964452235.1 uncultured Woeseiaceae bacterium
TATACCCGTGATACTGCCCGGAGTCCAATTTGCGCAGCCCGGCTTCCGCAGCCCGGCTTCCGCAGCCCGGCTTCCGCAGCCCGACTGGTGCAACGCACGGGTGACGCACTATTATATCGCCGGTGCAGCGATTACCACCGACTCACCCTTCCCGGCCATTCCGGTTACGGAGCCGCATCGATGACGATGGGCCCGCGCCGGCTAATGGCGCAACCGTCAGGCAGGCGTGCTGACCCGGAAAATCACCATGAAAGCGATGACGTACAAGGATGCCGGGGTCGATATCGACGCCGGCGATGCGCTCATAGAGCGCATCAAACCGCTGGTTGCGAGGACGAAGCGTCCGGAGGTCCTGCAGGGCCTTGGCGGTTTCGGTGGGCTTTTTGCACTGCAGCCGGGGCGCTATCGGGAACCGGTGCTGGTGTCGGGTACGGATGGCGTAGGCACCAAGCTGAAGCTCGCGCAGTCGCTGGCTCGTCACGACCGGATCGGGATCGACCTGGTGGCCATGTGTGTCAACGACGTTGTCGTACAAGGCGCCGAGCCGCTGTTCTTCCTCGATTACTTCGCCTGCGGTCGACTGGATGTAGACGTGGCAGCCAGCGTGATCGGCGGCATCGCCGACGGCTGCCGGCAAGCCGGCGCCGCGCTGATCGGCGGCGAAACCGCGGAGATGCCCGGCATGTACGCGGACGGCGAATACGACCTGGCGGGATTCTGTGTCGGAGCGGTCGAGCGCGATGAGCTTATCGACGGTTCTCGGATCGCGGCCGAAGACATCGTCATTGGTATTGCTTCGAGTGGCCCGCATTCGAATGGTTACTCCCTCATCCGCCGGGTTCTCGAGGCCGCCGGCACTGCAGACCTTGACGGCGAGCCGGCAGCCGAGCGTTTACTCGCGCCAACCCGCATTTACGTCAAACCGTTACTGGCGCTGATAAGAAAGGTCGAGGTACGGGGTCTGGCACACATCACCGGCGGCGGAATCACGGAAAACCTGCCCCGCATTTTGCCACCCGGCCTGCACGCCGAGATCGACCTCGCAAGCTGGCAGCCTGGTGCTGTGTTCGACTGGCTCGCCGCGAACGGGCAGATCACGGACACCGAAATGCGCCGTACTTTTAACTGCGGCGTCGGCATGATCGCGGTCGTTCACGAGACCGACCTCGACGTTGCTTTGCGCGTGCTGGCGGATGAAGGCGAAAAGGCCTGGCGCCTCGGCAGGATCGCGACAGGCGCCGGCGGCGTGCGCTACTGTTGACGCGTCACCATGACGGGGTCGCCGTGACGGGGTCACTTTGACAGAGTCGCCAATCCGCTCGGCTGCCGTCCTGATTTCGGGCGGTGGCAGCAATCTGCAGGCGCTGATCGACGCCACGCGTGACGGCCGGCTCGCGCTCGATATTGTCGTTGTCGTCAGCAACCGGTCTAACGTCGCGGGACTGGAACGTGCGCGCCGCGCCGGTATTGCAACGGAGTGCATCGTCTCGGCGGATTTTCGCAGCCGCGACGCATTCGACAAGGCATTGGCGGATGCGCTGGACGCGTATCGGCCGGACCTGCTGCTGCTCGCCGGTTTCATGCGCATTCTGACGCCTGCGTTCGTCCAACGCTACAGCGGCCGCATGCTCAACATTCACCCCTCGTTACTGCCGGATTATCCCGGCCTCGATACGCACCGGCGCGTTCTCGAAGCCGGCGACCGCTGGCACGGCTGCACGGTCCATTTTGTTACCGAGGATCTCGATGGCGGTCCCGCCGTCGTGCAGGGACGCGTTCCAGTGCTGCCAGGCGATAGTGCCGAACGTCTGGCCGCGCGTGTGCTGGCCGTCGAGCACAGGATTTATCCGCAGGCAGCCGCATTGCTCGCGTCAGGACGCCTTGAATGGCGCAATGGCAGCGCGTGGCTCGACGGCCAGCCGCTCCTCAAGCCCTTGCAACCGGACCGCAACTTGTAGGAGCCCGTATCACGGGCGATTCGTCGGGCCTTGCCACATTCGCCCGCAAGGCGGGCTCCAACAGCAACCTGTACGAGCCCGCCTTGCGGGCGATGCGCCCTTCAAGCCTTCGGCAGCGTAACCCCTTGCTGTCCCTGGTACTTGCCACCGCGGTCCTTGTAGGAAACCTCGCATTCCTCGTCGGATTCGAGAAACAGCATTTGCGCGACGCCTTCGTTGGCGTAGATCTTTGCAGGCAAAGGGGTCGTATTCGAGAACTCGAGTGTCACGTGGCCTTCCCATTCCGGCTCGAGCGGCGTGACATTCACTATTATGCCGCAACGAGCATAGGTCGACTTGCCAAGGCAGATCGTCAGCACGTTGCGTGGAATACGAAAGTACTCGACGGTTCTGGCCAATGCGAACGAATTCGGCGGGATAACACACACAGCGCTCGTCTTGTCCACGAAACTGCTGGCGTCGAATGCCTTGGGATCGACGATAGCGGACTCGATGTTGGTGAATACCTTGAATTCGTCGGAGCAACGCACGTCGTAACCGTAGCTCGACGTTCCGTACGACACGATCTTGCCGCCAGCGTTTTCGCGGACCTGTCCCGGTTCGAAGGGCTCGATCATGCCGTGCCTGGTCGCCATTTCGCGAATCCAGCGATCCGACTTGATGCTCATCAGCTGTCCTCGACCACGATTTTGGGAAACCGGCTGCTGTAGTCCTTGCCCTGCAACGCCAGGCGAGCGGCCATGCGGCGCGCTGTGAGCAGGTAGGCCTGGGCCGACGGACTGTCGGGAGCGGCAACTACCGTCGGCTTACCGCTGTCTGTCTGTTCACGGATCGCGAGGTCCAGCGGCAACTGCCCCAGTAATTCGATATCGAACTCGCGGGACATGCGCTCTCCGCCGCCGCTGCCGAAGATCGCCTCTTCGTGTCCGCATTTGCTGCAGATATGAGTGCTCATGTTCTCGACTACGCCTAGCACCTGTACCGACACCTTGCGGAACATTTGCAGGCCCTTGCGCGCGTCGAGGAGCGCGATGTCCTGGGGCGTGGTGACAATCACCGCCCCGCTGACGGGCACTCGTTGCGACAAGGTAAGCTGGATATCACCCGTACCGGGCGGCATGTCGACGATCAGGTAGTCGAGTGCCGACCAGCGCGTCTGCTGCAACAGCTGATTGAGCGCCTGGGTTACCATCGGACCGCGCCACACCATCGGCTGGTCAGCATCGATCAGGAAACCCATCGACATCACCTGCAGACCGTGCGCACGCAGCGGCAACATGGTCTTGCCGTCCTCGCTGGTCGGCCTCTGTCCGGCAAGTCCCAGCATCAACGGCTGGCTGGGGCCATAGATGTCCGCATCCAGTATGCCAACCGCTGCGCCGTCACGCTGCAACGCGAGAGCAAGATTAACCGCTGTGGTGGATTTTCCGACGCCGCCCTTGCCGGACGCGATCGCAATTACATTGCTGACTTCCGCAAGCGGCTTCAGGTTTGGCTGCACGCCGTGCGATGCGATACGGCTGGTCAATGTCAGTGCGACGTGCTCTGCCGCCGTCGCGGCGCGAACTTCATCGTCGAGACGCGCTTCGAGGTCCTGGCGCACGGTTTCCATGGGGTAACCCAGTTCGATCTCAACCAGTGCCCGCCCATCCGTCACCTCGGCACGGCGTACACGCCCTGTCTCGCCGAGCGTATGCCCGATATGCGGCAATACAGTTGAGTTCAAGCGTTGCTTCAGGTCAGAATCTGCTGACAATTTCACACTTCGCAGTGGTTCATTAGGTTAAATTGGTTGGCGGATACCCGAGCGGGTATCCGGGGCAACCATTGTAACGAAGGTCGTAGCGAAGGTCGCAGTGAATTAACGCCCGGGGCGCAGGGGATAGCGAGCAAGGGACCGTGGTGCAAGCCATAGTCGGCCAGCGGAGCCCGAACCGGTCCGCCGTAAGCATGCGATCCCTGTGGCATAATGCCGTATTGGGTCGGCTCGGCAGAGACAGTGGAATCAACGACGACCCGGCAGGCGCTCAGCACCCGCCAGGACGACAGCAGCAACTCAATTGACGGTAACACCTTGTCACAGGCGATTGACTCAATACGCAGGGAGCCCTCCGCTGAGCGGGCTATGCTGCGGTACGCGCAGCGGGGGCGTCATGCGCTTCGACGGTAACACGCCGACGCCAGGCGACAGAGCGGATCTATGGGTTTCCTAGCCGGTTTCCGCGCCGACCAGATCATCCATCAGCTCATCAGCGAGACCGACGCCTCGTCACGGAACGCTGAAAACCTGACCGAAAAGCTGAAGAAGCTGGGCCCCAAGGTGATCCCGAAAGCTATCGAAGCGCTGGCGATGAGCGACAAAACGCACACCATGCTGTTTGTCGATGTGCTGGCCAGCCAGGTAAGTGACAAGACCCTGAAATATTACAAGGAAGGGCTGGCCGACGGCGGCGAACGCGTCGTGTCCGGGACGGCCTGGGCCCTGTCAAGCGCCAACAGCTACAACGCCAACGCCCTGCTCGATTTTTTTGACGAACCGGAAGTCTCCAAACCGGCGCTGATCGAGATACTCAAGGTACACAAGCGCAACCTGAGCGTGCACGACCTGCTGCGCCGCGCTTACGAACTCGAGC
>CAYVLL010000175.1:0-4585 GCA_964452235.1 uncultured Woeseiaceae bacterium
CCGCAGGGAGCCATTGCGTCAAAGGGTTCCCCGGCGGTCGAGACCGATTAGAGCCGGGCATCGCCGCCAATGACCGCTAATCAAGTGCCCTTCCCTAAGGCTGCTTCTCGATTTTCGCCCAACTGTCGCGAAGGGTGACGATACGGTTAAACACCATACGACCGGGCGTGTGATCGACGCTGTCGGCACAGAAATAGCCCAACCTTTCGAACTGTCCGCTCCATTCGCCAGCGACTTCCCGCAACGAGGGCTCGACCCTGGCGATGACCGTCTCCAGGGAGTGCGCATTGAGGTGGGTCATGACGTCGTCCGCATCGCCCGGCTGCGGATCGTCAAACAGGCGATCGTACAGTCGCACTTCGGCATCGCAGGATTGTGCGGCAGATACCCAGTGGATGGTGCCCTTTACCTTGCGATTGCTATTGTCCGAGCCACTACGGGTATCCGGATCGTAACTGCAGAGCAATTCCACAATCGCGCCCGCATCATTGCGAACGACGTCGTCGCAGCGAATGATGTAGGCAAAACGCAAGCGCACTTCCCCGCCCGGCTTAAGCCGAAAGAACTTGCGCGGCGCGTCTTCCATGAAATCATCCTGCTCGATATAGATGACGCGCCCGAACGGGACTTCACGGGATCCGAGCTCAGGACGCTGCGGATGATTGCCCGCAGTCAATTGCTCAACCTGGTCCGCAGGGTAATTTGTCAGGGTAACCTTGAGTGGGCGCATTACCGCCATTCGCCGTGGTGCGTCATGGTCCAGGACCTCGCGAACACAGGTTTCGAGCAACGCCATTTCGATCAGGTTTTCCTTCTTCGTTACGCCGATGCGCTTGCTGAAGTCTCGTAATGCGGCCGGCGGGTAGCCGCGTCGCCGCATGCCGGCTAAGGTTGGCATGCGCGGATCGTCCCATCCGCTCACGATTTTTTCCTGGACAAGTGTGTTGAGCTTGCGTTTGCTGGTAACAGCATATGCAAGATTCAGGCGCGAGAATTCGATCTGGCGTGGGCGATGCGGCGGGTCAAGTTGATCGAGAAACCAGTCGTACAAGGGACGATGATCCTCGAACTCGAGCGTGCAAAGCGAGTGCGTGATACCTTCGAACGCGTCCGACAGACCATGGGCGAAATCGTACATCGGGTAAATACACCATGTATCACCAGTGCGTTGATGGTGGACATGGCGGATCCGGTAAAGCGTCGGGTCCCGCAGATTTATATTTGGCGATGCCATGTCGATTTTCGCGCGTAGTACGTGTGCGCCATCGGCAAATTCACCGGCTCGCATACGCTCGAAAAGATCGATGTTCTCGGCGGTACTGCGGTCGCGGTAGGGACTGTTTCGGCCAGGCTCGGTCAGCGTGCCGCGATACTCCCGAATCTGCTCGGCGTTCAGGCTGTCCACATAGGCACTGCCCCGCTCGATCAATTGCATGGCTGCGTCATAAAGGCGTTCGAAGTAGTCGGACGCATGAGTAAGCCTGCCGCCCCAATCGAAACCAAGCCAGCGGACATCGCGCTTGATGGCCTCGACGTACTCTTCGCTTTCCTTGCCCGGGTTCGTGTCGTCAAAGCGCAGAAATGTATTGCCGCCATGTTCGATCGCGACTCCGAAGTTCAGGCAAATTGACTTGGCGTGGCCGACATGCAGGTAACCGTTCGGCTCGGGCGGAAACCGTGTCGTAACTGTGCCACCGTGTTTGCCCCGGGAAACGTCATCCGCAATGATCTGGCGAATGAAATCCTGGGGCTTGTTATCGTTCATAGGCTCTGTACCGGCAACGTTCGCGACAATCAGTCGTTGCGCGGTTCACCGCAATCGCGGCACAGGCCCTGTATTTCCACCGTCTGCCGCACCGCCGTGAAGCCGAGGCCGGCCGCCTTCTGCTCGACCAGCGCATTGATGGACGCGTCATCGAGCTCGGCCACAGAACGGCATTGCCGGCAGATAAGAAATTGCCCGGTATGCGCACTGCCGGGGTCCGGACAGCCGACATAGGCGTTCAGTGAATCGAGGCGGTGCACGAGATCGGCCTCGATGAGGAACTCGAGTGCCCGGTAAACCGTTGGCGGCGCTGCCCGCTTTCCCTGCAAACTGAGACGTTCCAGGATATCGTAGGCACCCGCCGGCGTATGACTGCTCCAGACCAGCTCCAGCACACGACGTCGCAGCCCGGTAAAACGAAGGCCGCGCTGCCGGCAAACTGCTTCTGCAGTCTCGACAGCTGCGGCAACGCAATCATCATGATCGTGCGGAGCCGGCGGAAATCGATTAACGGTTGCAGGTTGATTCATATTGGGCAGGAATGTGATGCACGCCAGGATTGTACACCAATGCCGCGACGCACTTCCTGCCAGGCCGTTAGCGACAGTGTGCGTTTCGGGTACAATAGCGCGCCTTGACGACTGTGGGCATCGCCCGATACTGACCAGAAAATGCCAAGAATTGAATTACCCGATGGCTCTGTCCGTCACTTTGAGCAAGCGCTTACCGGACAAGATATAGCCAGTAACATTGCGAAGAGCCTGGCCCGGGACGCAGTCGCAATTCGTGTCAATGACCAGCTTCGCGACCTTAACCGTCTCGTTGAAGAAGATGCGCGCATCGAAATTGTCACCCGCGATTCGGCAGATGGCATGGAACTGCTGCGTCATGATGCGGCGCATGTACTCGCCGAGGCGGTCAAGGAATTGTGGCCTGAGACCCAGGTAACGATAGGACCCGCCATCGAAAACGGGTTTTACTATGATTTCGCGCGTGCCGAGCCGTTCACCCCGGAAGATCTGGAGCGTATCGAAGCGCGTATGCGGGACATCGTCGATCGCGACGAACCAATCACGCGAGAGGTCTGGAACAGGCAAGAGGCCATTGAGTTCTTTCGCCAGCAAGGTGAAGAGTACAAGGCCCGGATCATCGAGGACATCCCGGCCGGGGAAGACCTGACGCTTTATCGACAAGGCCAGTTCATCGACTTGTGTCGTGGGCCTCACCTGCCGTCGACCGGCCGGCTCGGTAAGGCATTTCGCCTGCTGCGCGTCTCCGGTGCATACTGGCGGGGTGACGCGCGCAATGCCATGTTGCAGCGTATTTACGGCACGGCATGGCCCAGTGACAAGCAGCTTCGCCAGTACCTTGAGCAACTCGAACAAGCGGAAAAGCGCGATCATCGACGGCTCGGCCGCAGCATGGACCTGTTCCATTTCCAGGAAGAAGCGCCCGGCGCCGTTTTCTGGCACCCGAAAGGCTGGGCGCTTTTCCAGAACCTGCTGTCGTATATGCGGCAGCGACAGTTGGAGGCCGGTTACAACGAAGTCAATACGCCGGAGTTGATGGACCGCTCGCTGTGGGAGGCTTCCGGCCATTGGGAGTCGTTCGGCGAACACATGTACACCACAGACACCGAAGACGGCCGCCGCTATGCTATCAAGCCGATGAACTGTCCCGGCCACGTACAGGTTTTCAAGCAGGGAATTACCAGCTACCGGGACCTGCCGCGCCGTCTCGCGGAATTCGGCAAGGTACATCGTTACGAACCATCCGGGGCGTTGCACGGACTATTGCGCGTGCGCGCTTTTACGCAGGACGACGCTCACATCTTTTGCACGTCTGAGCAAATCACGAAAGAGTCGATCGATGTGTGCGATCTCATTCTCGGCATCTATCGCGATCTCGGCTTCGACGATGTCACCATCAAGTTTGCTGATCGCCCGCCGGTCCGGGTCGGGGCGGACGAAGTGTGGGACGATGCCGAAGCTGCGCTGCTGCGCGCCCTGCAACAATCAGGCCTCGACTACACGCATAACCCGGGCGAGGGTGCGTTTTACGGCCCGAAGCTGGAGTTCGTCCTGCGTGACGCGATCGGCCGCGACTGGCAATGCGGAACCCTGCAGGTGGACCTGAACCTGCCGTCGCGTCTTGGCGCAACCTACATCGGCGAGGATGGGCACAAACACACGCCGGTCCTCCTGCACCGTGCGATTCTGGGCTCATTCGAACGATTCATCGGCATCCTGCTCGAACATCACGCTGGCAACCTGCCATTATGGCTGTCGCCAACCCAGGCGAGAGTCCTGACCATAACGTCCGATGCCGACGACTACGCGCTGCAAGTCGTATCCAGCCTGCGCCGCGCCGGCATCACCGCCGAAGCCGATCTGCGCAACGAAAAAATTTCCTACAAGGTCCGCGAACACAGCCTGGCCAAGGTGCCGGTCCTGATGGCCGTCGGACAACGAGAAGTCGACGAACAAACCGTCGCCCTTAGACGCCTGGGCTCAAAACAGCAGCAGGTCGTAAAACTCAGCGAAGCCATCGATCAACTGAGCGGCGAAATCCGCGTGCGCGGTCGCGCGGCCTAGGGATGCTCTGCACAATAAGGCACTTTCTGTAGGAGCCCGTATCACGGGCGATCAACGCCTGATCGCCCGTGATACGGGCTCCTACAGTCGCACGATCGGGCTTGTGCAGAGTCTCCCTGGCCATTCCTTCAGGCGGCGGGTGGCTCGAATCGGACTCGACCGCCGGGAAACCCTTTGGCGGAAATAAAGCAATGGTATGGACTCCTCCTCCCCTAAACGGCATCGA
>CAYVLL010000176.1:0-4561 GCA_964452235.1 uncultured Woeseiaceae bacterium
ATAACACAGAGCGTCACGCTGACAATCCTGCACAAGTCACTGTCTATGCGAGAAATCTCACAAAATGTGCTGCCCGGTATGCAAACCGGTGTCCGGAAAGTACGCATCGATTCGGACGCCGCGGGGCAGCGACTCGACAATTACCTGCGTCGTGAGCTCCCCGGGGTCCCGAAAAGCCGCGTGCATCGTTTGCTGCGGCGTGGCGAAGTCCGCATCAACGGGGGGCGGGTGCGCGGTGACTATCGCTTGCAGGCGGGTGACGAGGTACGCATTCCGCCGGCCCGCATCCGTGAACCTGGCGGCAGCCCATCGGCAGGCTATGCCGCGAACATTGCGCAGCGCGTCATATTCGAAGACCGACGATTGCTGGTCGTAGACAAGCCGAGCGGCACCGCCGTGCACGGCGGTAGCGGCGTCAGCCATGGCGTGATCGAGCTGCTGCGCTTTGCCCGTCCCGACCTGGTCGACCTGTCACTCGTGCACAGGCTTGACAGGGATACGTCGGGTTGCCTGGTATTGGCCAAGAAACGCAGTGCGTTGCGCGAGCTTCACGAAAAATTTCGTGAAGGGCAGGTTGAAAAAAATTACCTGGGGCTCGTCGCAGGTGATTGGCAATCCGGAGAGCAACTGGTCGACGCACCATTGTACGTGCAGAACCGCCAGGGCGGAGAGCGTCATGTCGTGGTGCGCGATGACGGCAAAGCCGCAGCCACCCGACTGAAACTCGTCCGTCAATGCGGCGACTTCAGCTTGCTGCAATGCCAGCCGCTTACCGGACGTACGCACCAGATTCGCGTGCACGCTGCCTTTCGTGGCCATCCGCTGGTGGTTGATGAACGCTACGGTGACGCAGACGCCAATACCCGTGCACGGGCGCTGGGACTGAAACGGCTGTTTCTGCATGCGCAGTCGATCTCGTTCCCGGACGGAAGCGGCAATGAGCAGCACTTTACGGCGCCGTTGGCTGCCGACCTCGACCGGTTTTTGCAACAAATCGAAAAGCCGGGATGAGGCCGACCGCGCCGTTGCAGGAAGTCCCGCTATGAAAGGTAGCCGGATTCGAGAAGACGACCGGCGAGCCAGATCATGGGCAGGCCAATCAGTGCGGTGGGATCTTCGGTCGAGACGGACTCGAACAGCACAAAGCCGGCGCCTTCGAGCCGAAAGCTGCCAGCGCAGTCGTACGGCTGGTCGTGCTTCAGATAGGTATCCGCCAGGCGGCGGTCGAATTGGCGAAAACGCACGACGGTCCTGTCGATGTGTGCGTAACGATGCCGCGCCTTCGGATCCAGCACGCAAACGCCGGTGAGAAAGTGCAAGGACTTGCCAGAAGCCGCCAGGAGTTGCTCGACGGCAGACTGGTGATCGCCGGGTTTGCCCACGATGCGCTGACCCACGACGGCGATCTGGTCCGCGCCGATGATCAGTGCATTCCTGTGGTTGGTCGACACCGCCTCGGCCTTCTGCCGAGCGAGGCGGGCGACGAGATCCTCTGGCGACTCGGCCGGCAGCCTCGTTTCGTCAACGTTGGGGGACACCACCTGGTATTCGTCGAGAAACCGATCCAGCAAACCACGTCGATAGCGTGACGACGATGCAAGAATAATGGGTGGTGCAGACGGGTTTTGCATCGGACTCCCTGGAAAACGACCGCAAGTCTAGCAGTCTGCCGGCACAACCGGCGGCTGACCGGCACGAAAACCGGTCCGCAACCTGAAAAGCTTTTTTGACAGCGGGTTACGCGATACTTATCATGCGCGCGCCATGGCCAATCCGCTGCTCGACCGCTGGTCGCCACAGGAACTCGCTGGACGCGGACAAGTAATTGAAAAAGAAGAGGAACTACAGCTCTTCCCGCGTATGACAGAAGTGGTCGCCCTGGACCTTACACGTGTGCCGGAGGCGCAACGGCCGGCGCAATGGAGACGGGCACCGGTTGCGATTAGACTGGTGTTCGGCTGGGCGGACAGCCGGCGGCAGTGGCCGCAACTGACCGGCAGCGTTTCGGCGCAAGTTGCGGCGGTGTGCCAGCGTTGCCTCGAGCCGTTTACGCTGACGTTGACGCAGGAATTGAGGTTTTTACTGGCCTGGCCGGACAGCCCGGTGGTGGAGTCGCCCGGATTCGAAACCTGGGAACTCGATGAAGCTGTGGTCCGGCCGGTCGATATCGTCGATGAGGCGCTGATCATGGCTCTGCCCTTGTCTGCGCGGCACGCCGATCCTGCCGAATGCGGAACGCTGGCGAAATTGCTGGCGGGAGACAGCGCCAGTGGAATGGGCGACAGTAATGGCGACAACAAGGTACGGCCATTTGCCGACCTGCGGTCGCGAATGCAGCAGGACGACTGACGCGGACCGCTCAAGGGTCCGGACCGGATAACTGAATGTGATGAGGACGTGCCATCGTCGTCATCGACTGGAGACACGCAATGGCTGTACAAAAAAGTCGCAAGACACCTTCACGGCGCGGTATGCGTCGCTCGCACGATAAACTCAAGTCGCCGTCGCTGTCGGTCGATCCGACGTCCGGGGAAACTCATTTGCGGCATCGCGTGACGCCCGATGGTTTCTATCGTGGCGTACAGGTCATTCAGCAGCCCGAAGAAGATATCGAAGAATAAATAAAGACCGACTCAGGATGTTCGATCCTGCAGCCGTTATGGGCGACGCATAGTTCGGTGGACATAAACCCGGTAATTGCCCTGGATGCAATGAGCGGTGACCTGGGTTCCGAGGTCGTCGTGCGTGCAGCGATCGCATCCCTCAAGAAGCATCCTTCCCTTAGCCTCGTACTGGTGGGCGACAAGAACGAATTGACCGATCGCCTGGTGCGCCTCGTTGGCAAGGAAGCCCGCCTGTCCCTTCGTGAAACCACGGAAGTGGTCGGCATGTCGGAATCGCCTGGCGAAGCACTGCGCAAGAAGAAAAATTCGTCCATGCGCGTTGCGATTGACATGGTCAAGGAAGGATCTGCGCATGCCTGTGTCAGTGCGGGCAATACAGGGGCGCTCATGGCGATGGCCAAGTTCGTTCTGAAGATGCTCGCAGGCATCGATCGCCCGGCGATTATTGCGGAATTACCGGCTATCGGCGGCACAGTTCACATGCTGGACCTGGGCGCAAACACCGTGGGTGACGCCGAGCTGCTGTTTCAGTTTGCGGTAATGGGTTCCATTGTTACCGCGGATATTCGTCGCCTCGATCGGCCACGGGTCGCGCTCCTCAATATTGGAGTCGAAGCCACCAAAGGACACGACACGGTGCGCGACGCCGCGGCAATGCTCGAGGCTAGCAGCCTTAATTATGTGGGCTTTATTGAAGGCAACGAAATTTTCTCCGGCAAGGCCGATGTGGTCGTTACAGACGGTTTCACCGGCAACGTTGCGCTGAAAACCATGGAGGGAACCATTGGACTGGCATCTCACTACTTGCGTCGCGCGTTCACAGAGAGCCCAATCGCCCGGCTACAGGCAATTCTTGCCAGACCGGTTCTGAAGCGGCTGGCACTCGAGATGGATTCGCGCAACTACAACGGTGCCTCTCTGGTGGGACTTAATGGTATCGTTATAAAAAGTCACGGTAGTGCCGATTCGTATTCCTTCCAGCACGCAATCGATACGGCGCTTGTTGAAGTGAAGAACCAGGTACCGCAACAGATCGGGATCCTGATGCAACAGGAAACTGCATGATCTACTCCAGAATTGCCGGTACCGGTCGATTTCTTCCGGAGCGCATTCTTACGAACGCGGATCTGGAGAAGATGGTCGATACCAGCGACGAGTGGATTCGCACTCGAACCGGCGTAGAGCGCCGGCACATCGCCAGGGAAGACCAGACGACGTCCGACCTGTGTGTTGAAGCAGCCCGAGTTGCAATGGAGGCAGCCGGTGTCGGCCCCGACGATATCGACCTGATCATCGTCGGCACGACCAGTCCGGACCTGATCTTCCCCAACATCGGCACGCTCGTGCAGCATCGACTGGGCATTCATGGCTGTCCTGCATTCAGTATCGAAGCGGCGTGCACCGGTTTCATTTACGCACTGACAACTGCCGACAAGTTCGTGCGCGCTGGCGAGTCGAAGTGCGCCCTGGTAATCGGTGCGGAAATCATCTCCAAACTGGTCGACTGGAAGGATCGCACTACCTGCGTACTGTTTGGTGATGGCGCCGGTGCCGTGATCGTAAAACCAGCGGACGAACCCGGTATCCTGTCATGCCATCTCGGTGCTGATGGCAAGTACAAGGAACTGCTCTATTATCCCGTCGGTGCCTCCAGGGATCTGCACAAGGCAGGTCACGGCGACGCAAAGATCATCATGAGTGGCAATGAAGTTTTCAAGGTTGCCGTCAAGACGCTCGGCAACGTCGCGGAGAAGGCGCTGGCGGCGAACAATATCGACAAGAGCGACGTAGACTGGCTCATTCCTCACCAGGCCAATCTGCGCATCATCCAGGCAACCGCAAAACGCCTGGACCTGCCGATGGAACGGGTGATCGTCACCGTACAGGATCATGGCAATACATCCGCCGCTTCTGTGCCGATGGCGCTCGATGTCGGC
>CAYVLL010000177.1:0-4556 GCA_964452235.1 uncultured Woeseiaceae bacterium
ACGATATGAAGGATGCCATGCGCGCCGGTGACAAAGACCGGCTCAAGGCAATCCGCCTCGTCCTGGCTGCAATCAAGCAAGTCGAAGTCGATTCTCGTGCAGAAATCGATGACGTCGGTGTACTGCGCATACTTGACAAGATGCTCAAGCAGCGTCGCGATTCCATAGAGCAATTCCGCAACGGCTCGCGCGAGGACCTGGCGCAAATCGAGCTGGCGGAAATCGCCGTTCTTGAAACGTATACGCCCGATCCACTTGCCGCAGATGAGCTGCAAGTCCTGGTTGAAGATGCAGTTCGTGACAGCGGCGCTACGAGTATCCGGGACATGGGCAAGGTAATGGCCCGTCTCCGCGAGACGACCGGCGGTCGGGCCGACATGGCCGCCGTCAGCAGCCAGGTCAAGGCAAGATTGTCCGGCCAGTGACGAACAGGAGAATGGGCGCTGCCCAAGAGCAACCGGCGGATGCCGCCAGGATGGCTCACGGAGCGTGAGATCGCAGGACCGGCGATCAAGAACAAAAAGAACCGTCAGGGTCAAACGTCAGAGCAACCCAGACAGAATCGAGAGAAAGCCCGGCAAAAAGCAATGAGCGGCTTGATTCCTCAACATTTCATTGATGACCTGATCGCCCGGGCGGATATCGTTGAGGTTCTCGGCTCTCGCATTCAACTTAAGAAAGCAGGGCGCGAATACAAGGCCGTTTGCCCTTTTCATGATGAGAACACCCCGTCGTTCACCGTCAGCCCGTCAAAGGGTTTCTACCATTGTTTCGGATGCGGCGCGCACGGCACGGCACTCGGCTTTCTTATGGAGCATGATCACCTGAGCTTTCCGGACGCAGTGGAAAGCCTCGCCCATTTGATGGGAATCACGGTACCGCGTGAGGAAAGCCAACGACCGGCGCGTCGTTACGATGAGCTCTTCGATCTGATGCAAGAGGTAGAGCGTTTCTACCAGGCCGAGCTGAAGAGTCATGCACCGGCTGTCGAGTATCTGAAAGCACGTGGAATCGATGGCGCAACGGCCAAGCGTTTTGGCATCGGCTATGCGCCAGCCGGTTGGAGCCGACTGCTTGAAAAGTTCGGAACCTCGACAGAAGCGATCGAACGACTCCTGGCCGTTGGCATGATCGTTCGCAAAGACAACGGCAGTCATTACGATCGGTTTCGCGATCGACTCATGTTTCCGATTCGCGATGCACGAGGCCGCGCAATTGCTTTCGGCGGGCGCGTATTCGGCAACGAAGAACCCAAGTACCTGAACTCTCCGGAAACGATTTTGTTTCACAAAGGCCGTGAACTGTATGGCCTTTATGAGGCACGCCAGGCCTTGCGCAATATCGAGCGCATGGTTGTCGTAGAAGGCTATATGGATGTTGTCGCACTGGCTCGTCACGGCATCGATTTTGCAGCCGCAACACTCGGCACGGCCACGACGGATGAACACCTGAACCGGCTGTTTCGGTTATGCGACGAGGTCCTTTTTTGCTTTGACGGGGACCGCGCCGGCAGAGCGGCTGCCTGGCGAGCGCTGGAGACAGTTCTGCCGCACGCGAGAGATGGACGGCAGATTCGCTTTGTGTTCCTGCCGGACGATCAGGATCCGGACACCTTCGTCCGGGCCAACGGCGCAAGTGCTTTCGAGGGAGCGCTCGATCAGGGCGTGGCCATGTCGGACTTCCTGGTCGAGGAGCTTGCCGCGCAGATCGACCTGGAGTCCGTTGACGGCCGTGCCCGACTTGCTGAACTGGCCCGGCCCCTGATCGGCCGCGTGCCGCAGGGGATTTACCGGGTGTTGCTGACTGAACGCCTGGCGGCGGCGATCAACCTGCCTGCCGCCAAACTCGAGTCGTTACTTTCGTCGGGCAAGCGGCGGGCTCCCGACACCAGGCCAGGACTGGCCGGCAGCAGTTCACGGCGGGCCGGATCAACGCGGGCGTCCGGGGCGCTGTCTGTTGTGCGACGGGCGATCACACTGGTCCTGCATTTTCCGGACTCCGCACGCCAGCTCGAGGTTGCCCGGCTGGATGGCGTAACAAGGCCAGGTACCTCTCTCCTGCGAGACCTCATTGAAACGGTACAACGGGAACCCAATATCACCATGGCCGGCCTTCTCGAACGCTGGCGACATCACGAACAGGGGCGGCATCTCGGCAAGCTGGCAGCCGGGGAGCTGCCGCCGGAAGGCGATTTCGATCCGGCCGCTGAATTGGCGGAGTGCCTGCAACAACTGGCCCGCGCAGGCAGTCGTGCCCGGGTGCAGAATTTGACCCAAAAACAGAGCCTTGAGTCACTTTCGGATGCCGAACGGGCGGAACTCCGGCAGTTGGGGCGAGATTCGTCCAGAAACGGATAATTGTAGTTTGCACAGGGTCGAAAGAGTATGATTGGTCGTTTGCATTTTTTGCATGGAGGTTCTTAGTCTTGAGCGAGAAGCGCGCAGTAATCAGCGGTAACAAGCAGACCCAGCAGTTGAAGGATCTGATTGCCCGCGGCAAGGAGCAAGGCTACCTCACGTACGCCGAGGTCAACGATCACCTTCCAAGCGGTATTGTCGACCCGGAACAAATCGAAGACATCGTAAATATGATCAACGATATGGGTATTGCGGTGCATGAAAAAGCACCGGATGCCGAGTCGTTGGTTCTTTCGGACACTGCTGTATCGAATGACGACGATGACGCTGCCGAAGAAGCCGAAGCGGCACTCGCAAGCGTCGATGCCGAGTTTGGACGAACGACCGATCCGGTTCGCATGTACATGCGTGAAATGGGTACGGTTGAGCTGCTGACGCGCCAGGGCGAAATCGAAATCGCCAAACGCATCGAAGACGGTCTCAACCAGGTCAAGTACCACATGGCGCATTTCCCGCCGACACTCGAGCGCATGCTGGAAGTCTATGACGCCGTAGTGGCCGGCGACACCCGCATGCAGGACTTCGTTGTTGGATTCATAGACCCGAACGCACCGGACGAAATCAAATCTCCGGTAGCCAAGTCAGACAACGATGATGACGACGACAGCGAAGAGGAAATAGTCGATACCGGCCCGGATCCGGAGGAAGTTGCCGCACGCGTTAAAGCTATTCGTCGCCTGTACAAGAAAGTACTTGTAGCGTTGGAAAAATCCGGCAGCAGGGACAAGAAGACTGCAAAAATTCGCGCGGAACTCGCGGATCAGCTCATGGAACTCAAGCTCGCGCCCAAGCTGACAGATGCGCTCGTTCAGAACCTGCGTGATTCCGTATCCGTTGTCCGCACCCAGGAGCGCCAGGTCATGCAACTCTGTGTGCGTGATGCCGGCATGCCCAAGAAGGACTTTCTCGCAAGCTTCCCGAAAAGCGAAACGGACCTCAAGTGGATTGACAAGCATATCCGTGCGAAGCGTAAACATTCGTCGACGCTGGGCAAGCTGAAGGACGACGTCCTGCGCGCACAGCGAAAATTGCTGGCCGTTGAAACGCTTACCAATCTCAAGATTGCCGAGATCAAGGAGATCAATCGGCAGATGTCCATCGGTGAGGCGAAGGCCCGCAGGGCCAAGAAGGAAATGGTCGAAGCAAACCTTCGGCTCGTTATTTCTATCGCCAAGAAATACACGAATCGCGGCTTGCAGTTCCTGGACCTCATTCAGGAAGGCAATATCGGATTGATGAAAGCCGTCGACAAGTTCGAGTATCGGCGCGGCTACAAATTTTCAACGTATGCAACCTGGTGGATTCGCCAGGCGATTACCCGTTCCATTGCCGACCAGGCTCGCACCATCCGCATTCCGGTGCATATGATCGAAACGATCAACAAGTTGAATCGTATATCCCGGCAGATGCTCCAGGAAATGGGGCGCGAACCGTTGCCTGATGAACTCGCGGAACGCATGGAAATGCCGGAGGACAAGGTACGCAAGGTACTGAAGATCGCGAAAGAGCCGATTTCGATGGAGACCCCGATCGGTGATGACGAGGACTCACACCTTGGCGATTTTATCGAGGACCAGACCGTGCACTCACCGGTCGACTCCGCCACCTCGGAAGGCCTCAAGGAGACGACGCATTCGGTTCTGGCCGGCCTGACGCCTCGCGAAGCGAAGGTGCTGCGCATGCGCTTCGGTATCGACATGAATACCGACCACACACTGGAAGAAGTGGGCAAGCAATTCGACGTCACGCGCGAGCGCATTCGCCAGATCGAAGCCAAAGCCCTGCGTAAGCTGCGCCACCCGACCCGATCGGACCAGTTGCGCAGTTTCCTGATCGAGGATTGAACTGCCGGAAGTGCGCCGGTCGCGGTTCACTTCCGGGCCGGACAATCCGCTCGATTGCGTTATACTCGCGCGTCCGTGGGCCTGTAGCTCAGTTGGTTAGAGCAGGGGACTCATAATCCCTTGGTCGTAGGTTCAAGTCCTACCGGGCCCACCACTACTTTCTGCCTTCGGTCTTCGTCACGACCCCGACAATCTCTTTACGCTCCGCCACTCGGCAACCTCTGTGTCTTCGATTGACGTGGTTCAAGTCCTACCGGGCCCACCACTACTTTCTGCCTTCGGTCTTCGTCACGAC
>CAYVLL010000178.1:0-2567 GCA_964452235.1 uncultured Woeseiaceae bacterium
CTAGCAAACTACGAACGAGTCCGGTTTTTCGCCGACATCCGCGGCTTCGGCGTGAACACGTTCTACCGATGCGAGTCGGGGACCCGACTTCAGCCAATCCGCCAGTTGCTCGAGCGCGCCTTGTGTGCCGCAGGCCAGCACCAGTACGCTGCCATCGGCCTCATTCTTCGCGAAACCCGTGATGCCGAGTTGCTGCGCCATACGGCGCGTACTGTCGCGAAAGAATACACCCTGCACCCGCCCCGTGACCCGGAACCGGCGACAGCGGCTGTGATCTCGCGGCAAGGATGCTGTCGAAGAAGTCATGCAGCTTTACTGACGTTTGTCGTTCATGATGACCGGGATGCCGTGTGGCAGCGGCAAGAATTACTGATTGCGAGCCGGGTTTTCCGTGATCGCCAATGCGTCAAGTGCCTTCAGCTTTGCTTGCAACGCGTCGCGTCGTGCCTGTGCATAGGCGCGTTCCGAGAGTTTGCGCTGGGCGCTTTGCAGGAATTCCTCGGCCGAGCGCAGTTGTTCGCTGGCCAGTTCTTCGGCGCCAGCCTGTCTTGCCACGGCGATGGCCTGCCGCGCATCACTCATTTCCTGTACCGGCGGTCCGCTGCTGCACGCCGCCATAAAACATAGCAGGGCCAGCGGCACACCGCGCCGGACGAGCCTCGCCAGCCCGCCTGGCATGAAAGTCTGTGGCATTTTGGACACGCGGGAAAGCTAGCAAGGGCATGGCCACCCGTCAAGCAACGCGCGCGGTGCCGCGGCGCTTGAGATTTTCCTGCCCGGCCGTGATAGTGGTCGCTATCTCGGCACTCGACCTCCCGGTCGCGGAGACCTTTGCGCATGCACATCACCATTTACCACAACCCACGCTGCTCCAAATCGCGGCAGACTCTGCAATTGCTCCGGGATCGCGGAATCGACGCAACGATCGTGCACTACCTCGACCACATGCCGGGACCTGCGACGCTCTTGCAGCTCGCTGATATCCTGGAAGTTGAGCTGGCCGCCCTGGTACGTTCGGACGCCGCGGGGGACTGGCCGGGGTCATCTGCAGACGCAGAGACGTTGGCCGACTGGCTAAGCCGCCATCCGAAAGCGCTGCAACGCCCGATCGTGATCGATGAAGACAGGCAGCGCGGCGTCATTGGCCGGCCTCCGGAAAACGTGCTCGAGTTACTGGAAGCGGAAGGCCGTGGTTGAAATCCTGGTCGTCTACTACTCCCGCCACGGAGCGACTGCGGCACTCGCTCGCGAAGTCTGCCAGGGCGTCGACTCGGTCCCGGAGGTATCTGCACGCCTGCGCACGGTACCGCCGGTATCGACCGTTTGCGAAGCTGTGGACGACCCGGTTCCCGACCGCGGTCCGCCGTACGCGAGTCGCGATGACTTGAGGGAATGCGCCGGTCTCCTGCTCGGGAGCCCGACCCGCTTCGGTAATATGGCGGCGCCGCTCAAGTATTTTCTGGACGGCACTGGCAGCGAATGGCTCTCCGGGGAGCTGGTCGGCAAGCCAGCGGGCCTTTTTACCTCGACCTCGACCTTGCACGGCGGCCAGGAATCGACCTTGCTCACGATGGGCGTACCCCTCCTGCATCACGGCATGCTGCTCGTCGGGATTCCGTACACGGAGCCGGCGCTTTCGACCACGACAACGGGTGGCTCACCGTACGGCGCTACCCACGTCACCTGGAACCGGGAAGCGGACGAGCTGTCGGCTGATGACAAGGCGCTGGCGCGTGCGCTCGGCGCGCGCGTGGCAACGATTGCGAAGCGTTTGGCGGACCGTCCGGCATAACCTTGGCTCGTTCAGGATTCGGCGTGCGACAAGGTATCGCGCACGAATGGAATAGTAAGACGGCGCTGGGCCTTTAACGCCGCGACGTCGAGCCGGTCCAGCAAACTGTAAAGGCTGGCCATGTCCCGACGGCTGCGCGACAACAGGTACCGCGCGGTCTCCGGCGGCAGCTCGAGTCCGCGGTGACCGGCACGCAACTGCAATGCCTCGATGCGGCCCTGTTCGTCGAGCGGTTCAACATGGAAAACCGGCAATCGCGACAGGCGACTTCGCAGGTCGGGCAGCGCGATACCGACCTCGCGCGGCGCGGCGTCAGCGGATACCACGAGAATCCCGTCGTTGTCGGTCAATTGATTGCCGAGATCGAAAAGCGCCAACTCGAACGCGGGGTTACCGGCAACGCGATCGATGTCATCCAGGCAAACGCAATGGCGGCGCGCCAGCCCGTCGAGTACGGATGCATCGGCATCGGCCAGCAATGCCAGCGGCACATACGCCGAATTGTCACCCATATGTTCGCAAACGGCTTGCAGCAGGTGTGACTTACCCGTTGCCGGAGCGCCCCAGATCCAGCAGCCGGGACCCGGGGGGCGGTCAGCCGGGCCGCGATCGGCCGGGCCGCGCTCGGCTGCCCCGTGGCCGGCCAGGTCCCGCAGGAATGCCACCAGCGCTTCGTTGCCGACGTCACGGAAACTCTCGAAATGCGCGAAATCGGCCAGCGTGAGCGGCAATGCCAACTGGTTCAACGCGCATCCTCTTCGTCGGTCGGGCCGCG
>CAYVLL010000178.1:2667-4520 GCA_964452235.1 uncultured Woeseiaceae bacterium
ATAGTCCGGTTGATACTCCGGTCCGCTTTACGGCGTCCCTCGAGGCTCATTGCTTCGCCTCACTGGCACGTCGTGTCCACGACCAGACGTAGTCGATGCCGCTAACGACGACGGTAACCAGCACCGCAGCGCCGAGGACGGTAATGCTGATGTCGGCCGGCCATTCAAAGGCGGCACGACTCAGGACGAACAGGATGAAGAGCAATTCCAATGCTGTATTCAACTTGCTGATGCGAGTCGGCTCGCCTTCGACCGGCGCTACCAGGAAACTGTAAGCAAGTGCCCCGCCGAGAATAATCACATCGCGCGCAATGACAACCGCGGCCAACCACAAAGGCGCTTGTCCGGCGATGACCAGCGTAATGAACGCGCCGGCTATCAGCAATTTGTCGGCCACCGGGTCCAGCAATGCGCCGAGTCGCGATCCCCAGCCGTAGCGCTTGGCGAGAAAGCCGTCGACGCCATCCGAGAAGCCGGCTACCAGGAACAGAACGAGCGCCAGGTCGTAACGACCCTGCAGGATAAGCAGCAGGATCGGCGCGACCAGCACGATGCGCAGCATGGAAATTGCATTGGGCAGCCAGCGAAGCGACATGTTGTTGCCCCGGTCCGTCCCGCTCAGGGACGATAGCGAAACGTCAGTGCATCCGCGTGCCGGACTTCGCCGGTGCTGCCAGTCGGCGCGGGGGAATCGACCGGTTCGAGATGGCGCGCAAACCTGAGCGCCCGCTGCAGTCGCTCCCTGCCACCGTGCGCGGTAGCGGAGTAATGAATTTGATCACCGGTGACGAGCCGGATACTGAGCTCCTCGATCAGTGCAAGATTCTGCAAATACGCATGCACCGTGCCATAGGCTACGACCGAATCGATACCGGACACGGTAATGGGTACCGTCGCCGGGACCTGGTCTCCCGAAATGGCGAATTGCGCTGCCAGGGTATCTGCAAGCAGATGAATAACCTCCTCCGGTTCGCCCGTCCATTCCCGTTGCTCGCCCCCGAAGTAATGCGACCATCGATTGCGTTGCGTAGTGTCGGCGCGCACGCGGCCAACCAGGATGGAGCCAACGTCGTAGCGCTCTGAAGCGGTCTGCAGCCGTTCGCCGAATCCGCCCCAGATATCGCTGAAACTCACGCTCTCGCGGTCCTCGATGTCCAGCAGCGGAAACACGACGGGAATACCACGCTGTTCGGCGATCTCCTGTACTCGCTCACGCAACAAGCGATTGCGGTCGATGGAACGCGATTCGCTGCTCGAACGTTGCACATCGTCCACTGCGACAATTTCTCGTTCGCCATGTCCCCAGTCGACCGCAAGCCACACCAGCGTCAGCGGACGATCATTACCCCATACGCTCTCGCCCGCCGACATCAGGACGCGTTCAATGGCACGCCCATCCAGAGAAACCCAGAGAGTGTCATCCTCACCCGCTCGAAACTGCAAAACGTAACGGGCGGCATCCGGAAACTGCGCATTGATCTCGTCCGGTCGCAGCGCATCCCGCGAACCGGTGATGCGCGTCAGAACCTGTGCCAGGGCAGCCCGGTAGGCCTCATTTCGCGCGTCGGGACTGTTCGAGTTGAGCGGCACCTGGACCGTGTACAGCGACGGGACCGGCACGGCGCCGGCGGGATCGACGTTGCCAAAGATCAATACGGCGAGAACGAGCAGCCCAAACCCCAACGATGCCCGCCGGTGTTCACTCGCGTGCGTTTGCTCGCTGCCTGATGCGTTGTTCGTCCGATTTTTCATTTTTTACAATCTTTCCGCCGCCGTACCTGGCATGCAATGGAGGAGATATACCCGTGATACTGCCCGGAGTCCAATTTGCGCAGCCCGGCTTCCGCAGCCCG
>CAYVLL010000179.1:0-4493 GCA_964452235.1 uncultured Woeseiaceae bacterium
GGTTCCCCACCCCGGTCGAGACCGATTCGAGCCACCCCGCCACCCCATCTCGCACGACAGAGATTGCAGCGCCCGCGAGATCAAGTGGCAATGCGTTTATGGTGAGCTGTCATCACGAGGTAACGTCCGCCGCGGAATATCGCGGACAAAGGCGGCTGAGCGCCGCCTTGCCATGCAGCCGGATTTGGTTCATCGTAGGTTTTTGAGACAGTTTCGAGAGCTTCATGCAGACATCCGACCTGACCGACCACATTTCCAAACGCTATAACAAGGACCTCGAGGGTCTGCGCAACAGCGTGCTGACGATGGGTGGCATGGTTGAGACCCAGTTGTCCAAGGCGATCTCGGCCATCGTCAGCGGCGACAGCGAGCTGGGCCTGAAGGTCGCTCACGACGACTACAAGGTCAATCATCTCGAAGTCGAGATCGATGAAGAGTGCAGCCGCATTCTGGCCACGCGTGCACCCGCGGCCAGCGACTTGCGCCTTATCGTGGCCATCATCAAGACCATCACTGACCTGGAACGGGTAGGGGACGAGGCCGAAAAGATTGGCTACCTGGCATCCAAACTGGCCACGATGGATCGGCCGGCGGATTCCTATCGTGAGCTCAAGAACCTGGGCAATCATGTGCTGCACATGTTGCGTGACGCGATGAATGCATTCGCCCGGCTCGACGTTCGCGCCTCGTACGCCGTCGTCCGGGAAGATGAAAGAGTCGACGAAGAGTACGACGCCATTTCTCGCCAGTGCATTACCTTCATGATGGAGGATCCGCGCAGCATCAAGCGCTTTATGAACGTCACCTGGGCGGCCCGTGCGCTCGAGCGCATCGGCGATCATGCAAAAAATATCTGTGAGTACGTCATTTACATGGCGGAAGGGCGGGACGTTCGGCATACCGACATCGATGAACTGGTCGACGATGCGAAGTCCTGAAAGCGGCTGACGTGGCACCGCCCGGTCGGCATATGTCTCGGCGATTGCTCAATCTTGTCGGCTTCGTTGCGTGCGCTGCAATGATGGCTTATGCGCTCTACGCAGAGCATCGCCTGTTGCTTGAACCGTGCCCGCTTTGTGTATTTCAACGTGTTGCCGTTATCGTTCTCGGCGGCCTGTTTCTGCTGGCAGCCGTGCATAACCCGTCTGGCCGCGGCCGCATCGTCCATGCGCTGCTGATCGGGTTGACGGCCGCCTCGGGCGCCGGTATCGCGGCGTGGCACGTAAGATTGCAGAATCTCCCACCGGACCAGGTGCCGGCCTGCGGCCCCGGGTTCGATTACATCATCGACAGTTTTCCGTTGGCAGAAGCACTTCGACTCATTTTTTCCGGTTCCGGCGAGTGTGCCACCATCGACTGGTCCTTCCTGGGCTTGTCCATGCCGGCCTGGGTACTGATTGCGCTGACAGGCGTCGGCGTCGCCGGCGTCTGGAACAACCTGCGTCGCGCGTATCCGGATTCAGCGTCTGCGATCAGGGAGCCTTAGACAGAAGTTCGAAAGAGCAGCAGTTCCAGCGTGCGGCGATAGACAGCGCGCAGCGCTTGAATGTCGGCGAGACGGACGTGTTCGTTCACCTTGTGAATGGTCGCATTGACCGGGCCGAGCTCGACGACGTCGACGCCGGCAGGCGAGATGAACCGTCCGTCCGAGGTGCCGCCGCCGGTCGACAATTCCGGCCGCAGTCCCGCAACCTCGAACACAGCTTGCGAGACGGCGTCCGTCAGGCGTCCCGGCTCGGTCAGAAACGGTGCGCCCGAAAGATGCCAGTCAAGCTGGTAGTCAAGTCCGTGTTCATCCAGTATTCGCTCAACCGCCTGTTCGAGGCTCGCCTGATTCCATTCCGTGCAGTAACGGAAATTGAAGCGCGCACGCAATTCGCCCGGTGTCACATTCGGTGCGCCGCCGGTGCTGGACAGTTCGACCACCTGAAAACTCGTCGGCGGAAAATGGGCATTGCCGGTATCCCATTGCTTTTGACACATCTCGCTTAAAACCGGGGCAAAGCGAGCGATGGGATTGTCGGCGAGGTCGGGGTAAGCAACGTGTCCCTGAACGCCTGCAACGCGCAGGATGCCGCTAAGCGAACCCCGCCGCCCGATGCGCACGGTGTCCCCGAGCGTGGACTGGCTTGACGGTTCGCCGAGAAGGCACCAGTCGATTTTTTCCTTACGCGCAACAAGTGTTTCCATGACCCGGAGCGTGCCGTCGCGCGCGCGACCCTCTTCGTCGCTGGTGAGAAGGAATGCAATGCTTCCCGGGTGGTCGGGATACGCGGCCACGAACTCTTCGACGGCGATAATCATGGCAGCCAGTCCACCCTTCATATCGGCGGCGCCGCGGCCGAACAGCAAGCCATCGCGAATCACGGCATCGAACGGGTCGTTATGCCAGGCTGCCCGATCGCCGGGTGGCACAACGTCGGTATGGCCGGCGAAACAGATGAGTGGCGCCGCAGTGCCCCGGCGGGCCCAGAGGTTGCTCACCTCGCCAAATGGCAGCGATTCGCAGCGGAAGCCCAGGGGCTCGAGACGTGCGGCCATGAGCGCCTGGCAACCGGCGTCGTCGGGCGTGACCGAGGGTCGCCGAACGAGCGTCTGCAGCAAGGCGATTTCAGGTTCGATGACCTGTGCCGAATCCGGCTTGGGTGATGACATTATTTGTTAGAAAGTATATATAAATGATTGATAATTATTAACAAAAATAAAAAATTCATGCTGGCCATGTTGCATGGCCGACAGCCCTTATGCAACAAATCAGTAACATTCGAGCGCTATGCTTGGAGCTGGATTCATCGGCAATAGGGGGCGGCTCAGGTGGCGAAGAAAAGCAAAATCTTTACAGCGTTGGCAAGCGTCATCATCGTTGCGTCCGCCAGCGGCACCGCCTTTGCGCAATCAGCTCGCGATTACATTTACATCGTCGGGTCGTCGACAGTGTACCCGTTCTCGACCGTGGTGGCCGAGCGCTTCGGTCGCACCAGTGATTTTCGCACACCAAAAGTGGAGTCCACGGGCTCTGGCGGCGGACTCAAGCTTTTCTGTGATGGCGTAGGCGTCCAGTATCCCGATATCGCCAACTCGTCTCGCGCCATCCTGCAGTCCGAAATTGAATTGTGTGCATCGCATGGCGTACGCGAAGTCATCGAAGTGAAGATTGGCTACGACGGTATCGTCATCGCGAATTCCGTCCATTCACCTACCATGGAACTGACTCTCCGTGACGTTTTTCTCGCGCTGGCGAAACAGGTGCCCGGTGCAACGGACGGGCAACTGGTAGCGAATCCGCATCGCAGCTGGCGCGATGTCAATCCGGACCTGCCCGCTGTGCCGATCGAGGTGATGGGCCCGCCGCCGACCTCCGGTACCCGCGACGCGTTTGTCGAACTGGCCATGGAAGGCGGCTGCAAGTCGGTACCCTGGATCGCAGCACTCGCGACTGCGGACGAAGCGCGATTCAAAGCCATATGCCACACCCTGCGGGAAGACGGCGCCTTTATCGAGGCCGGGGAAAACGACAACCTGATCGTACAAAAACTGCAGGCGAATCCGCGGGCGCTGGGGATTTTTGGCTTCAGCTTCCTCGACCAGAACGCCGAGAGAGTGCGGGGGGCCACTATCGATGGTATCCAGCCCGATTTCGACACCATTGCGGATGGCAGTTATACGGTCGCACGTCCTTTGTATTTTTACGCGAAAAAAGCGCATGTCGATGTGATCCCGGGGTTGCGCGCTTTCCTGACCGAGTTCACCAGCGAACGCGCATGGGGCGACTACGGATACCTTTCCGATCGGGGTCTCATCCCCCTTCCGGCGGATGAACGGGCGGAGGTTGCGCGGACGGTAAGGGATTTGCTGCCGCTCAGTGTTGCTCAGGGACCGTCAGCGTCGGCCTTCTGAAGCACTCCCTGTTGTCAAGCACGCCCAAAGCCGCCGGCAAAGGCCTGATAGGCTCATGCAGCCAACGACGCTCGTACTGATCCTGCTGGCTCTCACAGCCAGCGCGTACTATTTTGGCCGCAACCGCGCCCTGACCGCCGTCGGAGGACCGCAGGCGCTGTCCCGTTTGCATTCCCTGCCGGGTTACTACGGCTACTACGTCGCACTATGGTGCCTGCTGCCGGCCCTTGCCCTTTTGCTGATGTGGCTGATCGCCGAGCCGCGCGTGATTGCTGCCCTGGTGGTCAATGACTTGCCGGCGGCGCAGCGGGCAACGTCGGCCGGGGAACTGGATCTGCTGCTCAACAACATTCGCAACTTTTCTGCGGGCGATGCCGTGTCGAGCGACGTCGACGGTATGTTGCGTGATGCGGCGGCGAATCTCGACCGGTACGCGGCCCGCAGCCGACAACTCCTCGCAATTCTGAGCCTGGGCATCGCGACGCTTGCTGGCGTGTTCGCGTGGCGCCGCATAGTGCCGCAGCTTCGGGCCAGGAATCATGTCGAAAGCGTCATGCTCGGCTTGTTGGTGGCGGCGTCGAGTATCGCGGTACTGA
>CAYVLL010000180.1:0-4394 GCA_964452235.1 uncultured Woeseiaceae bacterium
GCCAGGCCAATAAGCGTCAGGATGCCAGCCAGCACCAGCACGTATCGCGTGGTCACGCGGCTCCACTCGCTGCGGCTTTGCATTCATACGGCATTTAATTCGCTTCCTGTCGCATTCTTTACCAGGCCAGAGCTGGCATCGCGGCTTTGACGAACCCGGATTCGCGAAATGCCGGGCGCCGGATACAGATTATTGTTGCATTGCTGTTATTAACCGGCAGCATGATTCTACACGGTTATTCGGCTGTTATGACGCCCAGGGCGGTCGCGACGGCGCGTCGCCTGATGGGGCCACTGCGATTGAATAGCCGCATCCCGGCACTCCGCAACGCCGAAACCGGTTCTGACGGCGACGAAAAAAGCCGATTCAAGCCATCGACGAAATACAGCATCGCCTGGTTCGCGCCTTTGCGCGAGCGTTCATAGCGTCTGAGCACCGGCCAGTCGCCCGGGTGCTCGCCTTCGGCAATCGCCCGCGTGATCACTCGGCTCAGTTGCCGGGCATCGGCAATTCCGAGGTTGGCCCCCTGCCCGGCCAGTGGATGGATGCTGTGGGCTGCATCGCCGATAAGCACGACCCCCGGCCTGACGTAGGCTGTCGCATACTGCGCTTTGAGTGGAAAAGTAGCCCGCGGCCCGGCTGCCGTCAGCACGCCGAGAGCACCGTCGCTCGCCTCCGTCACTCGCTGTCCCAGTTCCGCGTCGCTTGCTGCCATAACCGCCGACGCATGGTCTGGTGTGGTCGACCAGACTATCGATACGCGACCGTCCGCCAACGGCAACAGCGCGAGAGGACCGTCCGGCAGGAAACGCTGCCACGCGATATTGCGATGCGGGTCCTGCGGTACCAGGTGAGTGACGAACGCGGATTGCGGATAACGCCACGATGTTGCCGGGATACCTGCAGAGCGACGCACCATGGAATTCACGCCATCCGCCCCGACAAGCAAATCGCAGCCGAGCTGCTTTCCATCCGGCATTTGCAAATTACAGCGTTCGTTTTCTGTTCGCAGGTCTGCGAGCGGCGTTTCGAACGCAACCTCAATGCCGAGTCGGTCGAGTTCGGCAAGTAGCACATCCTGCACCAGTACGTTCTCGACAATGTGACCAAGTTCAGCCAGCGCAAACTCGGCGGCATCGAAATGCAGCGTGTCCGGCCCCCCGGGTCGCCGCGCTGCATCCCAGACACGCATTTCGCGAATTGGACATGCACGAATTGCTGCGATTGTTTCCCAAACACCCAGTGCCCGGTAGACCGCAGCAGAACCGGTAGCCACGGCCGACACCCGCAACGCGAGATCGTCGCCTGCATTGAATTGCGGACGCATGCCCGCATCGATTATGCGGATGGTCATACGATGTCGCTGCTCGCCTCTTGCAAGCAAGGCCGCCAAGGTCAGGCCCGCCATACCGGCTCCGGCGATCACGATATCGAATGTTCTCTTCATTCCAGCGGCACGCCGCGCGCAAGGCGCGGTAGTCGTCCGGCGAGGCCCATGGTGTGTTTCGCAAACAGCGTGCGGACCCCGGGCAGAAGGTCAAATCCCAGCATGGCAATGTTTCGCGCGACGCGGACCGACGCCAGATCGGCGCCGAACAGCCGCACCATGCCGTCTGTAAATTGCACAACCTTGCGATGATCGTCGCGTCGCCAGTCCCGGTAGGCGTCCAGGACCTCCGCGGAACCAAGCGACTCCGCGCCGCCAGACCGCAATGCATCAGCGATGCAATCGCAAAGTGCGGCGACGTCCCGCATGCCCAGGTTGAATCCCTGCGCAGCCACGGGATGCAGGCCGTGCGCCGCATTGCCGACCAGTGCGCTGCGCCTTGTTGTCAGCTTCTCGGCTTGCGACAACGTCAACGGATAGCAAGCTCTGCGCCCAACCCGATCGAGCTGTCCCAGCCGCTGTCCGAAGGTCTCTTGCAGCCTGTTGATGAACTCACTGTCGGACAGGCGCATTAGTTCCGCAGCGTCTGCATCAGGCAGGCACCAGACGAACGCTGCCCTGTCGCCGGCAACTGGCAACAGCGCGAGCGCGCCGGCGTGCGTAAACCGCTCAAAGGCGCGATTGGCCGGCAGGACTTCCGGTAGGACGTTGCCAATGACCGCGTGCTGGCCGTAGTTGCGCTGCCGTGCACCAATGCCCAGCATGCTGCGTACCGTCGAGTTTGCTCCGTCCGCCGCAACCAGCAGGCTGCAGGTGAATTTCGTCAAGCCGCCTGCTCGATCGACGGACACCGTCACGCCGGGTGTCTCAATGTCAACTGCTGTGATTCTGGCGGGACAAAGAAACTCGAGGCCCTCGACGGCAGTCATCGCCGACTGCAATACACCACCCAATACACGGTTGATTACCACGTAGCCGAGGGCATCGACTTTCTGTTCGTGCGCATCGATATGCGCAAAACCGAAACGCCCGCGCTCCGAGACGTGAATGCTCGAGATCGGTGTCGACGCACCCTCGATCTCGTCCCAAAGCCGCATGGCCTCAAACATCCGGCGGCTGCTGCGCGACAGCGCCGTCGATCGATCGTCGAAACTCGGCTGGTCTGCGACGCATCGTGCTATTGCTTCGACCACCGCCACGCGCAGGCCGAGCGGGGCCAGAGCCAACGCAAGGCAGGTGCCGATCATTCCGCCGCCAGCGATGACGATGTCGAAGTCGTACTCGGCAGCTTCCTTCATCGATGTTCTGTCACGACGCCATCTGGCGTTCGATGTCGTCCGGGTCCTTTACGAGCCCCTTGCTGAGTACGTCAGGACCGTCGTGGCCAACGGCGACGTCATCTTCGATGCGGATGCCAATGTTGCGCCAGCGCCGCGCTACGCTCGTTGACGCAATGTATATACCCGGCTCAACCGTGGTCACCATCCCGGGCTCCAGCAACCGCCATTCGTCGCCGACGCGATAATCGCCGACATCGTGGACGTCCATGCCGAGCCAGTGCCCGGTACGATGCATGAAGAATTCACGGTAGGCGCCATCGCGGATCAGCTTGGGCAGCGACCCTTTGAGCAGTCCGAGCTTGCGCAACCCTCGCGTGATGACCCGTACGGCTGCATCGTGAGGGTCGTTCCAGTGATTGCCCTTGCGCGTCAGGTCGATGGCGGCCAGCTGGGCTTCCAGCACGATTTCGTAGACGGCTCGCTGCTCGGGAGAAAAGCGGCCGTTGACCGGCAGCGTGCGGGTGATGTCCGACGCATAGTAGTCATACTCGCAACCTGCATCGATCAACACCAGGTCTCCGTCGCAAAGCTCCGCCGTGTTGGCAATATAGTGCAATGTGCAGCTGTTGACTCCGGAGCCGACGATCGGGCTGTAGGATATTGTCGCATTATGGCGACGAAACTCGTGCACGTACTCGGCTTCGACCTCGTATTCGCGAAGGCCGGGCCGGATCAGCGACATCGCGCGCGTGTGCGCACCGACGGCGATCCTGGCGGCACGCCGCATCGCGGCGATTTCGGCACGACTCTTGTACAGGCGCATATCGTGCAGCAGGTGATCGAGCGCAACGAACTCGTGTGGCCCATGCAACCCGGACGCCTCCTGCGAACGCAACGACTTGATCCATTCGCCAATGCGCAGATCGAACTCCGTGTAAGCGCCCATCGTGTAATAGACACGGCTGCGTGATTCGAGAATGCCCGGCAGAATGTCATCGATATCATCGATCGGAAACGCGTCATCCGCCGCAAACATTTCCATCGCCCCGTCGGGGCCGGCACGGGAACCATCCCATCGCTCTTTCTCGGAATCGCGATCGCGGCAGAAGAGAAGGTACTCGCCGTTGTCCCGGCCCGGCGCCAGGACCACCACTGCATCAGGTTCCGCGAAGCCGGTAAGGTAGTAGAAGTCGCTGTCCTGGCGGTATCGGTATGCCACATCCCGGCTACGCAGACGCACCGGTGCGCTGGGCAGGATCGCGATACCGTCGTCGCCTACCATACGCAGCAACTGTTTCCTGCGTTTCGCGTATTCCTTGGTGTTCATTCAGTCACGCCTTTGCCAGGCCGCTGTGGTTTCAGTGGCGCCGGCTGTCCAACACATCTGCAGCGAATTCGCTGCCTGCCGGGCGGAACTCGGCGAGCTCCTCGTAGGCCAGCTGTGCGGCGACGCGAATATACTCCACCAACTCAACGTACGCTTCCTCATTGGTCTCTTCGTCCGCTTGCTCATCGACGGCAGCCCGGGTTATCTCAAGCATATCGCGGATGATGTCGGACAAGGGTTGCGCCGCCAGCCTCGCACGCACGGCAGGATCAGCTTGACCGGATACCAGGCCGTGCAAGAAACCTTCGCTCCAGTGGGTCAAGGCCTCGGTTCGCAACACCACGGGTCCAGAATCATCCGGCAACAGCGGCGCAAATTGCGACTGGCGCTCGGCAAGCTG
>CAYVLL010000181.1:0-4392 GCA_964452235.1 uncultured Woeseiaceae bacterium
ACGTGGACGTGGCAACCGACGAGTACGGTGTGGACGGCCGGCCCACCAATGTGTCGCGGGTTGCTCTCCTGACCGGCATGACGCGGCGCGATGTCCGAAAGGTGAGACAGGGTCCGGACGAAAACGAAAAACAGGCGCTTGGCCGAATGAACATCGCGGCGCGGGTATTGTCCGGCTGGTACCAGGACCCGGATTTTTGCGATTTCGCCGGTTCGCCATTGCCGCTTCAGGAAACGGGCTCCTTTCCCTCCTTCGCACATCTGGCCAAGCGCTACGCCGTCGACATTCCCGTAACCACCACGTTGAAGGAACTGCGAAACGCCGCCGCGATCGAAACTGACCCGCGAGGTTTGCTGCTGCCCAAGACCCGCTATTACATGCCAGGCAGCACCAACCCCGCGGCGCCTGAAGCGATCATGCGCGCGAGCAGTGTGTTCGAAGATATCGGCAACACGATCGACTACAACCTGACACGTACGGACGCCGATGTCACCCGGTTTGAACGACGTGCGGCAAACATTAACATCTCCGCAGATACCGTTGTGGAATTCCGTGCTTTCGTCGAGAAGGAAGGACAAGCGTTTCTGGAGCGAGTCGATAGCTGGCTGAGTCAACATGAACAAGCAACTGAAGAAAGAACGAACACGAAAACGGGAAGCCACCCAATCATCAGGCTGGGTCTGGGGATGTACTGGATTCAGGATTCAACCGAATGGAGTAAACCATGATTATCCGAGCGAATAGCCACCCGGGCTCCGGCCACACTCTTGCTGCTCTGTTCTTTGCAGTGCTCGCTGCGGGTTGCTCGGGCAGCGGATCCGACCCCGATCCTCTGGATGGAATCGACGCCGGCGGCTCACCCAGCAGCGTGTTCGTTGCGGGCCCCATCAATGGCTTCGGCAGTGTGATCGTCAACGGCGTACAATACGACACCAGCGACGCCGAGATTATAGTCAACGGTGAAATCGCCACCGAACAGGCGCTGCGGGTCGGGCAGATTGTTCGCATCAGCGCTACGGTCGACGGTCCAGTCATTGCTGCGAACCAGGTGAGCTACGACGACAATGTCCAGGGACCGGTGCAGTCCATCGACACCCTCGACAATTCCATGGTCGTACTCGGCCAGACCGTGCGCGTGACAGCCGCAACATCCTTCGACAAGGATATTGCGCCCCGCTCGCTTGAAGGGCTCACCGTCAATGACATCGTGGAAGTCAGTGGCTATATCAATTCGAACAGGGATATTGTTGCAACCCGCATTGAACTCGACGATGACGACGATGGTTTTGAGGTGACGGGATTCGTCAGCAACCTCGATAGCGGCGCGATGACCTTCGATATCAATGCCCTCACTGTCGACTATAGCCAGGCCACGTTCGAGGACTTCGGCGGCAACGATATTGCCAACGGCGACCTCGTGGAAGTAGAAGGCGACGAGTTTGGGCCAAGTGGCGAATTCATTGCGCGTGAGGTCGAACTGGAAGGTGACTTTCTCGATGAAGATGCGGACGAAATCGAGATCGAGGGATTTATAACCCGATTTGTATCGCCAACTGACTTCGATGTTGCCGGCGTTCCGGTTACTACCACTGCTGACACTGAATACGACGATGGCACCGAGGCTGACCTGGGTCTCGACGTTCTCGTTGAGGTCGAGGGTCAACTGAATTCCAGTGGCGTACTCATCGCCGAGGAAATCGAGTTTGAGGACGACGGCCCCATCGAGATCGAGGCAGCCGTCGATAGCGTCGATGCATCCGCCAACCAGATTACGATGCTCGGGATAACTGTCGAGATCACCGCCGCAACCCGCATGGAAGACGACTCTGCCCTCGAACTGCGAGTTTTCACGATTAGCGACATCAACGTCGGGGACTGGCTCGAAATCCAGGGCGCCGAAAGTGAGCCTGACAGCAATGTCGTTTTGGCAACGAGTGTCGAGCGGGATGACCCGGACGACGATGAGGCCAGCATTCAGGGTTTCGCCAAGAACGTGTCGGAGCCCAGCTTTGAAATCCTGAGCCTGGCAATCGACACCGATGACAATACCGAGTTCGACGATATCGATCGCCAGACCTTTTTTGCTATCGCCGAAGGTCGCCTGGTTGAGGTCGAAGGCAACCTAAACGGCAGCCGCTTTCTCGCCACCCAGGTCGAGCTTGAAGACGATGACGATGACGATGATGATGATGATTAATCGTTGCAGTCGCCAGAGACGGCAGTGTTCTCCTCGTTGATCAGGTCAGGGACATCATCGTCCTCTACCGGAGACGATCGGCGGTCCGTCAAGTGAGTTTGCGACTGGTGTAAAGGCCGGCGCCGGTCAACTTGGTGGTTCGGGTCCGCACGCTGTACGGAAGTACCTCGATTATCTCGCCGCTTTGCAGGCTCGCCTTGATGCGATTCCACCATTCGTGCGACAGCAGTTCGTCGTGGTAGTGGCGGAAAACCTGTTGCAAGTCTGCATCCAGTCCGAGAAAACGAATGAACTCTTCCGGAAAAATGTCGGTGGGGGAGACGAAGAACCAGGGCTCGGCGGACATTTCATCTTCGAGCCGGTCGCTTTGCGGCAATGGCCGAAAATTGCAGTCTGTCACGAAGCAAACTTCGTCGTAGTCGTAAAAGATAACCCGGCCATGGCGAGTCAGGCCGAAATTTTTCAGTAGCAGGTCGCCCGCGAAGATGTTGCTCGAAGCCAGGTCACGCACGGCCTGTCCATAATCGATGATCGCCGCAGCACCGGCTTCGCGATCCGCCGTTTGCATATACATATTGAGCGGTGTCAGGCGGCGTTCGATATAAAGGTGCTCGATCAGTAGCTCCCCATCTTGCAGGTTGCAGGTCTTGCTGCAACCTTCCAGCAATGCATCGCGCAATTTGGGTTCGAAACGGTCTGCAGCAAATGACAAGCGCCGGAACTCCTGCGCATCGACAAGACGCCCGGCGCGATCGTGTTTGAAAACCAGCTCGTACTTCTGCTTGACCTCCTCGGGCTGGATTGTTTTCGGGTACTTGAAGCGGTCGCGGATTATCTTGAACACGACGTTAAAAGACGGCAGTGTGAAGACTTCCATCACCATGCCGGCTGCGCCCGGCGCATGCACGAACAGGTCAGTCGAATGCTGCATGTGATCCATCAGTGAGCGATAGCGCTCGGTTTTGCCCTGCTTCGCACGGCCAAGCACCGTATAGATTTCCTCCAGCGGCTTTCTCGGCATCAGTTCACGCAGGAAACGCACTGCACTGCCCACGACAGGAAGATCGACATGAAAATAGCTGGTGGTAAAGCCGAACAACATGCTGACATCGTTCTCGGTCAGTATCACGGCATCGACGGTAATCCCATCCGGGGGATTGGCGAAGGGAATCACCAGCGGCACGTGCCAGCCGTCACCGAGCAGGCGACCGACAAGGTAGGCGCGACGGCCTCGATAAAAAAGCGGCGCGATCAACTCAACCGTTTCCGGATCCGAATCAATGCCCTCTTCGTCCCGGTAAGCGGCAATTTCCGCGACTACAAAGGACAGGGTTGCATCAAGATCACGAAAGCGTCGAGCGAAGGGCAGGTCTCCGAAGATTTCTTCGAAGAGATAGTGAAGCGAGCCGCGATTTTCGTAACGGCGCGTGCGTAGCGGATAAACTGCGGCAGCATCCGGCTCGATCTCCAGCGCGAGGAACTCGACACTCGCGTCCACACCAACCGTGTCGAAGATGCGCCGTGTAACAGAACTGAAAAATGTCTTGTAAAATTCTGCGTCTGCACAATCCGCAATCAGGTCGACATAGTGGCCCTTGATTCGCGCCCAGCAGTCGCGGCTGTCGATGACAGCACTCGGCAGTGTCCTGAGATCCTGAATAACTGCTGCGACCGACTTGTTATAGAGCTCGATCCGGCGCACGGCATCGAGGCGGCCTGCGACCCGGTCTGCGGCCTCGAAGTGGCGCGCAGCCCTGCGCGTCAGCTCAGCAAAGCGCCGATTGTAATTGCGAAACGCGTCAAAAACGCGGACGGCCGCCGTGGCTTCAATCGATCGGCGGCTATTCCTTTCCGCATCATCTGTCCCTAGCCCCTCAATAGACGAATCCTCGCGCATCAGCGGCGCCGTTTTCCCGGCACCCTGTGCCACAGTCGCGACGAATGGGACCGCTGCCGCCAGCCACGGTACGGATGCTGCGCCAGAAGTCGTTCGTCCTTGAACAACATGATCAATACGACCCCGGCCAGGAAGCCTCCGATGTGCGCCCAGAAAGCGACCCCGCCACCGGATGCCCCCACGGACATCATGCCGCCAATGAATTGCACCAGGATCCAGTAGCCGAGCATGGCTACCGCAGGAACCGCAAACGTCGTGACGTAGAAACCCAGGATGACCAGCATGTGCACGTGCACGC
>CAYVLL010000182.1:0-4344 GCA_964452235.1 uncultured Woeseiaceae bacterium
CCTGCGTCGCAAATCTGCCACGAATTCGTGGTCAGGGCCGGTTTTCCATAATAGGGTTGCGATACCCATGGACACCGACGCCACTCTCAAAGACGTAGCGGCGATCAACACCGCGTTGTTGATCGAAGACAATGCGGACGTTGCGTACCTCTTGCAATACATGCTGCGACGCGATGGCTACGCGGTGCAAACGCTGTCCAACGGGCGAGACGCGCAGAAATTTATCGCCGAGTCGCAACCCGTTGACGTCGTCATACTCGATCTGATGTTGCCGTATATCGATGGTTTCGAATTGCTCGCCCAGATCAGGGAGAGCACGGTTTGGCGAAACGTACCGGTGGTCGTGTTGTCCGGGAAGGTCGCGGAGCGCGACATCGTTCGCGCCATAGAACTCGGTGCGGATGACTACGTTACAAAACCGTACAAGCCGCTGGAACTGAGTGCGCGGATCCGTCGTTGTACGAAGAATGCGAGGCGTGACCAGAACGGATGAACGCTGTCGGCAAAAGAGTCTGTGCACGTGCGATACGCCGCGGTGCCCTGGGGACAATGCTTCTCTCATCGGTGAGCTTGATCGCCGTTGCCTTGGCCGAAGAAACTGGCTGTCGTGCAGTAGACACTACGAATTCCGCGCAGGCTGTAGCAGAGCCCGATACAGTACGATTCCAGCGCGCGCGAACACTCGCGCAGCAGGGTGACTTCGAACAAGCCCTGATCGAGTACGCGATACTCACGGCACAGCATCCCGACAACGTCGATTACCTGTTCGGCGAGGCGCAGGTGCGATTCTGGTCCGGCGACCGCCGCTGTGCCCTGCAGTTTGCTAGCCGCGCGCGTCAACTGGCGCCGGACTACGAGGACGTGTGGCGTCTCGAGTATCAGATCCTGCAGTCGAACGTCGAGTCCGCAAACAGCGAACGGCTGGACGCGTTTCGAAGGTCGGCTTACGCAAGGTTTCCCTCGGCTGACTGGCTCCGGCAGGACAGGACAGAGGAGGCGCCGCGGTACCGTTGGGAATTCGGATACAACCGCGAGAGCCTCGACAACGGCGCAGCTGACTGGCAAAACGTCTACGTGTATATGGATCGTCGCACGGCGAACGACAGCGTTCTTTCCGTGGCACTAGCCGAGCATCGGCGTTTTTCCCTCACCGACACAGAGACCGCTATTGGCGGCGGAATGACGCTATACCGGTCCTGGCTGCTGGATGGCGCGGTCCGGATAAGTCCGGACGCGGAATTCCTCCCGGAGATTGTTGTCGATGCCGGTGTCAGCCGCCTGCTCGGCAATGGCTGGATTGCCGGTGTCGATCTGCGGCATCGCAGGTATCCCGATGACACCGTCAACACCGTCGGGTTGAATGTCGAATACTATTTCAGCAACTTTCGCGCGGCCTATCATGTCGACAACACACGCCTGGCATCCTCCGGCTCCTTTACGCACCGCGGCGTCCTCAACTACTACACCGAAACCGGGGCGCAGTACGGCCTGACCGTTGCCGCCGGTGACGAGGTTGAAATCATCGCGCCCGGACAGCTGCTGGAAATGGATATCAGCGCGATAGCCGTGAGCGGCCGCCATCCGCTCAGCGAACGTTTCAGCATCGTCTGGCGCGTGGGCACGCACCGCCAGGGCTCCATCTACCGGCGCAACAACGTCGGCCTGTCGATTGCCGGTGAATTTTGAAGTTCCGGAAAGCGCTGCCGTAATCGCCGCCGTCAGCGCCGCGACGGCAACCCTTGTACTGCTTTCTGTCGTCCTCGGGCTGCGCATGTCCCATGTATTGTGGAAGAAGCGCTTGCAAAAACTGCGGACGACCTGGTGGCCTGTATTCGCCGAGGCGAGCGCATCGCCACAGTTTGCGAGCAATGCAGAACTGCCCGCCGTTCGTCGGGGGCAAAAACTCATGTTGCTCCGGGAATGGAGCCGGTTCCGCAGCCTGGTGCTGGGTGACGCGACCACCAGCCTGAATACCCTCGCCACGCGACTCGACCTGCTGCCACTGGCGCGCCGGCATTTGCAACGCCGCTCCGCTGACAGCCGTTTGCTGGCGATGCAGGCAATCGGCCAGATGAAAGACGTTGCCAGTTGGGATGCGATTGCAGCGACGCTGGAGAATCCCAATATCGCACTCTCGGTGACCGCCGCAACGGCGCTTGTCGACATAAATGCGGACCGGGCAATTCCCCGACTGGTCCCGTTGATTGGGCAACTGACGCGCTGGCCGCGAACACAGGTCGGTCGCATCCTGAGCCGGGCCGGGCCCGACATCGTATCCATGCGGTTGTGCCGCGAAATTGCCGACGCGTCTCCGGATGCTGCCATCGTACTTCTGCAGTTTGCCGATTCGGCGTACGCGGGAGACATCAATGCGGTAACGGAGCAGCTGCTGCTACACAGCAGTGAGCCGTCCGTGTTATCGGCGGCCCTCAAGGCGGCGCGCGGAAGAATCTGTCCCGAGCGGGTGCTCGAACTTACCCGGCACGAGGTCTGGTACGTGCGTATGCAGGCAGCCAGCCTGCTCGGCCGCGCCGGCAACCGTGAAGATCTCGCGGTGCTGGAACCGTTGCTCAGTGACCGCGAATGGTGGGTGCGGTACCGTGCCGCACAGGCACTGGTCGCTTCGCCGTTTCTCGGGCCAAATGCGCTGCGTCGCATTGCCGCTCGCCAGGTGGATCGCTTCGCGCACGATATTCTGCAGCAAGCGCTTGCCGAGAAAGGCCTCGCATGAACTGGCAACTTGTGCTGCTCGGCATTCAGTGGCTGTTCTTCGGCTACTTCATCCTTATCTACACCGTGTACGCCGCGCTGAACGTCATGGCAATGATCCAGATTCGGCGCTACCTGCAGGTCGCCGGGCTGGCGGACGCAGACAACGTCTTCTCGACACTCGATCTGCCGATCAGCGTCATCATGCCGGCGTACAACGAGTCCTCGACGATCATAACGGCCACGCGGGCGATGCTGCAGCTCGAATACCCGGACTACGAAGTCGTCGTGGTCAACGATGGCTCGCGCGACGACACGCTCGAGAAGCTGACCAATGAGTTTCGCCTGCAGCCGTTTCCCGAAGCCTATCGACAGCGTGTTCCCTGCCAGTCCGTAAGGGGCGTTTATCGCTCGCTGCGCTACCCGTCGTTGCGCGTGATCGACAAGGAAAACGGCGGCTCCAAGGCCGATGCGATGAACGCGGGCATCAACGCCTGTCGCTTTCCGCTGTTCTGCGCCGTGGACGCAGATTCGATCCTTGAACTGGACAGCTTGCGGCGGGCCGTTCGCCCGTTTCTCGAAGACCCGGATGTGGTCGCAGCCGGTGGCACCGTGCGCATTGCGAACGGCTGCAAAGTGCGCGGCGGATTTCTCGAACAGGTCGGTCTGTCGAACAGCTTTCTCGCGCAGGTGCAGGTTGTCGAGTATTTGCGCGCCTTTTTGTTCGGACGCATGGGCTGGGACTACCTGAATGCAGTGCTGATCGTGTCCGGAGCATTCGGCGTATTCGACAAGGAGGCCGTCGTCGAGGTGGGCGGCTATCGTCCGGATGCAATCGGCGAGGATATGGAGCTGATTCTTCGCCTGCACCGGCTGATGCGCGAACGCAAGAAGCGTTACAGGATCACTTTCGTGCCGGACCCGATATGCTGGACCGACGCGCCCGAGGATCTTGCGACGTTGCGCAAGCAACGGGTCCGCTGGCATCACGGGCTGGCACAAAGCCTGATGTTGCACAAAAGTCTTTTTTTCAAGCGCGATGGCGGCGCGATTTCCTGGCTCGCCATGCCGTTCTTCTACCTGTTCGAACTGCTCGGTCCGGCCATCGAGGTTGCGGGTTACCTGTTCATGTTGATTGCAGCGCTGCTGGGCTGGATCTCCTGGGAAGTCACAGCCATCTTCTTTTGCCTTGCGGTCGGCCTGGGCGTAATGCTGTCGACGAGTGCGCTGGTCCTGGAGGAGTTGTCGTTCCACGTTTATCCGCGTATGCGCGACCTGCTCCGGTTGTTCTTCATCGCGATCATCGAAAACTTCGGCTATCGCCAGTTGACGGTCCTTTGGCGCCTGCAGGGCCTTTACGGCTGGCTGCGTGGCACGAAGCCGGAGTGGGGCATCATGAAACGCTCGCAAAGCATGATGGACCAGTGATGGAGTGAAATGGGGTCGAACCGATTCAAGGTCCCATCATCTATCGCAAATGCTTCTCATTCAGAAAACACCTCCGCGGAAGCGTCCGTCTCCGGCATCGTCACCCGACGAAGCGCTCCGCCTTTCACAACCGCCACGACCTTGCTTACGTTAGCGATATCGTCGACGGGACTGTCCGACAGGATGACCAGGTCCGCCACCTTGCCC
>CAYVLL010000183.1:0-2558 GCA_964452235.1 uncultured Woeseiaceae bacterium
GTGAAGGCTTCGGTCCAGACGGTTTGCGGACAGGCGAAACCACACCACACGCGTCCGGCCAGCGCAGTGAAATAGAACAGGCTGATCGCGGCAATGATCAGCAGCAATGCCAGGTAAATGAAATCCTGCGGCCACAGTGTCAGGTCAAACAGGTAGAACTTGCGCGCCGGCAGATCGAACAGGACCGCCTGCCGGCCTTCCCAGCGAATCCAGGGACCGACATAGAAAATGCCGAGGAGGACAAACATCGAAAGTCGCCGCAACGTTGCGAAACGACCCTTGACTTCTCGCGGGTAAATCTTGTCTTCGCTGCGGTACAGCTGGCCGTACTCGTAGCCGCCGGCATTGCTTTCCGCCATAACGGCTACTGCGCCCGGTCGCCAGGAAATCTTCCGGCGCCGGGACCGCGGCGCTTGCGCCGTATCAGCCGCATGGTGAACCAGCCCGCGATCCAGCCGTTGGCCCAGAAAAAGAAAAAGCCGACCGCGTAGCCGGCATTGCGGCTTTCCAGCGCATCGATCGATTCGATCAGCACCAGCGGATCAACAAAGGCAAAGAAAATCATCGCGAAAACGCACGCGCCAAGAAACGAAATCCACGTCAGGACGGCGATCTTTACCGTATCGCGAGACCAGTCGCCGCTAGCCGAGTCGTCAGTCCCGTCCACTATTGCGACAGACTGTAAACGTAGGCCGCTAGAATTCGCGCGCGATCGGGTCCGATGAAATCGGCATGCGCCGGCATCACGCCATCGCGCCCGGCGACGATACTGGTGCGGATTTCCTCGGCCGAGCTGCCGTAAAGCCAGACGTCGTCCTTGAGGCTCGGCGCACCGAGCACCTGCATGCCACCGCCGTCGGCGCCATGGCAGGCAACACAAAACGTCATGTACTTTGTGTGCGCCGGCGACTCGGTATTCACGCCTTGCGACATACCCTGCACATACTCGACCATGGCATCGATCTCGTCGTCATTGGCAAACACATTGCCCAGTGCCGGCATGATGCCGCGCCGTCCATTCAGGATGCTGTGTTCGATTTGTGCCGGCTGGCCACCCCACTGCCAGTTGCCGTCGGCCAGGTTCGGAAAACCGCGCGCGCCGAGACCGGCTGAACCGTGGCACTGCGCGCAATAATTGGCATACAGGCTGCGTCCGATGTCCAGCGCCGCCGGATGCTCTGCTAGCGCCTCGATCTCCATACCGCTGAACTCCGCGAAAATGGGCGCGTAGCGCGCTTCCGCCGCCGCCACTTCTTCCTCGTACTGGCTGAGCTGCGTCCACGACAGGAGACCGGAAAAATTGCCAAGCCCCGGGTACAACAGGAAGTACACACCGCCCCAGATCAATGTCAGGATGAACAGGTAAAGCCACCACATCGGCAGCGGGTTGTTGAGTTCGCGCACGTCCTCATCCCAGACATGCGATTCGGATGCCTTTATCTCCTCGGGCGTTCCGCGCTGCCGGTTGGTCCAGACAACAAGCCAGAAGCACGCCAGCATGCTCGCAATGGTTCCAATGGCGACAAACCAGCTCCAGCCACTACTCATTTGGATTGCCTCTTCGTTGTACCCGTCATTGGTTTGTCGTCGTCATTGAGTGGCATCTTTGCCGCTTCGTCATACTCAGGTTTGCGTTTTCGGCTCCAGGTCCAGGCGACGAGGCCGATAAACAGCACCAGGAGAATGGCTGTTAGCAGGCCGCGTACCGTTCCCATATCCATGCTGCAATGCCTTATCGCGCCGAGCGCACGGTGCCGAGGTTCTGCAGGTAGTCGACCATCGCGTCGAGCTCGGTTTTCCCCTCGACCGCGGCGGCTGCCCCGGCTATTTCCTCGTCCGTGTACGGGTCCCCGAGCCGGCGCAGTGCGCGCATCTTTCGCGTAATCTCCTCGCCGTCGATCATCTTGTCCGCAAGCCACGGGTACCCCGGCATGTTCGAGTCCGGCACGAGTTCCTGCGGATCGATCAGATGCAAGCGATGCCATTCGTCGCTGTAGCGCTTGCCGACTCGGGCGAGATCCGGCCCGGTACGTTTTGACCCGAACTGGAACGGCCGGTCGTACACAAACTCACCCGCGACCGAGTACGGCCCGTAGCGTTCGGTTTCGCTGCGAAACGGCCGGATCTGCTGTGAGTGACAGTTGTAGCACCCTTCACGGACGTAAATGTCGCGCCCGGCCAGTTGCAGCGGCGGGTAAGGACGCACCCCTTCATAGGGCTCGGTCGCCGAGGTGCTGGCCATTAACGGCACGATTTCCACCAGGCCGCCGATACTGATCACGACGACGATGAGTATCGCCATGAGGTTGACGTTTTTTTCAATTTTTTCGTGATTCATGTTGCGGGCCTCACGCCGGTTGCACAACGGAGACCGGTTGCGGCTTCGTCTGCCGAACGGTCATCCATACGTTGTAGGCCATGATCAGCATGCCGCTGAAAAACACGACACCGCCCAGCAGGCGCAGGCCGTAATAGGGGTAGTTGAACTTGACGGTTTCGATGAACGAATAGGTCAGCGTGCCGTCGTCGTTCATTGCCCGCCACATGAGGCCCTGCGA
>CAYVLL010000183.1:2658-4305 GCA_964452235.1 uncultured Woeseiaceae bacterium
GCGTAGAACCAGTTCGCGACATAGATGTGCTTGACGCGTCGCCGGGCGATCGTACCGAGGAAGACGATACCGTAGGACACCCAGACGACCGCGATCAGGAGATCGATCGGCCACTCCAGTTCGGCGTACTCCTTGCTCTGGGTGATGCCGAGCGGCAACGTGATCGCCGCGAGCACGATGACCGTCTGCCAGCCCCAGAAGGTAAAGGATGCCAGCTTGCCGAACGCCAGCCGCACATGGCAGGTGCGTTGCACGACGTAGTACGCGGTAGCGAAGAGCGCACTCCCCCCGAACGCGAAAATGACCGCATTGGTGTGCAGCGGACGCAGGCGGCTGTAGGTCAGCCACGGCAGGTCGAAGTTCAGCGACGGCCAGATGAGTTGCGCGGCGATCAACAGGCCGACAAGCATGCCGACAATGCCCCACACCACTGTCATGATCGCAAATTGCCTTACGACAGTGTCGTTATAGCTCGATTGCAACTCCATAAGCACTTGTTCCTGCGTTTATTGTCGGGCCGGCACCGCCTACCGGGCGGCACCTTGCCAGAACCCCCGGCCGGGCTCTATAGGGATATACCGTGACTCCCCCAAAAATAGGGACAGTGACCTTTTGCGGCCCGAAAGAGGGACCCCGAAAGAGGGACAGTGACCTTTTGCATCGATAATGGTCACTGTCCCCCTTTGTTGCTGCGGGGGATGGAGGTGATACCGATTGCATGCCGCGGAAAGGCGCTGGCGTCAATGGTCTCCAGGTAGCCATGCCAGGCGCCGTAGCCGATCACGGGCAGGATAAAGATGAGCCCGACGAAGGCCGTTGCCACGCCGACGATCAGCCCCAGCATGATCAGCGCGAGCCAGACCAGCATCGCCAGCTTGTTACGCAACACGGCATTGATGGAGGTGACGATGGCCGTAATGCTGTCGACATCGCGGTGCATGATCATCGGCAGCGAAAACGCGCTGGCCGAGAAGGTAACCGCCGCAAAAAGCGCACCGACAACGCTGCCGACCGCGAGGTAGCCGGCCATCTCACCGATTGACGGGTTGCCGTCCATCGGCAAGAACACACTGACCATGACCGCCGCACGCGCCCAGACGAGAAACACGACGAGTAACGCGAGCGCAAACACCATCTCGTTACCGAAGTGCCGGCGCAAAGCGGCTTTGAGACTACGCCGCAACAGGGGCGGCTGACCGCGTTCGAGCTGCGCGCTAATTGCATAAAGCCCGATGCACGCGAGAGGTGCGAGAAACACGAACCCGCCCAGCATCGCCAGCATGAGCCAGTGAGCGCCATAGCTCCACGCAGCAATCGATACGATAGCGATCGTCACCGCCATGAACAGCCCATAGGCCAGACTTGCCCGCATCGCGCGTCGATAGTCTCGCGCCCCCTGCAGCAACCACCTGAAGGGCGCAGTTGCCGACAACCGGCGACAAGGCGCCGCAAACGGCATCGAATCACGCTCCCCAAGCTCCCTGTCGACCACCACTCTCAATCCCCTCCCCCAGACAAACCCACGACCTTCGGTGCCGGGGTTAATTATTCGTAGTTATTCTGGTGATTCGCCAATAATCACTATCGATTGACCCCGGCGCTAACTACGAAATAACTACGAATATTCAACCCCGGCACCAACTACGA
>CAYVLL010000184.1:0-4305 GCA_964452235.1 uncultured Woeseiaceae bacterium
GCGCGCCCTGGCCCTGCTCGGTGTGCGGCACGCGAATGGTCACGGTGCCGTCAGCATCGATGGCAAGCCAGGCGTTGATCTCGACGCCGTCCGTGGGTGTCGTCCACGGTTTCGGCGCAATCACTGCCGCCGCGGCGCCCGGCATATGAAAGCCGAGCAGCATTCCGCCACCGGCACCGACCATTGTTCGAATGACGGTGCGCCGCGAAAAAGTATGCGGTGTTCGCTTCATGGCTGCCTCCTTCACGACTTCGCCAGCCGGGCGGCGTGATGGATCGCCTTGCGAATGCGCGGATAGGTGCCGCAGCGGCACAACTGCCCGGCCATGGCCGAGTCAATATCGCTGTCGGAGGGATCCGGTTTATGTGCGAGCAGCGCGACGGCCGCCATGATCTGGCCGGACTGGCAGTAACCGCACTGCGGCACGGTATGCTCAACCCAGGCGCGCTGCACCGGATGACTGCCATCCGGTGACAGTCCTTCGATCGTGGTTATCTTCTTGCCGACTGCACTTGCCGCCGTCGTGGTACAGGCGCGTACCGGGCGTCCGTCGACGTGCACCGTGCAGACGCCGCATTGCGCAATGCCGCAGCCGTACTTGGTGCCGGTCAGGCCGATGTCGTCACGCAAAACCCACAGCAACGGCGTCTCCGGTTCGACATCGACCTCATACATCTCGCCGTTCACCGTCAATGTAAGAGGCATGTCTTTCCCCGGGGTCGGTCCGCCGCGAAACCGTCGCCGCGGCAGTCCGGGCAGCCTACAACATCATTGCGCGTCGAGCACCTTCTCGGCAAAGTAGTTGAAGCCGGCGCCACCCTGTGAGCCCGCATCGTATGCGTACCCGTAGACCTTCACGCCGTCGGGACGTGTGTACACGCTGCCGCGCACCCAGCCGCCGTCAATGCCGTCGATCTCGAGCGTCGGCGACTGCCAGCCGCCGGCGTCGTGGGTACTGTAGATGTTGCGTTCGGCGTCGTCGATGAACAGCACGCGCACCGTCTCGCCGTCGGCTACCGCGTCGGCGCCGGCCTGTTGGGAGTCGACAGCATGTTGCACGACAGGCCGATCGGTTACCCGCACGGCCGCAGTCGGCAAGTCGTCGCCGGTTACGCGCCGCTCCCACAAGAACCCGTCCGCGAGTCGATAAATAATGACCGTGGTGTCACTCTGCGGCAAGTAGACCAACGGCAGGACGGGGCCGAAATCGTCTTCGGTGGTGCCGGCACCCGTTGCGAGCTGGTGCGGTTCCGTCAAGGTGCCGTCAGGCAGCAGCCTGCGATACCAGATCGTGCCGTCTTCGCGGTAATAGCCAAGATGCGCCTGGTCGTCGGCGCCGAGGACAGCCTGCGGGCCGGCGAGGTGCGGTACGCCGTCGTTGCCGCCGATGACGATCTCGTCACTCCAGACGCCGGCGGGCGAGCGAACGGCGTAGCCGATCGTATGGCCGAGATGGAATATGACCATGCTGCCGTCCGAGCGCACTACCAGGGACGCCATCTGTGCCCGCGCAATGACTTCAGTTGCGAGTTCGTCCGTTACCGCCCAGGTATCCGGGTGGGTCGGATGGTCGGAGGTGCGAAACGCGTGATACAAAGTCGCTTCAGTCACCTGGTGGACCATGTGAATGGTGCCGTCTACCAGCTGCCCGTCCACGGACTCCAGGTCGCCGGTCTCGGGTCGATTCTCACCGTCGACTTCGTTCCAGGTTCGCCCACCGTCGTTCGATTTCACGACCATGAACAGGTTGTCGCTTTCGGTCGGCTCGATAATGAAGTACAGGTCGCCGTTCCCGGCCTGCCAGGGCCCGATACGGCCGGGGGTTTCCACGAAGGTCCCGCCGAGAAGGAAGTCGGGGACGTGCAGCGTGAGTGTCGGTGTTGGGCCGCCGGCGACCGGTTTGCCGCTCGCGTCGCTCATACGGAACTCGAACGTGTCACCGTCGTCGGTGGTCACCGCACGGTCCGCAAGTCTCCGGATTACCAGTGGCCACTCAAACTCGCCGTGGCTCCCGGTGGCGTTCCATGCCGGCGTTCGCTCTGACATGTTTATGCCCGCGCCGGCGTGAAATCGTGAGGCGGAGCCTTGCAGCAGATCGGCGGTCGCTTCGCCGTCCTCGTAGGCGTCGGTCGAGATGATGCTGACCGACGGTGTGCGTGGCCGGCCTTCGAACAGAAAGCTGCGGAACTCCGCGGTCGTCCCGGCGGGCAGGTAGAAGCCCAGATCCGATACCGGCACGCTGTCGCCGACCGGCTCGATGAACTCCAGCGCATCATCCTGGAAATTTACTTCCAGATTGCCTTCCTCGACCTTGGCCTCTATCTCCAGCCACTGGCCGGGTACGACGCCCGCGGCACGCTCCGTGACGAGTGTCTCCGCGCCGTCGATCAGGCGGCTGACGCGGATGCTGCCCGAGCCTGCATCCAGCAGGACGCGCCAGTAATTGTCTGCATCGACGTAGCCGAACACCAGCCCGACGATGGCATTGTCCCCGGCCGGCATACGGAATTCAGTCGCAAGCGCGAACTCGTCGAGTTCCCACGGCGGTGGGTAGAGTGCTATCAGTGCTTCATCCCCGGCCCGGGCCCGCAACACTTTCGCGTCACCGTCACCGGACACCGCAAGACCCGCCACGTCGCCGCTGACCGCGCGCCAGTCTTGCGGCGTGCTGCCGGACTCCTCGCCGAGGAAATCGAGTTCGTGTTCACGACTCGGATAAGGGAAATCGTGCGCCTCGAGTACCGTCCATTCGCCACCGTTGCGGCGGTATTCGAGTTGCAGCCCGTCCGTCTGCGAAGTCGGCTCCAGTTCGAAACGCAGCCGAAAGGGCTGGTCGGCTGTCACCGTAGCGTTTTCATTCAATCCGGCTGCCCAGCCGGTATCGGCGTTGAGCGGCGCAGAAACGTCGGCACGAACCCGAAAGCCCGGGTCGCCGGCGGCACTGGTCACCCCGGCAAAAAACGGCAGTGCGGACAGCGCGAGCAGGATGAAGGTTCTGGTCATGACGGTTTCCCATAGTTGTGTTTGTTGTGCGGGCGGACATCAAGACTATTCTCGCAGAACGACCCACGACTCAACTGTAGCGGGTCAACCTTAAGTGACCCTTAAGACCAATGACACTTACTTGAGTCGGATCGCCCGCAGGGCGGGCTCCTACAGTCCACGAATCGGACTGTTCGCGAGCTGTAGGAGCCCGTCCCACGGGCGATTTACGGTACGTCAGTGCCATTGCCCTTAAGACCGATGGCATGCAACTGGCGTTTACTTGACGAGCGAGGCGGCGGGTTTCAGCCTCGGTTGGTCTTAACGGGCGTAATGTCGAAGTTAGCGATCCAAAGCAGCGCGAAGCTGGGCCGGTGGCGCCAGCCGTTGCCAGATGACACGCGGGTTTTCGGCGAATACCAGGTCCGCACTGGCGGAAACCACGTGCCAGCTTCGGCCGGCCAGTTCGCGCTCCAGCTGGCCGGGCGCCCAGCCTGCGTAGCCGATGAATAGGCGCAGACTGTCGGTGTCCACGGCGCCGACCGTCAGGGCATCGTCGATCGGCAACAGGTAAACATCGTCGACGACTGAGCGCCCGCCGGCCGGCGGCGTATCCGAGCGTGCCAGTGCACGCAGGCTCGTCATCTGCACCGGGCCACCCCAGTAAAGTGTTCCGTCATAACCAGACAAAACATCCGGTTCATTTAGCAGTTCATCGGGGGTAACGTCAGTCGGCCGATTGATCACGAGACCCATTGCACCGGTCGCATCGTATTGCAGCAGCAGCACTACGGTTTTGCCGAAATAGTCGCCTTGCAGTTCTTCTGCGGCCACCAGGAATTTGCCGGTAGCGGGCACCTGGTCGGCGCCAGCCTGTGTGCAGAGGCTGCAAACGGCAAGCGCGAAAATCATCAAGTGCTTACGCATCTATGTCTTCCCGCCTGCGGAGAGTCCAGGAAACCGAGAGTGCTATTATAGGAGTGCGCGTATGATTGTCACACCGGGGATTGCGGCGGGTCGCACACCCACGGCGGGGCGACTCCACATTGGCGAGGCAAGTCTTCATGCTTTGTAGAAATAGCAGCCTGTATCCGTTTCTTGTCCTGATCCTGTCGACATTTATTGTCTCCGCCTGCGACAAGCCCGATGCAACGGACTCTGCTGCGGAACAAAAGGAACCCGTCGCCTACGAAAACATCGGCACGGTTACTGCGTATGCCAACCCTGGTGTGCTGGTCGATACCGAATGGATGCTTGCGAACCTGGCTGATCCCGGAGTGCGTCTCATCGACGTTAGCTCGAAGCCGGAAGTCTATGCCGAGG
>CAYVLL010000185.1:0-4296 GCA_964452235.1 uncultured Woeseiaceae bacterium
CGTCCCAGCCTTCAAAATCCCTTCGGCCGCGAGACTGTCTTTGATACCGTCTTCCGCATTCGCGTAACGCGGCTCGACGCCGAGTGCCCTGCGCATTTTCCGGTTGTCCAGACGACGCGATTCGCCAAGAAACGACAGGCGCATCGCAGAGAAGGTTTGTTCTGCTTCCTTGCGCGACACCTCGGGCGGCGGGGGAAGATTGGCCAGCCGGGCAACCGTCCGGGTGAACCAGGTGCTGCTGCGATGATCCCCGTCGCCGACATTGTACAAACCTGCCGGCCGCTCGATCGACAACGCCTCCACGCAACAGGCCGCAAGGTCGTCGACATGAATGCGATTGCCGGGATTTGCGTCGTGATCGATGAGGATGGGTTTTGCCTCGCGAATGCCCTCGAGACCGAGACGGCCCGGCCCGTAGATACCCGGCACGCGCAGCACAATGAGTGAGACCCCATGCCTCTTCGACCACAGCTGCAAGTGCTGTTCGGCCGACAGGCGACGCTTCGCGCGCGAGGTCTGCGGATTCGGCGGTGTCGATTCGTCGCAGAGGCGACCATCGCAATCGCCGTACACGCCGCTGGTACTGAGATAGACAAAACGTTCCGGTAAGGGATGCAGCATGCCGAGCAAACGCGCGAGGCGCTGATCATCGGTACTGTCGGCATCGTCGCCGCGCGGCGGCACCGTATAAAGGAGGGAGTACTTGTCCGGCAGCGACAATCGACGGATTTTCCGGGGTCGGACCTCATCCAGATCAAGACGGGCGACGACGGCACCCTCGATAGCTGTTTCGCCGGAGCGCCGGAAGCCGATAGCACACCCGGCACCCAGCGCCGCGAGCACGCGGCTGCCCGTGTAACCACTGCCGATAATCACGCGCTCTATGGGCATTTGCGCCAGTTAAGGGCTAGCGGCCGGTTCGCGACCGCATATCGGTGAGTGCCGGCAACAGCGACGGCGTGACCAGGCTGAGTCCGGCTCGCCAGGCATCGGCGGCGGCCTCATCCTCACCCAGCCGGGCGAGCAAACGGCCATATTCCTGGTAGGCCTCCGGCGTCGGCCGCAGGGCAATAACCGTCTCGAGATAGCTGCGGGCCTTGCCCCACAATTCATTCTTCAGGCACAGGCGCGCGGTCGTCAGAAGCAGCTCGACGTCGTCCGGATGGGCCTTCAGCCAGCTCTCGGCGCGACTCAACTGTTTCGCAGGCTGGTCGCTTTCGATCATGCCGAAGAGGCGTACCAGCGGTGGCTGCCAGTCACGCTTCAATTCGGCAGCCAGGTCCTTCTCGGCCTTCCGGTGCTGGCCAGTGCGGATCAATCCTCCGTACCAGGCGTCAAGCAGTTCGGGATCGCGTCGCAGATTCTTTGGCACCGCGGTCCACGCCGCCGTGAGTGCTGCTGCATCTGCCGCCTTGTCAAGCGCCTCACGGTGCACGCGTATCGACCACCTGTCGAGCAACACGCTGTCGACGCGGCCGTGCTTGCGCAGGCGCGGCAACAGCGCCGCAAGCTGCTCCCAGTCTTCGAGCCGGTAATACAGCCTGCCAAGCAGGTTAAGCGCATGACTGTGATTCGGCGCCTTCTCCTGCAGGCTTCTCAGTGTTGCCAGAGCCTGTTCAAACTGACGTTGATCGAGCTGCAGCTCAGCCTGCGTGAGCAGCACGGCACTGGCTGCTTCAGGTGTTTTCTCGTAAGCCTGCCGCAACCAGTCGTCGCGGCGATCCGTGTTGCCTTGCAGGTGAGCGGCGCGTGCGGCTTGCAGGTAGTTGAGCAGCGGGGCATCGCTGCTGGCGGCCGTACGCGCAAGTAGCTTTTCTCCCTTCGCGAAATTCCCTTCCGCAATGTCGATCATGCCGCGTGTCAGGCGAGCGCCGGCACGTCCGCTGCGATAGCGGCTGGCGGCTTCGCCGAGCCGGCGCGGCACGTGAAGCACCTTCACGCTGAGCCACCCCAGAAAAAGTATCAGAACGACGCCGGCGAGCATTACCGGCACCGACATCTCGATCACGTAATTGCGAAAATTGATAACGACATAGCCGGGGTCCTGCAGCAGGAACTGCGCGACGACCGCCGCCGCTACCAGTGCCAGTACGACGACAACGCCGAATTTCATTGGCTGTCGTCGTCCGGCCCGTTGGCGTTGTCGACCGCGCTGTCAACCGGACTATCGACTGTGTTGTCGGGCGCTGTATCGACCGGGTTGTCAGCAAGCTGCCCGGCACCGGTCCGCGCTCGATACTGGCGCAGGAGGCGCAATGATTCCGAGATATCGGGCAGGTCGGTGCTTGTGTACTGTTTGCGGATGTCCGCGACGGTTGCAAGCGCACTTTGTACGGCGGCGCTATCACGATCGTAATATTCCCTGAGCCACTCCTCTGCGTCGGTCAGGCTCTGTTCAAAAATCGCTTGTTCGCCGCGCAACATCGCCAGTCGCGCCGTCTGCATCTGTAATGCAAGGTTGGCACGCAGAAAATAACGCGCGTCGGGCGACAGAAGCGGTTGCACCGCTTCGTCAGTGCGGCGTACGGAAACGACATCGCCGAAGGCGGCCTTGAGCGAGGCCCAGGTGCGATCCATCGGACCTGCATCCGGGTCGATAGCCGGCATGTCGGTTGAGGCCCGTGCAATGTCCTCTTCAACAGGTAGCGTTGAGACGGCATCGGCGAGACTTGCAAGACGCATCGTGATGCCCTCGACATCCGGTTCCGCCATGGCATCCAGTGCCTGCAACTCGGCCGACAGTGCGCGGCGCACGCCGGTGAGTGCAGGATTGCCGGATTGGCGCACACGTTCGTCGGCGAACGTGAGCGCTTCCCTGGCGAGTAAAGGTTTACCGGCAAGCTGCAGCTGGGCGTTTGCAATCTGCATGTAGTATTCCGCTTCGGCGAGCCACCAGTTTTCGCGTGCGCCGGTGGAGATGCCTTGCAGCGATGACATCGTGGTCTCAAGGTCAGCAATCCGGGCTGGAACGCTCTCGAGGTCTTCGTTCAGCTCCTCGACCTGCTCCTTCAGTGATGCAAGCTCACGCTCGATATCGCTATCGCTCTCATTAAGGTCGACGACCTCGTCGCGCAAATCATCCAGTGATTGCATTACTTCATCGAGTTCATCGCCCAGCGAGGCCAGTGTGGTGGTGACCGTATCGGCCTCCTCGGTATCCACGCCGCGCCCTTGCCAGAGAAATGCAACGCCGAGCAAAGCCGCGAGCGCGAGGGCCAGGGCCAGCGATGCAATGATGCTGGCTGCTTTACTGCGCGGGCGCGGACTCGACGACGCCTCGGCTTCGACTTCCCGTTCCGAAGGAGTCGTATCGGTGGCCCGGCCGGAATCTTCCGCGGCAATCGGCTCGGACGAATCGTTGGCGGTTCCCTGCGGTGGAGATTCAGACAAATTGGCGGTCGTTGGCGGAGTTTCCCGCTCATCGCCGTCGTTTTGTGGGTCGTCCTGTTTACGCTTCATGTCGGGTTCCCGGTGCGGTTGCAGCGATCAATGCGCGCAGCATATCGGCGGCTTGCGGTCCCGCTGCAAGAGTTGCCGGGGAGCCAGGGATCTTGTCGTTCACGGCTTGTATCACACGTCGGCTGGGAGTCACCAGAGGCGTGTATTGTAACAACTGGCGTCCCTCGACCGGCAATATAGACCACAGGTTGTTGAAGGACTCGACACTCATTAACGTCACCATGTGCACGCCGCCTGCCTGCCAGGTATCGCGCAAGCGCGCGACCTCGGCAGTCGTATGCCTGGCGCGCAGGCGTTTGTATACCGACAGGTAGTCGACGCGCGCGCCGCGCAACGCGAGTTCATCGGCCAACAGGTCGCGGCCGGCGCTGCCGCGCACGATGCGGATAGTTTTGCCGGCTACCTCATTCATTTCCGTTGTTGCCAGCAGGTGTTCGCTGTCGAAACCGTCGAGCGCTGCGATGTCCACGGTGTAACCGGCCTGCTCGATTGCGTTTCGAGTAGAGGGTCCGATTGCCGCAATGCGCGCGGAACCGGGTGCATGACAGGCGAGTCCGTGTTCGACCGCGTTGCGGCTGATGAAGATGACAATGTCCGGATCAGGCAGCCGCTGTATCTCCTCGCGGATGGCTTCTGCCTGACGCGCTTCGATGCGAATGACCGGGAAAAGTATCGCTGAACCGCCGGCGGCCTCGATGGCCTGCACGAGTTCCGCCGCCTGCGTCTCGGGCCGCGTCACCAGCACCGCGACGCCGCGCAGTGGCCGCTCTGTCATGCGCTTCCGGGTTCGGCAAGCAACTCGGCCGCGCCGATATCGAGCAGCCGTTGCGCGACGCG
>CAYVLL010000186.1:0-4289 GCA_964452235.1 uncultured Woeseiaceae bacterium
ACTATCGCGGCGTGATGCGAGCAGGTATGATGCGCCCCTATTATGACCCAGTTAGCCGGGCCGCTCCACAGCCGATTGCATACGTGAGCGTCCGTCCGGCACTGCATTACAACCCTGAGCCCGAGCCGCGAGCCCCTGAACATGCTTCGAAGGCAGTTGATTAAAGCCCTGTTGCTGAGTATCGCATTGACTGGTGCCGGCTGTGTTTATCAGGCGCCTCTGTCACAAGGCAATTTGCTCAAGCAGGAAGATCTCGACCAGGTGAGAGTGGGCATGACTCGCAGTCAGGTGCGATTTCTCCTCGGCACACCGATGATCGATGACCCTTTCCACGAGGAACGCTGGGACTACGTTTATTTTTTGAAGGTGGGCCGCGGCGATGCCACATTCAAGCGCTGGGTATCGATTTTCTTTGACGGCGACAATGTCGCGAGGATCGAGGCAGATCAGGAGCTCGAACCGGACCTGTAGGGCGTCAGGCCTTGCCGCGCCCCATGGTCCTGCCTGTCGTTGCCAGCGATCGGCGCGCATCGCGCGGATCGATCAGCAGTTCACGGTATAGCTCGATTCGATCACCATGCTGCAGGGGTTGCTCACGATCCACGAGGTGCCCCCAGATGCCAACCCGGCAACTATCGATATCACGCTCCGGAAAAAGCTCTGCGAGTGAGGACTTGTCGATTGCCTGCTGCACGGTAGTGCCAACCTCTACCACGAGCGTGACAAGTTGCTGGCGTTCGGGAAGCGCGTAAACCACCTCCACATGCAGTTTGTCGGGGACTGTATCAGGCATCGTGATCTATTTGGGCCCGTAGACCTGGGTCGCGCGATGCACAAAGGCATCGACGAGCGAATTGCAAGTGTCCTCGAAGAATGCCCCGAACATCATATCCATGAGAAAGTTGTCGAACGCAAACTCGAGTTCAAGGCCCACCTCGCAGCCGTTTTCACCGACATCCCGAAACCGCCAGCCGCCGGAAAGTCGTTTGAAAGGGCCTCCCACCAGCGCAAGATCGATACGAGAAAATTCTTTAGATGTATTGCGCGTGGTGAACTGCCGACTCACTGCGCCTTTGCGCAGTTCAAGGGTAGCGACCACCGTATTGCCATCGCGCTGCTCCACCGAGGCAGCATTGCACCAGGGAAGGAACTCCGGATAGGACTCGATGTCGTCGACCAAACGAAACATTTCCCGGGCCGCATAGGGAACGAGTGCAGTGCGATTGACCTTGCGCATAGACGACTAGTTGTTTGTCCGACGGCCCGGAAGGGAGGACGCAACGTCACACGTCGGCATCAGTTTGCCGAAAATTCGGGAAGTACGCCGATGGCCTTGAGGAACACAAAAAGTATGGCCAGCGGCGCCACGTAGCGCGCCAGAAACCGCCATACCTGGTAGGTCGTTCCGGCACCGCCCAATTCGGAGGACGTCGAGTTCCGGCACATGATCCAGGCGGCAAACAGAGTGATAAACAGGCCACCGAGCGGCAACATGATGTTGCTGGTGAGATGGTCGACGTTGTCGAAGATCGTGCCCTTGTAGAACTTGAAGTCAGCCAGCACATTGAAAGACAGCACGCTGCCAAAACCCAGCAACCAGATCAGGCCGCCGATAATTACGGCGGCCTGCGCGCGGGTGCGGCCGAAATGTTCGACGACCCAGGCGACAGCGGGCTCCATCAAGCCGATGGCCGAGGTCCATGCGGCGAACGCCAGAAGCACAAAAAACAGGGTCGCAAAAAATACGCCGGCCGGCATCTGCCCGAACGCCAGTGGCAAGGTGAAAAATACCAGCCCGGGCCCGTCGGCGGGATTCAGGCCGTTGGCGAACACCAGCGGAAAAATGACCAGTCCTGCGAGGATGGCGATGAAGGTATCGGCAATGACCACGGCGCCGGACGCGCCGGTTATGGAGGTTTCCTGCGGCAAATAGGCGCCGTACGCCATGATTGCGCCCATGCCGATGCTCAGCGTAAAAAATGCCTGTCCCATGGCGGCGAGGACGCTGTTCCAGGACAACGCCGAAAAATCGGGCGTGAACATAAAGGCCACGCCTGCGGCAAAATCGCCGGACGTGATCGAGTAGCCTAGCAACGCAAGAAGCAGTAGCAAGAGCGCCGGAACCATGAAACGAACCGCCTGCTCGAGCCCGCGCTCAACGCCGCGCGCGACCACGAAGATCGTGATTGCCATAAACACAGTGTGGCTTAGCGCCACCATCCGCCAGTCGCCGGTATAGGCAGCGAATACCGCACCCACCGCTTCGGCGGACGCACCGGCAAAAACTCCCGACGCGCTGTTTAAAACGTAGGCGAGTGTCCAGCCTGCAATGACGGAGTAGTAGGACAAAATCAGAATACCGGCGACGACACCCATCCCGCCGACCAGGCGCCAGTGCCGCGAGCTGCCCTCCTCCTCGCCCAGCAACGCCATCGTGGCAACCGGGTTGCGGCGCCCGCGGCGCCCGATCAGGATCTCCGACATCATGACCGGCATGCCGATCAGGAATACGCAGAGCAAATAGACCAGTACGAACGCGCCGCCGCCGTTCTGGCCCGCGATGTAGGGGAACTTCCAGATATTTCCCAGGCCGACCGCCGACCCGGTGACGGCAAGAATAAACGCCATTCGGGACGACCAATGCCCATGCAGCGACGTGCGTGGCGCCTTTACGGCAGCTTCTTGTTTTTGCATGGTGATTCCGCAGCCCCCTGAATTGCCGGAATTCTGGAGTAAATCCGAATAGCTGACAACAGTACCGGCCCAGTCCGGCAAGCTGCAGAGGCTTTACGTATAATCGCCGGCCGCTTCCGCCGGAGGCCATGTCCGTATACGAAGCCGCTAAGATGAGCAAAAGCGAAAAAAAGCCTGACTCGCAACGCGCAATCGCGCTCAATAAAAAAGCGCGCTACGACTATTTTATCGAGGAAACCTTCGAGGCCGGACTCGCGCTGGAAGGCTGGGAGGTCAAGAGCCTTCGCTCAGGCCGCGCACAACTGACCGAGAGCTATGTGCACGTAAGGGACGGCGAGGCATGGCTGCTGGGCGCCCATATCACGCCGCTCAACACGGCTTCGACTCACGTGCACCCGGACCCGACTCGCACCCGGAAGCTCCTGATGCACCGTCAGGAACTCGACCGGCTGGTTGGGGCGGTCGAACGGAAAGGCTTTACGCTCGTGCCGCTGAATCTTCACTGGAGCCGCGGCAAGGCAAAACTGGATATCGGTCTGGCAAAAGGCAAGAAGCAGCATGACAAGCGCGCGGCGAAGAAAGATCGAGACTGGGAACGGCAGAAAGCGCAGATTCTAAAGTCATCCAAGTGATATCAGTAAGTTATATAGATTTTCTAATCTAATTCCTCTTCTTTAGGCACGATCCCCGTCCGCCTCGGACCATTTGTCGAGACGCCCGAGAATCAGCAACAGCTGCTCACCGCGCGCTGTCAACCGGTAGCCCATGCGGGGAATATTCTCGATCACGCTCAGTTCACGCCAGGTATGTAGCCGCTGCTGCAGCACGCTCGGCGAAATATCCCCGCAGGCCGTCCTCAGGGCACGAAAGCTGAGGGGCCCCGAGCGCAATTCCCATATCACGCGCAGCGCCCAGCGACGGCTGCAGACATTCAGCAAGACCTGCATCCGGACGCTGGTCTGCCTTGTTCCCTGCTTCTGCATGCCTTTGGCCACAATGGTTTCAGCACATTGCTTCTTATTCAGTAGCGGCTATTGTAGATTGCTTTCAAATCAGTAGCAATTGCCAAAATCGCAGTTGTGGATACCCCGTCGGCAGACCGACAGACGGTCCTGAGCGCCGCGCAGAGAAAGCCAGGAAATCGTCACGAACGGGAGCAAACGATTGTTTTTTCGGAATCAGCCCCTACACTGTGGTTGTGGGGCAAGCAGCACGGCGCCTGCCCTGCCACTGGGGGCGACATGGCTTCGACGTGGGTCGCGAAACTCCGGGTGCATGCCGAGGAACAGAGTACCTCGTTAATCCATCTGTAAAACCTATAGTTGCCAACGACGACAACTACGCACTCGCTGCTTAAAAACCAGCTTTAGTGCCCTCTGACCGGATGTGCTTGTGCGTTCGGGGTTCAGGGGTCATCCACACAAGATCGCGGCAAGGGCACGCTCGGGGCTCGAACCGTTAAAACCCTTACCGGGCTGGCTGTGGGTCTTCCCTGTCCGTCGGGTAGCTCATGGTGAGATCAATGGCGGAATAAGCATGTAGAGCACGGAACGTAGGTCTTGCGGACGCGGGTTCGATTCCCGCCGCCTCCACCA
>CAYVLL010000187.1:0-4242 GCA_964452235.1 uncultured Woeseiaceae bacterium
GACGGCGACGTCGTGATCAAGGTGAGCCACTCGACCATCAACTACAAGGATGCGCTGGCAGCGACCGGCGCCGGTAAAATCCTGCGCAAATATCCGTTGGTCGGCGGCATTGACCTCGCCGGCACCGTGGTGAGTTCGACGGATGAACAGTTCAGCCCCGGCGATCCGGTGCTGGTCAACGGCTGCGGGCTCAGCGAAACCCGTGACGGCGGCTACGCAGAGTATGCGCGCGTGCCGGCGGATGCGGTGGTACCAATCCCGGCCGGAATGAATGCGCTGCAGGCGATGCAGATCGGCACCGCTGGCTACACAGCGGCGCTTGCGATTCATCGCATGGAGCAAAACGGACAGGTTCCCACCAGTGGACCGATCGTGGTCACCGGTGCGACCGGCGGCGTCGGCAGCGTTGCCATCGATTTGCTGGACGGACGCGGTTACGAGGTCGTTGCGCTGACCGGTAAGGCCGACCAGACGGAATACCTGAAAACAATCGGCGCGCGACGCGTGCTGATCCGCGGCGAAATCGATCCCGGCAAGCGCCCGATGGAGAAAGCGGAGTGGGCAGGCGCAATCGACAACCTCGGCGGCGAGGTGCTCACATGGCTCACGCGCACCACCGATTACGGCGGCAACATAGCAAGCGTAGGACTTGCGGCCGGAGTCGCGCTCAATACCACCGTACTGCCGTTCATCCTGCGCGCCGTCTGCCTGCTCGGCATCAATTCCGTCGACACGCCGCGCGAACTGCGGCTGGCCGTATGGCGACGGCTGGGGGGCGACCTGAGGCCGCGGCATCTCGATGTGATCGGCAGTCACCACATAGCTTTCGACGAATTAGCCGGCGCTTTCCAGGCCTATCTCGATGGCAGGGTTACCGGTCGCGCAGTGGTGGAGATCGCTGCCGGGTGAGCGCAAGTTAGACCCGTCCCAGCCTGTTGCTGCCTTAAGCGGGTACCATAGTCCCTAAACCTGCGAGTCGTCCCGCTGTATCAGCGCCCGTGCCTTGTTGCCGATCGGCAAGCGCGTGTAAACAAAGTTGCCGAGCGGCTTCATCGAATACGTCTCCCAGTGCACCAGGTGAAACCCGGTCTGGTCGGCCAGGTACTCGAACGATCGGCGGCTGAACTCGTTGCAATGTCCGGCGACAAAGTTTTCCGCATAGGCCCGCCGGTGGAGGCCGCGATTCACCATCCAGCGTTTCAGTTTTTTATCCCACGCCTCGATGTTAGGCATCTCGAGCAGCACCATACCGTCGTCGGCGAGCATCGCACGAATCTTTTGCATGGCGAGTGTCGAGTCGGGCAAGTGCTCCAGCAAATGACGAAGACAGATGAGATCGAAGCGCCCGCGATACTCCGGCGCAGGGTCCATCTCCAGAAAGTCGGCGGCAATTACCGGGACACCCAGCGTCTCCCGCACGCGTGCGGCCGTTTTCGCGCAAAGCTCCAGGCCCCTGACATCCCATCCCGCCTCGCGGGCGCGGTGCAACAGGCGCCCGTTACCGCAGCCGAGGTCAAGCAGTCGCCCCGGCGGTCCTGCGTAACGGCGGATGAAGTCGAACGTGGCATCGTTGTGCAGATTGCGACGTGCGGAATTGTCGGTGGGGTCGACCCACTCATTCGTGTACTGGGTCTGGTCCAGGCCCTCGGCCAGATCGAGGTTGACAAGACCACATCCGGCGCATCGGTAATAGCGGAACCGGCCGTCGCGTCCCTGGCGATAGTAGAGCTCGAGTTCCTTGCCGGAACAAAGGCGGCAGGAAAAACCCGCCATTCGATCCGCCATTTTATGCGTCATTCTTAACGGTCGACATTCTCCTGCGACTCCTCGCAGTACCTCGGGGCGAAATCCGGGACGATGATATCAGCCTGCCGGACTTCGGGTATCGTCGCGACGCGCTTGGGCCTGGCGGCAAGTATTTGGGAATGACCCGCCCGGTAGTTTAGAATTCCCGCCCCCGAGGCCGGCAAACTGGCGACCCAGGTCGCGACCGCCGGGCCCGGTTCGGTCATTCCGGCGACAATGCGAGAGTACACGGTGTTTGCCGCATCGCGATGCACCGGAAGCAGCCAGAAGTTTTAATCAGGATTAAAATCAGGAGACGAGCATGGCGCCCACCGCCGGCGAACGACTGTGGCAGGCCCTTGAGAACGAGCGACCGCTGCAACTGGTCGGCGTGATCAACGCCTACGCCGCGCTGCTTGCCGAACGCGCCGGATTCCGAGCTCTTTATCTCTCCGGCGCCGGCGTCGCCAACCACTCCTTCGGCCTTCCTGACCTGGCCATGACCATGCTGAACGACGTGTGCGAGGACATACGACGAATTACTTACGTCACCGATCTGCCGTTGCTGGTCGATGCGGATACCGGCTGGGGAAGCGCCTTTACGATCGCTCGCACGGTGCGCGAGATGAATCGTGCCGGTGCCGGCGCCTGCCACCTCGAGGACCAGGTAGCCGCGAAGCGCTGCGGACACCGGCCCGGCAAGGCGCTGGTCGAGTCCGCGGAGATGGTGGATCGCATCAAGGCGGCGGTCGACGCCCGAACGGACGTGAGCTTCGCCATCATGGCACGCACTGACGCACACGCGGTCGAGGGACAGCAGGCTGCGCTGGATCGCGCCGCCGCCTACGTGGAAGCAGGCGCGGACATGATCTTTGCCGAAGCGCTGACAACGCTCGAGGAATACCGCCAGTTTACGAACACCATTTCCGTCCCGGTACTTGCGAACCTGACGGAGTTTGGTCGCACGCCCTTGTTCACAACCAAAGAACTGGGCGAAGCGGGGGTGCGTCTCCTGCTTTACCCGTTGTCGGCGTCACGTGCGATGGCTGCAGCCGCGAGCCGCGTCTACGAAACCATTCGCAAGGACGGCACGCAGCAAGCAGTCCTCGACACGATGCAGACACGCGACGAACTCTATGAGGTACTGGGCTATCACGCGTACGAACAGAAGCTCGACGAATTGTTCCGGGACTCGAACTGAAACGATCCGGAAGGGCGGCCGGATGCCAGGGCCAACGAACGGGAGAATTGCATGACGGCAACGAAAAAAGTGGGCGGGCTCGCCGGTGTTTCCGCGGGTGAGACGGCGCTGTGCACGGTCGGCAAGGAAGGCGCCGGTCTCACCTATCGCGGCTACGACATCTACGATCTCGCCGACAATGCGAACTTTGAGGAAGTCGCGTACCTGTTGATGCACGGCAAACTGCCAAATCGTGCGGAACTTGACGCCTACATCGCAAAACTCAAATCGCGGCGCGGACTGCCGTCCGAATTGAAACGTATCCTCGAAATGATTCCCGCGGACACACATCCGATGGACGTACTGCGCAGCGGCGTGTCGGTGCTCGGAAACTTCGAACCCGAGGGCAACTTTTCGAATCAGGCCGATGTAGCAGACCGGCTGTTGGCTTGCCTCCCATCGATGTTGCTGTACTGGCATCGCTGGCACGTTTCCGGAAAGCGCGTCAACGTAGAGACGGATGACGACAGCGTGTCCGGACATTTCCTCAACATGCTGCACGACGAGCCACCGTCCGACCTGCACCGCCGCACACTGGATACCACGCTTATTCTTTATGCGGAGCACGAGTTCAACGCTTCGACCTTTGCCGCGCGCGTCATCACCGGCACTTTATCCGACATGCATTCCGCGGTAACCGGTGCGATCGGTGCGTTGCGCGGGCCGTTGCATGGCGGCGCCAACGAAGCCGCGATGGAGTTGATCGAGAAGTTCAGGACACCGGAAGAAGCGACGAAGGGTGTCCGCGACATGCTGGCACGCAAGGAAAAAATCATGGGCTTCGGCCATCGCGTGTACACGACCTCCGACCCGCGTAATGCGGTAAACAAGAAGATGTCGAAAGTACTTGCCGACGAGATCGGCGACGAACGAATGTATGCGGTGTCGGAAGCGATCGAGAAAGTGATGTGGGACGAGAAAAAACTGTTCGCCAACGCGGATTTCTTCGCGGCGAGCGTCTATCACTTTCTGGGCATACCGACCTATTTGTTCACCCCCATCTTCGTATGCTCCCGGATCACCGGCTGGTCTGCGCATGTTATGGAGCAGCGCTCCAACAACAAACTCATCCGGCCGGCGGCTGATTATGTCGGCCCGGCCCTGCAGAAGTGGCTGCCGATCGAAGACCGGGATTGAATGGGTTAGGTTCGCCCGTGATACGGGCTCCTACAGGCGCCAGCATTCACGGAAGAGCGATTTTGTATCGTAGGAGCCCG
>CAYVLL010000188.1:0-4235 GCA_964452235.1 uncultured Woeseiaceae bacterium
GGCGCCGTTACTCGGCCGCCGTGAACTCCGGATAGGCCTCGAGCCCGCATTCACTCAGGTCAACACCCTCGTATTCCTGCTGCTCGTCGACGCGAATACCCAGCGTCAGGCGAATGAGGAACCAGACGATGAAGCTCATGACGAATACCCAGGCCAGAATGCTGAACAGGCCCAGCAGCTGTGCGCCGAGCGTGGCGTCCGCGTTGTAAATTGGCACGGCGAGCAGTCCCCACATCCCGACGACACCGTGCACGGAAATTGCACCGACCGGATCGTCGATCCTGAGCTTGTCCAGCGCAACGATTGACGCAACGACCAGCAGTCCACCGAAGCCGCCGATCAGGGTAGCCCCGAGCGGCGTCGGTGCCAGCGGTTCCGCGGTTATGGCGACGAGGCCGGCAAGCGCACCGTTCAAGGCCATGGTCAGATCCGCCTTGCCGAACCACAAGCGCGCGAGGATGAGTGCTGACAGCAGCCCGCCGGCTGCCGCCATATTGGTATTTACCAACACCAGCGCGACCGCGTTCGCCTCCTCGACGTTCGACAGCTTCAGTTCGGAACCGCCGTTAAAGCCGAACCAGCCGAGCCAGAGGATCAGCGTGCCAAGTGTCGCAAGCGGCAGGTTACAGCCTGGAATGGCATTGATCTGTCCTTTGGGGCCGTACTTGCCCTTGCGAGCCCCGAGCAATAACACGCCGGCAAGTGCCGCCGCCGCACCGGTCATGTGCACCACACCGGAGCCTGCAAAATCCTGGAAGCCGGCCGCGTCCAGAAAACCGCCGCCCCATTTCCAGAAGCCCTGAACCGGGTAAATGAAGCCGGTGAGCACGACCGCGAAGAGCAGGAAAGACCACAGCTTCATCCGTTCCGCCACAGCGCCCGAGACGATCGACATCGCCGTGGCGACGAACACCACCTGGAAGAAGAAATCGGACAGGTTCGAATAGTAGGTGTCGCCGCCACTGGCGATGACGTCGGCTGCCGCATTGTCACCGCTGCCCAGCAAGCCGCTGCCGAGCGTGCTGAGGCTCTGGAAGTAGCCGCCCTCGAATGCGCCGGGATACATGATCGCGTAACCGGTGAGCATGTACATGACACATGCTATCGAATAGAGACCGACATTCTTGGTGAGGATTTCCGCCGTATTCTTGGCCCGAACGAGCCCGGCCTCGAGCATGGTAAAGCCGGCGGCCATCCACATGACCAGTGCGCCCATGACCAGGAAATAGAATGTATCGAGGGCATAGCTGAGTTCTGTCACCTGCCCCGCAAGTTGCGTTACTTCTTCCACCGGAAGCTCCTTGTTTTATGATTTAGCTTTAAACCGCATCCGAACCCGTCTCGCCGGTACGGATTCGAATCGCCTGTTCCAGATTGGTGACGAAAATCTTGCCGTCGCCGATCGATCCGGTGCGTGCGGTGTTGGTGATAGCCTCGATAACCTGTTCCGCTATGTCGTCCGACACGGCAATCTCGATCTTTGCTTTCGGCAGAAAGTCGACCACGTACTCCGCACCTCGATAGAGTTCGGTGTGTCCTCGCTGTCGGCCGAAGCCCTTTACTTCGGTTACTGTGATTCCCTGCACGCCGATATCGGCAATCGCCTGCCGCACGTCGTCGAGTTTGAAAGGCTTGATGATCGCCGTGATCATTTTCATCGATGGTCCCCTGCGTTTACTTCCCTGGAAATGGTGCGAGTACCGGTAAGCTGATCCTGCGCGCGGACCGGTGCCTAGTTGAGGTCGAATGTCTTGCCGATCGTGAACACCAGTGACTCCTCCGAGCTGCCGACAAGATCCTCGTTGGCAAAAATGGCCACGAAACCGAAATCGATTTCCGCGACGGAGAACCCGTAGCCGAACTCGAGGTACTCACCGTCGAAATCCTGGCCGAAGCCCGCGAACTTGCCATACAGGCCGTTCTTCTCAAGCGTCAATGCGTAGTAGGTATAGTCCTGCTTGCCGAAGCCGAAGTTGTCGTACTCGCCGATCGCCACGTCGAGGGTCAACAGCCCATAGCCGCTGCTCAGGTTGATCTCCTGGTAGGTATCGTCGAAATCGCCGGTGTAGTAATAGCCGGTAAAGCCGATACCGAAGCTGATGCCACTGACTTCGCCGCCATAGCCGAAATAGCCGTCTACTTCGAGACCATCTTTGACGTCGGCGGCCCAGGTGCCGGCATAGAATCCGCCCTTCTCGAAATCGATACCGCCGGATGCGGAAGAGGGCGCCTGCAATATTCCGCGATAAAAATAGTCGCTGGCAAAGCCGACATTGGCCGACCACTCCGCGTACGCAGGTGCGGCCGACAAGCCGAGCGTCATCAGTAAAGACAGGGAGGTTGTTGCACGCACGTCGTTCTCCTTTCAATGTTGGCTGCCACGCTGCCAGTGCAGCGTGGATACAACCCCCCTTGACGAACGACGTGCTGATTGCAGAATCCATGCCAGCTTCGACAATCGTTTTGAAATCAGGCGCCTGCAAAATCGACACGGCGATCGCCGCACCGCCGAGGTGCAGACTCTTGCGGGCAGGCGCGATAGCGGTGCAACATGCTGGCAACGCCAAGCCCGGGCAGCACATTGACATCGACTGCGAAATCGTCTGCGAAATCGCGTGCAATACCGGCAAATTCTCGTCTGGTCATCGCGTGCGAAGCGGTGTATCAGATAGTCCTGTCCGAATATGGAGTGCCATGAACAAGCCATCCGACAAGCCATCCATCGATCAGATTGCAAGAAAGCTGGCGGAATCAGTACCTGCGGGGCTGCGTTCGATGCGCGACGAACTCGAGCAGAATTTCCGCTCGGTGCTGCGCTCCAGCCTCGGCAAGCTGGACCTTGTGACGCGTGAAGAGTTTGAGGTGCAGCAGATGGTGCTGGCACGCACGCGCGAGAAACTCGAAGCCCTGGAAGAGCGGCTGCAAGCCATGGAAGCAAAGGCACCGGCGAAAAAGAGTTCGCGAAAGAAGTCAGCGCCCGGAAAAAAGTCGGGCGGTGGAGGCGAGCCCGACTGACGCGCATCGGCTCACAGCCACGGAGGGCTGATGGACGACAACGTTATACGACCGGATTTCGGTACGCGGCCGCCACTGGAAGACGAATCTCACCTGACCGGGTTCGCCCTGCTGCACAGTCGCGCCAAGATCGGCATAGAGGCCCCGGCAGTCACGATTGAAGTCCTGTTGTCGGGCGGCCTGCCGAGTTTCTCGATCGTCGGCATGGCCGAAACAGCTGTGCGGGAGAGCAAGGACCGGGTGCGCGGCGCGATCATCAGTTGCGGATTCAAATTTCCGCAACGGCGCATAACCGTGAGCCTCGGTCCGGCGGACTTGCGCAAGACCGGTGGGCGTTTCGATCTCGCCATTGCGCTCGGCATACTTGCTGCCGGCCGGAAGATCGACACCGAGGCACTGGCATCGTTCGAGTTTTACGGCGAACTGGGGATGAACGGCGACATACGGCCGGTGCCGGGTATTTTGCCGGCAGCGCTGAAGGCGGCGGGTGCCGGCCGATCGGTTGTCGTGCCATTGGCCAACAGGAACGAAGCAGCGCTGTCCGACACCACCGTTTTTTCGGCCGGCATGTTGCTCGATGTGCTCGGACATCTCAAAGGGTCTGCGCCGCTAGCGCCCGCCGCCCGGCTCGTGCCGACCGTTACTGCAACTGCAGCACCGGATCTCGCCGAGGTTCGAGGCCAGACGCTCGCTCGGCGCGCCCTGGAGATCGCCGCCGCCGGCAGTCACAACATGTTGTTGTCCGGTCCGCCAGGCACCGGCAAGAGCATGCTGGCGCGCCGTCTGCCGGGCATACTGCCGCCACTGGAGGAAGCGGAAGCGCTCGAAACGGCGGCCGTCGACTCCGTGCTGGGACGACCGCTCGATACAACTCGCTGGCGACAGCGCCCGTTTCGCGCACCGCATCACACCGCCTCGGCCGGCGCGCTGGTGGGCGGTGGCACGGATCCGCGGCCCGGCGAAGTTTCGCGTGCGCACAACGGCGTGCTGTTTCTCGATGAGCTGCCGGAGTTCAGCCGGCATGTGCTGGAAGTGTTGCGCGAACCCCTGGAGGTTGGCTGGATCACGATCTCCCGCGCTGCTGCGCAGGCCGATTTTCCTGCTCGTTTCCAGCTCATCGCAGCGATGAATCCCTGTCCCTGCGGATATCTCGGCGATCCTCGTGGCGACTGCAATTGTTCGGCGGAGCGGGTTCGCAATTATCGCGCGAAAATTTCCGG
>CAYVLL010000189.1:0-4163 GCA_964452235.1 uncultured Woeseiaceae bacterium
AGAAGGCTTCGGTTGCGACCGCGAAAAATTCCGCGGGCGAAGTAAGCGCGTACTCGTCGAGAACGCTGTCAGCGCCGGATTCGATCGAATGTTCCAGCGACGCGAACTCGCGACTCAAAACGCGGCTCCACTCCTTATAATGTTCGTCATCACCAAGCAATGGCAGTCCTTCGGTATCCTCGTCCTGCTCGTCCAGTTTGTGGGCAAACTCGTGCAGGATGACATTCATGCCGTCGCTGTCTGTTGACAGGCCGCGCACGATATCCTGCCAGGACAGGATCACCGGCCCACGATGCCAGGATTCGCCGGCACGGGCGACGCGCTCGTGAATCTCGATCTCACCGTCGTAGGTGATTTCGTCTGCGACATACGTGTCAGGGTAGACCAGAATCGTGGTGAAGTCCGGAAAATAGTCGCTCGCGCGATTCAGGAGCAGCAGGCTGGCGTGTCCCGCTATGGTGACGCGAATCTCGTCCGTCATTTGCAATCCGGCGCAGCCGGCAAATCGTTTCTCATTCAGAAGCACCATGACGTGGCGGTCCAGTTGCTCGCGCAGGTCGGGTGGCATTCTTTTGTAGTGTGGCAGATTCCGCTCAAGTATCTCGCGATAGAAGCTCGGCAAAGGCAATGCGCGAAATTTCGCGCGGCGAAAATGCCGCAGGCGCTGCGGAAGAATAATGACCAGCATTACCGCAGCGACAGCCAGCAGCAGGACAATAAAATACGTCAAAGCGCCTCAAATCACCCGGAGTGGTTGGAGCGCGCCTCGCGCGCGAATACGGTGACGATAGAGCACTTCTCATTCGCGCGCGAGGCGCGCTCCAACATTGTTGCCGACGATGGGGAATTCTCACATCGTTTTACCGTCGAAGCACGATAACCTGGCGGGGGACGGGTATGCCAAACAAACGCGGACACAATCGCATCGCCCGACGGGCGTTCCTGACCGAAATTGGCCGCGCGGCCGGTGGCGCGGCCATGCTAAGAACCATGGCAGCCATGGGCCTCGGCACTGCGGCATCAGCCTGCGGCTCATCGTCTGCCGGACCCGGCACACCGAACAATCCCGGCAACCCGGCGCCACCGCCGGCAGCACCGTCACCGCGCCCCGGGGACTGGCCGACCAACGTCGGCAACGGCAAATCGGTCGTGATCCTCGGCGCCGGTATCGCCGGGATGACAACGGCGTTCGAAATGCAAAAGCTGGGCTACGACTGCACGATCCTCGAGGCATCGGCCACCGCCGGCGGGCGCACCCGGACGATCCGGTCAGGCGACTCCGTGACGGAAACCGATTCCACGCAGTTCTGCATGTTCGATGTCGATGACGATCTCTACTTCAACCCCGGTCCTGCCCGCATACCGCATCATCACGAATTCCTGCTTGGCTATTGCCGCGAATTCGGTGTAGCGCTGGAGACATTCGTCAACGACAATCGCGCCGCACTATTGCATTCGCCCCAGGCGTTCGGCGGACAACCGCAGATTGTGAGGCGAGTGATAGCGGACTCGCGAGGCAACATCGCACGACTGCTGGCAACGGCAGTCAACCAGAACGCGCTCGACCAGGAACTGTCGGCAGGTGACAAGGCGAATATCCTGCAGATGCTGCGTGATTATGGCGACCTCGATGCGTCATTTGACTACCCGGGAAGCGAACGAGCCGGGTTTCCCGGACAGGAGAATGTCGGCAGCCGGCAGCGCGGCGAACGGGTGGACCCGCTGGATCTGCAGACGCTCATCAGCAATACGTTCTGGCAGCGCCGGCAGGATTACTCGCAAGGGCTGGAGCAACAACCGACGATGCTGCAGCCGGTCGGCGGCATGGACCGGATTGCGCGTGCGTTCGAAGCGCAGGTTTCAGGCAACCTGGTCCTCGACGCCGTGGTTACGGAAATTCGCAAGACAGCGGACGGTGTGCGGATTATCTTTGAGAACAGTTCCGGTGCGCCGATGCAGCTCGAAGCCGACTACTGTGTGTGCACAATTCCGGCGACGGTGCTGCGTACCCTCACACATGACTTCTCCGGCGCCCACGCGGCGGCAATCAGCAATTTCAACTACGCTTCCGCGGGCAAGCTGGCGTTTCAATCGCGGCGCTTCTGGGAACAGCAGCACAACATCTACGGCGGCATTTCATGGACGACGCAAGACATTACACAGATATGGTATCCGAACAACGCCTTCGGAAAGGCCGACGGTGTAATGCTTGGTGCCTACACATTCGGAGGCGCGTCCGGCGATACGTTTACGGCGCAATCGCCGCAAGAACGCAACGACGCAAGCATTGCGCAGGCCACGGCCTTACACGCCGGTTTCGGCAGCGAGGTGAGTCACGGCATCAGCATGGCGTGGGCCAAGGTGCCGTTTCAGCTCGGTGCCTGGGGCACGTCCGATCCCGGCATTTTGCTGACGCCGGACGACAGTATCTTCTTTGCCGGTGAGCATCTGAGCATTTTGCAAAGCTGGCAGGAAGGAGCGATCTTGTCCGCCTATCACGCCATTGACGGAATCGTAGCGCGGGATAGCGGCTAGGGAAGGCGGCCAGGGAAGGCGGCCAGGGATTGCGGCAGCGGCGGAACTTTTCCCATTCGCGCGCAAGGCGCGCTCCTGCGCGCGGATCCGCAGGCTGGAAAACGCCCTCGTCCCTTACCACCTGTAGGAGCCCGTATCACGGGCGATTCACCGGATCGCAGAATCCCGCATGCGATTGTCAAATCGGAAGACGTCCTTTACCGCCTGTAGGAGCCCGTATCACGGGCGATTCACCGAGTCGTCAAGCTGGAATATGCCCTCGTCCATAAAACGGCGTGTACCGAACAGGCCGCCTTGCAGTTTTCCCTCGACTCGATAGCTCACGTCGTTACGACCAGTCGCGCTCGTGAGCGCAAGTACGTGTCGTGCCATGTCAAAAGCCGAAATCGTCATGGGCACTTCGAACACAGATTCTCCGTAACGCGGAACCGTCCCAATATCGTCGCTCACTCCACTCGCCAGCCGGATGTCGTTGAGGTCCAGCTTAAGAGCAACGCCGGAGTACTCCACCGCCGTATCATTTGGATTCTGCACTCGCACTTTCACCAGGAGGCGCAACTCCATGCCCTCACCCGGCAGCGACTCGATCCCGGCGATATCGATCATGAGCGGATCGCGGTTGGGCCAGGTTGCGCAGGCGCTGAGGCCGATGAGAGTCAGTAAAAAGATACTACCGAGTAGCCCGGTATGTACTGGCCCGTTTTTTGCATCAGACAACGTCATGTTCTTACTCCAGAAACGTGCAAGGGCTCCGTACGGGTCGGGCATTGAACTACAGGAGCGTGCAAGGCGCGCGAATGTGGCAACGATAAACCACTTCCCATTCGCGCGCGAGGCGCGCTCCTACCCATGCGCGCGCGGGGCGCGCTCCTACAGGGTCCCGTTTTTGCGGTTACAATGCGGAAGTTTGCGGGCGATGAGTTGCGCTGAATGAGTTGTGGTACGGGATCGGAAGTCGGGCACGGCACAGAGCGCGACGCAGTTGACCATGGATGGGCGGAAGGTTCGCGGGAATTGCTGGCCGCTATCGTTTCCGCATCCGACGACGCCATTGTCAGCAAGTCGCTCGACGGTACGATCCTCTCCTGGAATGCCGGTGCCGAGCGTCTTTTCGGCTATTCGGCCGCGGAGGCGATCGGGCAGAGTATTAACCTGATTGTCCCCGAAAGACTGCAAGCCGAAGAGCAATCTATTCTGGCGCGCCTCCGCCACGGCGAACGTATCGAGCATTTTGAAACCGTTCGCGTTGCAAAGAACGGCCGCGAGATCTTCATTTCGCTGACCGTCTCGCCAGTGCGGGATACTTCGGGCCGCATCGTCGGTGCGTCCAAGGTGGCTCGCAATATCACGGAGAAGAAGCGGACGGAACAAGCCTTGCAAGCCAGCGAAGAGCGTTTTCGCGAGCTGGCAAACAATATCGACCAGTTCGCGTGGACCTGTAACGAACTTGGCTATGCCACCTGGTACAACCAGCGGTGGTACGACTTTACCGGCACCACGTTCGAGCAGGTGCGCGGTGATGGCTGGAGAGCGGTGCACCATCCGGACTATGTGGATCAGGTTGCGGAAAGTCTGGCGCGAGGGGTCGAGTCCGAGGAGCCGTGGGAAGCAATCTTCCCGATGCGAGG
>CAYVLL010000190.1:0-4154 GCA_964452235.1 uncultured Woeseiaceae bacterium
GCGTACCTGAAGCTTGGCGCATTGCAGCCGCGCTTCCTGCTCGAAAGCGTCGAGGGCGGCGAGCGCCTGGCCCGCTATTCTTTTCTCGGCTTCGGCGATGCGCTTGAAGTCCGGCTCACCAGCGACGGCCTGCAGGTCGGCGAGCAAACGCATGCTTACCCTGCGAACCGGCACGACTACCTCGAGTATCTGCGCGACGCACTGGCACGATCGCCGCGCCCGCAGCCGGCCGTCGCAGGATTGCCTTTTGCGGGCGGACTGGTCGGTGTGTCGGGATATGACGTGGTGCGACTGTTCGAGCGCTTGCCGCAGAGGTCGCAGCCACAAAGCGGCATCCCGCAGGCGGCCTTTGCAGCCGTGTCGTCGACACTGGTCTTCGATCATCTGACTCGCCGGGTTGCACTGCTGCACGACGGCACAGAAAGCGAGCGGCGAGCCTTGCGCGGCGAAGTCGTACGGCTGCTGCGCGGGCCTTTGCCCGCAAATGGCAGCTCCGTCACCGTTGGGTCGCCGCAGCCGTGCATGAGCGAGGCGGGTTACGCGGAGCGGGTCGCTGCCTGCAAGGAGTACATCGCCGCGGGCGACATCTACCAGATCGTATTGTCGGTGTTGTTCCGGGGACGCTCCGATGTTGCGCCATTCGAAGTCTATCGCGCGTTGCGCCTGCTCAATCCGTCGCCCTACATGTTCTATTTCGAATTCGGCGATCTCAAGGTCGTGGGATCCTCACCCGAAGCGCTGGTGAGACTGCACGGCAGGACCGCTTCGCTGCGGCCGATCGCCGGTACCTTGCCGCGTGGCGCGACGCCCGGGGAAGACCTGCAGAACGAGCAGGACCTCCTCGCCGATCCCAAGGAATCGGCCGAACATGTGATGCTGGTCGACCTGGCGCGTAATGATCTCGGTCGTGTCGCCATACCAGGCACGGTGCGCGTCGATCCCTATCGCGCGATTGAGCGCTACAGCCACGTGATGCACATCGTGAGCGGCGTACAGGGCGAACTCGCTGCCGGCTTCGACGCTTTCGACCTTTTTGCGGCAAGTTTCCCGGCAGGCACGCTGGTCGGCGCGCCGAAGGTCCGCGCGATGGAGATCATCGAAGAACTGGAAGAGACAGGACGCGGCCTGTACGCCGGTACCGCGGGTTATTACGGTGCCGGCGGGGATATGGACCAGGCCATCACCATTCGCACAATCGTTTTCAATGGCGATGAGTTCAGCTACCAGGCTGGCGCCGGCATCGTCGCCGACAGCGTGCCGGACAAGGAATACCGTGAAGTGCTGGCGAAGAGCGCCATACTGAAGAGTGCGCTCGGGATTGCAGGGGCGGGCTTGTGATGTCGCACGGGGTACGCATACTGCTGATCGACAACTACGATTCGTTCACCTACAACCTGGTGCAGGCGTTCGCGGCCAACGGCGCCGAGGTACTGGTTTACCGGAACGATGCGATTACTCCCGATGCGGCACTCAAACTCGAACCCAGCCACCTGGTGATATCGCCGGGTCCCGGTCGCCCGGAAGACGCCGGCGTCTCCATGGCAATGATTGCAACTTTCGCGGAACGGGTGCCGGTGCTCGGTGTCTGCCTGGGTCACCAGTGCCTGGTCAGTCATTTTGGCGGCGAGATTGTGCGCGCCGAGCGACTGATGCATGGTAAGACATCCAAGGTAGGACACGACACCCGGACCATCTACGTCGGCATGCCACAGCCTTTCGAGGCCGGCCGTTACCATTCACTCTGCGCCGAGCGTGCCTCGCTGCCGGCAGTGCTCGAAGTCACAGCGGAGACCGAAGAGGGCGAGATCATGGGCGTGCGTCATACCTCACTACCGCTCGAGGGTGTGCAGTTCCATCCGGAAAGCGTTCTGACGCCGGAAGGTGACCGGCTGATGGCCAATTTCATGCGGATGACACGCTGATGGCGTCTGCCTGGTCCGCGCTGCTCGATCAGTTGCTGAATGGCAATTCTCTCACCGAGACCGATGCCGCGAGCCTCATGCGTGCACTGGCGGCGGGTGAACTCGAGGCCGCGCTGGCCGGTGCGCTGCTGGCGGCGTTGCGGAGCAAGGGCGAAACGGCTGACGAGATACGCGGCTTCGCGACTGCCATGCGCGAGCTCGCGCTGCATCCGTGCGTACCGGCCGGTGCGCCGACAGTCGATACGGTCGGCACTGGCGGCGACGGCTCCGGCAGTTTTAATTTATCGACCGGTACCGGCCTGCTGTCCGCAGCCGCCGGCGCGCGTGTCGTCAAGCACGGTAATCGCTCGATCTCGAGCCGCTGTGGCAGCGCCGATCTCCTGGAATGTCTCGGCATGCCGTTGCCGCTCGACGAGAATGCGGCGATGAGCAGTCTTGCCGCACTCAATTTCACTTTCCTGTTTGCGCCGGCGTACCACCCGGCAATGAAGTCAGTGATGCCGGTACGCGGGGCGCTCGGTGTACGTACCGTGTTCAATATGCTGGGCCCCCTGACCAACCCTGCTGCGCCGCCGTTCCAGCTGATCGGCGCGTTCAGCCGGGATGCGGCCAGGCTGATGGCCGAGACGCTCGCCGGCATGCCGATCGAACGCGCGTTCGTGGTGCACGGTGAGCCGGGCTGGGACGAGGCCACGCCGGTTGGTGAGTTTCTTCTCTACGACGTCAGGCCCGGCGAAGTCGCTGAAACGGTGCGCACACCCGAGGACTATGGAATGGCGCGCTGTCGTGCGGAAGACCTGGCCGGTGGCGATGCCGGCCAGAACGCCGCCGCCCTGGTCCGGGTATTCGATGGCGAGGACCGTGGCGCGCATCGGGATGCGCTTCTCATGGGCACGTCACTGGTGCTGGAAATCACCGGTCGTGCCGAGGGTGCCCGCGAAGGCGCCGCCATGGCGGCAGAGGTCATCGACTCCGGTCGCGCCGCCGCGTTCCTGGCGGATTTTCGCCGGCATTTCGCGAGCGCATGAGCAACTTTCTTGCAGAAATGGCGACCGGCAGCAGCTCGCGGGCGGCGGCTATCGAGAGGACGTTCAAGGCGGCGGATTTCGACCTGCCCGTAGCCAGAATTGCCTTCAGCGCGTTCGACCTCATTGCGGAAATCAAGGAGCGCTCGCCGGCGGTCGGCGACCTCACGGAATTCGCCAGCGATCGTGGCGCGCGCGCGCGGCAGTACGTGCAGGGCGGCGCTGCTGCGATCTCCGTGCTGACCGAGCCGAGTCGCTTCGCGGGCTCGATGCAGCATCTCGAGGAAGTTGTGCGCGCCGTTGCCGGTACCGATGTGCCCGTGATGCGCAAGGATTTCCTGGTCGATCGCAAACAGCTTCTCGAAGCACGCGCCGCCGGTGCGAGTGGAGTGCTGTTGATCGTTGCGCTACTGTCGGATCGTCAGCTCGTCGACCTTCTCGCCTGCGCTCGCGAACATTCGCTGTTCGTTCTGCTCGAGGCATTCGACGATGCTGACGTGCGGCGTATCGGCGAATTGCTCGAGCAAGCGCCACACGCGGACAGCGTGGCGAAACGTGAACTGCTTGTGGGCGTCAACGCCAGGGACTTGCGCACACTCGCGGTCGACAATGCACGATTTGCAAGGTTGGCACCGCTATTGCCCGAAGGTACTGTGCGTGTCGCGGAAAGCGGCCTCCGGAAAGCGGAAGATGCGGCCGCCGCTGCCGCGCTGGGCTACCAGATGGGACTGGTGGGCAGCGCACTGATGCAGACGGCGAATCCGGCTGTTCTCGTTAACGAAATGTTGCTGGCCGGACGCACTGCGTTCCGGGCAGCCTGACAAGGAAGTACAACTGGAATGCTGATAAAGATCTGCGGAATGCGCCACGCTGCCAGTATTGAAGCAGCGATCAAGGCAGGTGCCGACGCACTGGGCTTTGTATTCACTGAATCGATTCGCCAGGTAACGGCGCGGCAGGCAGCCCTGCTGGCCAGCCGCATACCGGAGCGCGTGTTGCGGGTGGCAGTGATGCGCAATCCGGACATTGAGTTGTGGCGCGAAGTCGAGCTGATCTTCTGTCCGGATGTGGTGCAGACGGATGCCGCCGATTTTTCCTACCTCGAGGTACCGGCCGGTATAACGCGCTGGCCGGTTATCCGAGAGGGCAGCGTCGCCGATCAGGCGGCAATGCCGGACACTTTCGTCTATGAAGGCAGCGCGAGCGG
>CAYVLL010000191.1:0-4085 GCA_964452235.1 uncultured Woeseiaceae bacterium
CGAGATCGTCGAACTGCGGCGTCCAGCCCAGTACCGTGCGCACTTTGTCGGCGACGGCGACCAGTTCCGGCGGATCGCCGGCACGCCGCGGTTCCTCGCTAACCTGCAGCGGTTTGCCGTTTGCCTGTTCGACAGCGCGCAACACATCACGCACGCTGTAGCCATGACCGTAGCCGCAATTCAAGGTCACGGAGGTGCCGCCTTTGCGCAGGTAATCCAGTGCCGCCAGGTGCGCGCTGGCCAGATCCTCGACGTGAATATAGTCGCGCAATCCGGTGCCATCCGGTGTCGGGTAATCGGTGCCGAACACCGACACATGGCTGCGTCGTCCGGTGGCGGCTTCGCAGGCCACCTTGACCAGCAGCGTGGCCTTGGGCGTCGACTGACCGATGCTGCCGGACGGCTCGCAGCCGGCCACGTTGAAGTAGCGCAGTGCGACATAGGCCGGACCGCCGGCCGCCGCGAGGTCGCGCAGCATCCACTCGGTCATGAGTTTGGATGTGCCGTATGGATTGATCGGTTGCGTGGGCGACTCTTCGGACGCACGACCGCCTTCCGGAATCCCGTACACGGCTGCCGTCGACGAAAAAACGAAATTGCGCACGCCGTGCTTTGCAGCGCATTCGAGCAGCGTGCGGCTGTTGGCGGTATTGTTGCGATAGTACTTCAGCGGATCGGCTACCGACTCCGGCACGATCGTATGCGCCGCAAAATGCATGACGGTGTCGATGTCGTGTGCGGCGAACAGTTTTTCGAGCAACGGTGCGTCGCCCGTATCGCCGATGACCAGTTCGCCGCTCGTGACGGCCTCCCGGAACCCGGTCGACAGGTTATCCAGCGTCACGACCGTCTCACCGGCTGCGCCCAGTTGTCGTACGACATGACTGCCGATATAGCCGGCGCCGCCCGTAACCAGTATTGTCTTGTGGCCCATCCCTGCGTTCCCATCCTCGTCTGTCGGCCGCCTAGGTTCCACAAATTGCGGCAAGTCGTAAAGGGCAGGGGTCGCAATCGGCAGGCCAGGGGCGAGTTACGCCGGCACAATGCCGGTCACAAATGCCTTGAATCTGGCGGAAACGCGCCATTCAGGCAGTATGATCCATACCTGCGGAAGGCCTGTGCGAGCCGCAGGCCGGCGATTGGCCCGAGCCACACCCCTGGAGTTTTTTGCCCGATGGCATCCACCACCCGAATAGCGATCGTTCCGGTCGCACTGGCATTGGCCTCGCTGTTGAACGCCTGTGGCGGCGGCAGCGGCAGCAGTAGCCCGCCACCACCACCGTTGACGGAGGTCTCGATCAGCGGCACAGCGCAGTATGAATTCGTGCCGGCGAATGCGAATTGCAACGGCCTGAACTTCAACGCCACCGAGCTGCGACCGATTCGCCGTGCAACGATCCAACTCATCGATGCGGCGAACAACGCGGTGCTCGACAGCGGTGTAACCGACGACAACGGTGGCTATACGCTGTCGGTCGATGCCAGCAGCAACGTGTTCCTGCGCGTGCGTGCGGAAATGAAAGCGACCGGCTCGCCAGCCTGGGATGTCGAGGTGCGCGACAACACGTCCGAGACACAACTCGATCTCGCACAGCGCCCCATGTACGTGCTGGATGGCGCCGACTTTAACGTCGGCACCAGCAGCTCCACACGAGACATTACGGCGACGACCGGCTGGAACACGTCGACGTCGAGTTATTCCGGAACCCGTGCGGCGGCACCGTTCGCCGTGCTGGACGCCATCTACGAGAGCATGCGCCTGTTGCTTGCCGAAGACCCGCTGCTTGTCTTTGCACCGCTCGATGCGTTCTGGAGCATTAACAATTCGCCAACCGGATCGCCTTTTCCGGACGGCGTTGACAGCGGGGAAATCGGCACCTCGTTTTACCTGAGCGGCAGCGGGCTGTTCCTGCTCGGCGCGGACGGCGTCGACACGGAAGAATTCGACGATCATGTCATCGCGCACGAATGGGGGCACTATTTCGAAGACGTGTTCTCGCGTTCCGACAGTGTCGGCGGCGCGCACGGCATTGGCGACCGGCTCGATATGCGCGTGGCGTTCGGCGAAGGCTGGGCGACGGCACTGGCCGGCATGGCACTGGACAATCCGGAATATTGCGACACACTGGGTGCGGGTAATCAATCCGGCTTTCGCATCAATATAGAAAGTCCCGGCAATATCGGTACGCCCGGCTGGTACAACGAGTTGTCGGTCATGAAGATCATTTACGACCTGTGGGACGATGACGTCGACGGCGTGGACACGATGAGTATCGGTTTTTCGCCGATCTATGACGTTATGACCGGCGAACAGGCCGAGACACCGGCGTTTACCAGTATTTTCAGCTTTGCCGAAGCGTTGAAGCGGCTTTATCCGCAGCATGCTGCGTTCGTTGATGCCTTGCTGGAGGCCGAGGACATTACTGCCGCCGGCATCACGGCCTACGGTGATACGGAGACGAACGACGGGCCGGGTAGCCCACAGGACGTGTTGCCGGTTTACACCACTGTCGTGCCGGATGGCTCCACCATCAACATTTGCAGCAACAGCCAGTTCGATCCGCACGTCGATGGGAACAAGCTGTCCCAATACCGTTTCCTGCGTATGACGCTGCCCGTGGCCGCGCGCCTGGAGGTCGAGGTCCTGACCAATCCGATTGAAACCGGGCCGGACGATCCCGATGATGACCGCGACCAGAGCGACCCGGACATCCTGATATACCGTGCGGGTCAGGTACAGAACCAGTTCGTTGGCGGCGAGCCGCAGGGCTTGAGTGGCGATGCCAACCAGGAAATTTTTACGACGCCGAACGCGCTGCCGGCCGGTGACTACGTCATGTCGCTGGTTGAGTTTCGCTATCAGGACGAGGACTCGCCCGCCGATTTTCCGGCACGGACTTGTTTCGACGTACGCGTGACGGCATTGCCGTAAACGAATCTGACTTATTGCAGGTGATGCGAATGCGAATGAAAAGTGAGAAGGGAATTTGTGTGGTGTTGGTGATGGCCGGTGTGCTGGCGGTTGGGGGGTGCCAGTCGGAGCGCGGGGGTGGTGCGGAGAGAGGTGAGGATGTTGAGGCGGGATCGCCCGTGGTACGGGCTCCTACAGCGGGGGGCGAAACGGTGGTGGATGACGTGGGATCGCCCGCGGGGCGGGCTCCTGCAGGGGAGGGCGATGCAGCTGGCCGCTCACCGGGGAAGCCTGCGGCGCCGATCGATATTCGTTATACCGTGATCGGTACGGCCAGCGTGGGGCAGCCGGTCAATATCGAAATTGATGTGCGGTCGACGCTGGCGGATGTGCCGATCACGCTCGATTACCGTATCAACGATCCACGCGAGTTGGAGTTCGACGAAGCGCAGCCGCGGCGCGTCGAATTGCGCACGGCAAGTGACGCGGCAGGTAGCGCAGCGGCGCGGCGCCAGGTCACCGTGATTCCGCAACGGGAAGGGCGCGTGTACCTCAATGTGTCGGCGTCGATGGAAACCGGGGATGGAAGCATGATTCGTTCGATCGCCATCCCGGTGCAGGTGGGACGCGCGCGCAGTGAGCCTGCCGTGAATGGCGAACTGAAGCAGGATGCGGATGGCGAGACGGTAATTTCGATGCCGGCGGAAGAGAATTAACTCCGCCGGTTGTTGGAGCGCGCCTTGCGCGCGAACGGGAAAAGCTTAAACGCTGTTGCAATCGCACCTATTCGTTCTCGCTCGTCCCGTTCGCGCACACGGCGCGCTCCTGCGATGGGAGTTGTTGATCGCCCGTGATACGGGCTCCTACATCGTCTGCAGGAGCCCGTATCACGGGCGATCTCCGTTCGCGTACGACAAAAAAATGCAGCGAAACCTCCCTGTCTCGCTGCCGGCGGGGGACGCTCAAGTTCTAGCTGGAGCTGATGCGCTCAATCACTGCTATTGCCTGTTCGCGCTTTTCTTCGTCATTGCTGATTGCAGTCGCTACGCGATTGTATTGCTCTAGCGACCAGCCGTGCTCTTCGATCTTGGCAACGATCTTGTCGCGCATTTTTGCCTGGACTTCCTGCGCATTTTCCTGCGACTCGGCCTGGGCCATTTCCTCTGACAACTCG
>CAYVLL010000192.1:0-4079 GCA_964452235.1 uncultured Woeseiaceae bacterium
TGATTGCCGGCTTCATCCGATTGGTGCGACGATGAGTGGACGCTTGATCACGTGAGTACAGGCCATGACTGACAGAAAACCGTTTTTGCTGACTTTGTGGTCGATGAGCCTGTTGTCGCTGGCTCTCATCACCGGCGGCTGCGCCACCGGCGCGAAAAACGTGCCGTACCCTGCGTTCTTTCAGGCAGAGGAACTCGAGTACGTTTACCTGGCCGAAATGCCCGGGATCCTGGCGAAGCGTTTCTCCGGCGATCCCAGAAGCGGTCGTTTCAGCGCACTTCTGTACTTGCCGGAAAGCTGGCGCTGGAGTACCGGCGCCTCGCCTGGCAAGAGTGTCGAGATTTATGTCATCGCGGGCGAGATCACGCTGGCTGACCTGACCTTGTTGCCGGGTAATCACGCCTACCTGCCGCCGGGATCGATGGGCCTCACGATGAGCACGGCGGGCGGCGCCCAGGTACTTTACTTTCTCGACGATGCGAGTCCCAACGCGATCATCCAGACGCCGCTGTTCATGAGTCGCGAGGTCGTGCCGTGGCAGCCGGTATCACACCCGGCGCTGGGGCCAACGGGAGCGGGGCTCGAGGTGAAGGAGTTGCGCAGTGATCCGGGCAGCGGCGCACGTACGTTCCTGATGCAGGTGCCGCGCGGTGTGACAATGCCCTGGCTGCAATCAAGTGTGGCGCTCGAAGGTTTCCTGTTATCCGGCGACTACAGTCACAGCGAATGCGTCAATGGCAAGGCCGTCAGCGGCGAATATGCGCCGGGCGGCTATTTTCACCGGCCGGCCGGCGCGATCCACGGCGGCCCCGCGGCCGGTAGCAGAACAGGGGCGGTATGGCTGCTGCGCGAGGCCTCGAAAGGGACTGAAACAACAGTCCCTGCCTGTGGGATGCCTTGATCCAGGCACTGGCATCATTTGACAAAGCGGGTAATTCCGGCTCCGAGCTTCATCAGTTTTTGCAAGGTTGACGTCGGCACCGCCTGTATTTTCTCGTACCACTCGCTGGTGGTCTCGACGAAACGCAGCATGTTGCGGATGCGCTCTTTCGTAACGGCGTCCGTCTGGTCTTCCTGGTCCACATCCTCCGCACATTTTCTCAGCATTGACAACGTGGGATTCAGTTCGCGTTGCTTGCGCTGTTCAATGATGACGCGAAAGAGATCCCAGACATCATGCAGCGATTCGAAATAGTCGCGTCGATCGCCAAGCACATGCGTCATCTTGACGAGCCCGTAACTTTGCAATTCGCGAATACTGGTGCTGACGTTCGAGCGCGCGACGGACAGCAGCTCGACGATCTCGTCCGCGCGCAACGGGCGAGGCGACAGGTAGAGGAGAGCCTGGATCTGGGCGACCGTTCGATTGGTGCCCCAGCGGGTACCCATTTCGCCCCAGTGCAACACGTACTTTTCAACTGCCGGTGTAAGGTTCATGGATTTCATCCATTTCTGTCCCGACAGAAATTTTCGTCCTCCGCGGTCGCGGAGTCAAGGTCCGCAGGGTTTGCATCAGCATCGGGTCGCGATGATCACGGCCCGCCGCGGGGCCGGCCAACCCTCGACCGTATGCAAAGGGTCGCCCGCGACCAGCGCCTCCGCCAGCGAATCGAACGGCATCCACTCGGTGCTGCGCTGTTCTTCGCTCGTGGTGCGGCTGACATCCACCAGGCGCTGGTTAGCGAGACCACTGTCATCGAGCCATTGCATCAGCCGGGGCACGGTTGGCAGTTGCCAGACGTTGCGCATGCGGGCGTAACGATCCTGCGGCTGGCGCACCTCGGGCTCCTCGCCCGGCAGAACCAGCGTTTCGAGGACGAGTTCGCCCCCCGCTCGCAGGGTGTCACGCACTTGCGCAAGGTGCTCCAGCGGTTCGCGCTGGTGATAAAGGACACCCATGGAAAATACGGTATCGAAGCAACCGGTCGCCGCCGGAAGTTCGTTCAGGCGCAGCGGCAACAGCTGCACCGGGATCGTCGGCAGCCAATGGCGGATCGCATGGAATTGGGCAAGGTGGACCAGCGTCGGATCGATGCCGACGACCGCACGCGCGCCGGCGCCGAACATACGCAGCGCGTAATAGCCGTTACCGCAACCGATATCGAGCACCAGCCGATCGGTGAGTGGCGCGATCGCGTTCGCAACGCGCGCCCACTTGAGGTCGGACCTCCACTCGGCGTCGATCACGATATCTCCGACACGAAACGGACCCTTGCGCCATGGGATCAGCGACATCAGTTGTTCCCGCACTATCGCGCGAACTTCCGGCTCGAAGGTTGGCGGGCCGACCGTGACGACTGCCGAATCGAGTATGGCTGCGTGTTCACTGGCCGGCGGCAGTTTCTCAAGCGCCGCGCGCCAGCGCCGCAAATCGCCGTGTGCGCCATCGGCCAGCTTGGCGCGAACGCGTGCCGCCAGCGAATCGTGCCAATCGCTGAGGCCGATTGCGGCAAGGTCACCAGAAAGACCATCCACGTCGATCAACGTATGGCCAGGATCGAAACGAAATTGAAATGTCGCAGCCATACGCCCGAGTGCCTGAAACCGGCGTCAGCGAGGCGCTCGCGATGCGTCCTGATGGTATCGGGCACCAGGACGTTTTCCAGGGCCGCGCGTTTGCGGCTGATTTCCAGATCGCTGTAAGCGTTCTTGCGCTTGAAGTCGTGGTGCAGCTCCACCAACAGCGTCTCGACCTGCGGATCTTCGTCCACAACCTTCTCGGATAGCACGAGGACGGCGCCGCGCGTCATCCCGTCGCAAATTCGCCTGAGCAGTTCGCCGCGTTCAAGGCCGGGTACAAACTGCAGGGTGTAGTTCATCACAACCATCGACGCGTTGTGGATCTCGCTGTCTCGCAGGTCCGCTTCGATGACGTCGACCGGCGGACCGGAGGACGTCGACTCGCTGGCCACGATCTCGCGACACCGTTTGACCATGGCTGCCGAATTGTCGATCGCAACGATGCGGCAATCCGGCACGCGAATACCGGCTTGCATGGCAAGCGTTGCCGCGCCCAGCGAACAGCCGAGATCGAAGCAGCGGGTTGCGGGTTGCACAAAGCGACCGGCAAGGGCACGAATGGCCTCCAGCGATGCCGCATAGCCGGGAATGGAACGACTCAGCATGTCCGGAAAGACCCGGGCGACGGCCTCGTTGAATTCGAACGGCCCGGCACCGCTCGCCCTGCTTTGGTAGATTTCGTCCCTGGACATGCTACGGCTCCGCGCCGGAAGAGTCGGGCATTGTAATGCCGGCGCCCGGTCGGTGCGAGGTCGGTAGAAATTGTCGGAGATCCGATCTTTTCCGGACGTTCCAAGCAATTAAGCGCTGATAGCGACAACTTGTTATTATTTTTCAGGTAAGTACCATGCTTGCCTCGCGCCGGGTTTGTGGGACAATTCCGCGCCACCAGAATCACTGCGGCGCAGGCCTTTTGATGTTGTCGGATACCTGTCTGAAATTGCACCGGGAGCTCGGGATATCGCCGGACTACGCGACTGCCCGGGGCCTACCCTCTTATAAGGAGGCACGGGAGCTGGTGGACGTCGGTCCGAACCTGGTTGGACGCATGCAGCGGCTGACCCCGAGGGCCGCGGCCCGCTGGCAAGAAATGGTCCGTGCGGCCAGCGCCGCGGACGTCCGCTTGTTGATCGTTTCCGGTTTCCGCACTTATGAATACCAGGCGGAGCTGATTCGCAAGAAGCTCGGGTCCGGCCAGTCCATCGACGAGATCCTGTGCGTCAATGCGGCTCCCGGCTTCAGCCAGCACCACACGGGCGAGGCTGTCGATATCGCGACACCCGGCAGCCGCCCGCTGACCGAGGAATTCGAGACCTCGGAGGCCTACCGTTGGCTGGAGCAATTCGCCGGACACTTTGGTTTTTCCATGACCTATCCGCGTGACAATCCCTGGGGTTTCGTCCCCGAGCCGTGGCACTGGTCCCTCTAACCCGGTCACTCTGGTCGCGGGCCAAAGCGAGCCGGATCGCAACGAAGATTCAGTGGTTTAGCTGTTGACAGTCAAGCGGGAGGATTAGACAATTGCCGGCTTGTGTCCGCGGAGGGGTACTCAAGCGGTC
>CAYVLL010000193.1:0-4079 GCA_964452235.1 uncultured Woeseiaceae bacterium
TCATCTTGTCGAAAGCCGGCACGCCGCCGTACGGGCCGGTCCACTCCGCCAGCAATGGGTTCTGCGCACCGTTCTCCATCGGACCGTTCTCCATCGCACCGGTTTCCGGGGTATCCGCGACATCTGGTGTCTCGGTACAGCCAAGGGACAGGACGGAAACTGCAACTACCAGGGTTTTTAATGCTGTATACATTTTGCATCCTTGATCTTTGCGGATTCATACAACGGTGGCAAAAATCCTGCGTCACCCAGGTTTCACCTCGGGCCCGTTACCGCGGCGACGAACTCGATCAGTGCCTGACAGGATAGTGACAAAACCTTAGCAAGGATTACTTCCTTGTCAATTCGCGAACTTCGCGGATACGGCGCTTCACGAAGCGCAGCTTGGCGATGGTCAGTTCTTTAAGAACAAACGGATATGCCCGGTTGAGCCCGAGGCTGCGGCAGATTTCGTTGATACCGACGGACTCGACCAGCCAGCGGTCGATCCAGTCGCCCTCCGACGGCTTTTGCATCACCCAGTCAACCGTTTCCAAAGTATCCGTAATGTGCAGGTAATGCGCAAAAATCTCCGCCCAATCCTCCCAGGGGTGCGACGACGCATAGGCACTGATATACAGGTTCTCCCAGTCCGGGTGCGGGCCGGACTCGTAGTGGCGACGCATGGCCGCCGCATAGTCCGTATTCGGATCGCCGAACAGGTCGATGAACTCCTCGAGTGCGCCGGCCGTGAGATAGTCAAAGAAGTAATGCCCGGATTCGTGGCGAAAATGGCCGAGCAGGGTACGGTAGCGTTCCTGCATCGACTGTCGCATCTTGTTGCGCGCGATCGTGTCCGCCTCGGCGACATTGATTGTAATGATGCCCTTGCTATGCCCGGTCGACACGAATTCATGCGGCGCATTCGGATTGCGCCGCTTGTCTTCGAGAAAATGAAACCGCAGGTCGTTACGCTGGCCATTTGCAGTCATCGGCAACTGCAGCGACAGCAGCGAGTACAATAACCGGCGCTTGGCGAGCTCCAGCCGATACCAAAGGAGCCGATTGCCGGGTACGCCGAGGTCGGGGATGACTGCGTTCATCGCACAGGACTTGCAGAATCCCGGCTGCCCGTCGGCGAACCAGTTGCAAATGTCGTACTCGATACGATTGCGGCAGTGCCATAGCTCTCGCCCTGCGCTATCGACAAGTTTTCCGTCACCCACGTCATCGACGGCGATCATCTGCATGGTAAGCGGGTCGAAACCAAGCTGCTTGCGGCAGGCTGTGCATTCGCTGTTGTCAAAATAGACGTAAGCGCCGCAAGAACACCTGAATCGTTTCACTCTTGTTTCACTCGTTGTTTCCCAGTCGAAACCAGTTGTCGGCGATGGCATCATGCAGCCGGGCAATATCGACTTGCAATTGGTCTATAAATGCGTGCAGATCGGTGCTGGACAAAGTTGCCGTATCGATATTGAGCAAGCGATTGCGCAACCGTGCGATCGATTTCATCGGTGCTTCATTGCGCGGCAGGGATTCGAGCGTAGCAGCAATCTGGTCGATGCAGTGGGTTACCGAGCGTGGGAATAACACATCTTCGAACAGGAAACGGATCACGTCCGGCGCGAGAATGCGCCGCCGCACGTATTGCCGGTACATCTGGTAGCCACTGACACTCTTCAGCACAGCCGCCCAAAGGCTCAGCCGCATCGGTTCCAGCTCATCGCGCCCCGTCATCAGCATAGCGGCCGCCGTGTCGATGGTGCGGGTCGTCATGTCTGCGCGTTCCAGATGACGACCTGCGCGCATGAACTGGTGGGCCGTGCTGTGACTCATTGTACCGGCCAGCAATCCATTCATTTGCTGGCAACCCTCAACGACCTCGGAGAGAAACTGGTGCAGGTTGCCGCCGGGTGCCACGGTAACCACGGCATCGCGGGTGGTCAGGTAGAGCCTGTTGATCGTCAGCCAGGCTTCTTGCGGCAGGACATCGCGTGCTGTCCGCGCGTTTTCGCGCGCCGCCGCCAGTGATGCAATCAACGAAGAAGAATTGTCGCGGCGAGCAATGAGCAGGTCGATTGCCCTGGTATCCGAATTCACGCCCTGAGTATTCGCCGATACCGGTTCCACGTCGATGATCTTGAGGATTTCCGACCAGCCAAGCATCGACGAGCGCGGCAGGTCCAGAAACAGCTTGCCGAAGACGTTGCACAGGCGCGCCAGGTTCTCGGTGCGCTCGAGATAACGCGCCAGCCAGTACGTTCGTTCAGCAACCCGCGCCAGCATGGTCAGTTTCCTGTCACCCAGGTGTCCTTGCTACCGCCGCCCTGCGAAGAATTGACCACCAGGGAGCCCTGTCGCAGTGCCACTCGTGTCAGGCCGCCCGGCGTCACGTAGCTGCTCCTGCCCTGCAGAATGAATGGCCGCAGGTCTACGTGACGCGGCTCGATCGAGTCCCGCACCAGCGTTGGCACTGTCGACAGGCTGAGCGTTGGTTGTGCAATGTAGTTGCGCGGATTGCCCTGGATCAGGCCACGAAACTCGTCGCATTGCGCGGTCGTGGCATGCGGCCCGATCAGCATGCCGTAGCCGCCGGACTCGCTGGCCGGCTTCACGACCAGCTGGTCGAGATTGTCGAGCACGTGCTTGCGGTGCTTGTCATCCGAACACAACCAGGTTTCGACGTTCGGTAGTACCGCATCCTCGCCGAGATAATAGCGAATCATCTGCGGCACGAACGCGTATACAACCTTGTCATCCGCAACGCCGGTACCCGGCGCATTGGCTAGGGCGACCTTGCCGGCGCGCCAGGCTCGCACGAGGCCGCGCACGCCGAGCAGGGAATCAGCGCGAAACGCCTCGGGATCGAGAAACTCGGCGTTGACGCGGGAATAAATGACATCCACGCGCACCAGGCCATCGACGGTCTTCATATGCACGCAGTCGTCTTCAGTCACTACCAGGTCGGCGCCTTCAACCAGTTCAGCGCCCATTTTTTGCGCGAGATACGAATGCTCGAAATATGCTGAGTTGAATATGCCCGGAGTCAGCACCACGATCTCTGGTTCGTCCCCGGGTCGTGGGGACAAAGAGGCCAGCATGTCGTAAAGCGCCGAGGTGTAATCTTCGACCGGTTGGATGTCCCGTCCGGCAAACAGCTCCGAGAAGATCTGTTTCATGACAATGCGGTTTTCGATCATGTAAGAAACACCGGACGGCACGCGCAGGTTATCTTCCAGTACATAAAGCGTGCCATCGGCATCGCGCACAAGATCACTGCCGCAGATATGTGCCCATACCCCGTGAATCGGCTTCGCTCCGACACAGGCAGCAAGCCGCGCGCCGGATGTCTCGACGACCCAGCGCGGCACGATGCCATCCTTGAGGATGTGCTGTTCGTGGTAGATATCGTCGATAAAGCGGTTCAACGCAGTGAGTCGCTGGATCAGTCCGGTTTCTGTGCGTTGCCATTCGGCCGCGGACAGCGTGCGCGGTATGACGTCGAACGGCCAGGCGCGATCGATGTTCTCGCCCTCGGAATAGACGGTGAAGGTAATGCCCATCTCCATGATGGCGCGTTCTGCGGCTTCCTGGCGTCGCCGCATTTCGTCCACGGACAGCGACAACAGGTGGCGCGCCAGATTCCTTGCCGAACTGCGCACCTGCCCGTCCGGACCAATCATCTCGTCGTAGTGGCGGGCAGAGTCAAAACCGCGCCAGAATGTTTGCAGCGAGCTGCCTGCAGCCACTGAACGGATACTCCTGCGTGATGTCGAACGTTTGTCTGCGCTCGAACTGCCGAAAATAACATGTATCGCAGTGGAGCGTTGCAGGCACGCTACATCCGATGTCGTACACGGCGCTCGTCCTTCTGGTAGATTTCCACAATCAAGAGATCCGACGAATACGACCCGCGCATTCCCTGCGAAGGAGCCAAAACGTTGACTACGATTCCTGCCTCTCTCATTCGACTGCTGGTATACGCTGTAACTGGCGTGCTCCTGGTCAGCCGGTTTTCCGTCGCCATCGCCGACATTGGCAACGAGGCACCCATCATCCAGCCCGGTGCCCCGGGGGAATCGTCGCGCGTGCTCAGC
>CAYVLL010000194.1:0-4033 GCA_964452235.1 uncultured Woeseiaceae bacterium
GACTTCCTGCGCATTTTCCTGCGACTCGGCCTGGGCCATTTCCTCTGACAACTCGCTGTTTTCCATAATCCAAACCCAAGTTCCGGGAAAATATTCCCAACTTTCCTCTCGAGGCGAGAAACCCATCACAGACCCGGCGCGGAAACCGCTTTACCTTCACGCTCACACTGCCGGCGGACCAGGACCATTACAAATTGCGCTTCAGGTTCGCCTGAGACGCGCCGTTTGCAGCGGGCCGGCAAGAGGGACGCCGGATTGGCGGGACGACGGACCGGCCAGGTTCGAATCCTGTGCGCAGAGGATCAGGGTGTTGATGGATCGGGAACTCCGACAACAGATCAAGAACGCCACAGAAAGCTCCGGAATCGACAATCTCGAGTTACTCGCACTGCTCAAGCTTGTTGACCAGCATTATGACAAGCTGCAGGTAACGGACACCCAGCCGCTGGGCGAATCACTCAACCGCGCACTGACCACGCCGTCGCTCACAACGACAACCCCGATCGAAGTCATTTTTGACAGCGTCACCGATGCGCTGCTGTCGGTGGGCACCAATGGCACCATTCGAAATTGCAATCGCGTGAGCTCGCGCTACTTCGGACTGCCCAAAGCGCTGCTGGTCGGCGCGCCGATCTCCGGCATATTCCCGGGCGCGGCAGACCAGCCGGTCGCCGAATTCCTTGCGCCGTTCATGAGCAATCTCGACGACACGCACCCGGATTTTTCCGGCGGCGAAGTCGAGGCAGCGCGTGCCAGTGGTGAAACATTTATCGCCGAAATCCATGCGAGCAGCCTGACCGCCGGCGATGATCGCGTGTTTGTCATCAGTTTGCGTGATGTTACCGGCCGCAAGCAAGCGGAAAAGACCCTCAAGGAAAACGAAGAACGCTATCGCGCGCTGGTCGAGTACGCGCCGGAAGCCATCGTTGTGCTGGATGTCGACAACAATCGCTTTTGCGATGCCAATGACTACGCCTGCCAGTTGTTCAATTTGTCGCGCGCACGTTTGCTGAACGTTGGCCCGGAAACGCTGAGTCCGAAAATGCAGCCGGACGGACAGCCGTCGTTCGGGATACGCCGCGGCTATATCGATAGTGCGTTGAGCGGCGGACATCCGACCTTCGAGTGGCTGCACAAGAATGCAAACGGACAGGAGTTTCCCTGCGAGGTACGGTTCAGCCATTTGCCTTCCGGGGATCGCCGGCTGATCCGTGTCAGTATTTCGGATATCACGGAACGCAAGCGCAACGAAGAGCTTGGTTTCGCGCAGAACAAAATCCTGGAGATGATTGCATCCAGCACGCCGTTTGAGCGCACTTTGCGCTCGATTTGTCGCTGTGTGGAAAAGATCAGTGACGGCATGCACGCTGCAGTGATGATTCTTGACGCCGAGACCCGCACGTTGAGTGTCGCCGAAGCGCCAGGTCTTCCGCACTCCCTCAAGTCGCTGCTGCAGGCAATCGATGTTGACCGGGCCGATGTCGCATGCGCCGCCGCTGTTCGCACCGGCCGTGAAAGAATCGACGCAAAGCTGTCAGCGTGCGAGGGCTGGCGCGAACTTTTCGAACAGGCGGAGAAACACAAATTCGGGGCAGTCTGGTCGTTCCCGCTATCCGGCGCGGCAGGCAAGCTTATGGGCACGCTCGACGTCTGGCTGCGCGGTGATCGCCAGCCAACGACCGACGAACTGGACAAGCTCGCCCGCATGGCACGGCTGGCGGGAATCGCCATCAAACGGCAGCGCGACGAGGATCAGCTCAAGAGCAGCGAGTCGCGTTATCGCGGCTTGTTCGAGAACGTGGTCGACGGTGTGTATATCACCTCCCGTGAAGGTGACATCATCGAGGTGAACCCGGCGCTGGTTGAAATGCTCGGGTACGCCAGCGCGGACGAGCTGAAGCGATCCGGGCGTACGACCATGCTGTATGTCAACCCGATCGATCGGGAGCGCGTGTTCGCGCGGCTGGAAGCGCAGGGCATTGTTCGCAACTTCGAGTCTCGACTGCGCCGCAAGGACGGCAAAGAAATCGTTGTGCTCGAGAATTCGCGTGCCCTCTACGACGATAATGGCCACGTCATCGCGCATGAAGGCACGATAACGGATATCACTGAACGCAAGTATGCTGAGACGCGTGTGTTCGAGGAAAAAGAGCGCGCACAGGTTACGCTGCAGTCCATCGGCGACGGCGTCGTGACCACGGACGCGGAAGGGCGCGTCGACTACATCAATCCGGTGGCCCAGGACCTGACCGGACTGGAAATCCGCAATGCACGGGGCCGGCCGATCGCCGAGATCATGACCATCGTGAACGAGCACACGCGAGCATCGGTGGAGAACCCGGTACTGCGGTGCCTGCGTGAAGGACGTGTGATCGCGCTGGCTGAGAATTCCGTCCTCGTCAACCATCACGGCACGGAGATTCCGATACAGGATTCGGCGGCGCCGATTCGCGATCGAATCGGCAACATTATCGGGGCCGTGATGGTGTTCCACGATGTCAGCCGGGAATCGCGCCTGTTCCGGCAGTTGTCCTACCAGGCGTCGCATGACTCGCTGACCGGGCTGATCAATCGCCGCGAGTTCGAAAACAAACTCGTGACGGCACTGGAGAGTACTTACACACACAGCGAGCAGTCGCACGCCTTGCTGTACGTCGACCTGGACCAGTTCAAGGTGGTCAATGACACCTTCGGGCATATCGCGGGGGACGAGTTGCTGCGGCAGATATCGGAACTTGTGCAGCTCAACATTCGTTCCACGGACGTCCTTGGGCGACTGGGTGGTGACGAGTTCGGCATCCTCCTGGAGCGTTGTTCCCCGGAGCGAGCCATTGACGTTGCCGAGGCGATTCGCGGTGCGGTCGAGTCGCATCGATTTTCCTGGCAGGACGCGTATGCCAGCGTGCGCTGTTCGATCGGCGTCGTGATGATCGACGCAACTTGCAACAGCGTTGCGACAGTCATGAGTTCTGCCGATGTCGCTTGCTATTCTGCGAAGGACATGGGACGCAACCAGGTCCATCTTTATCAGGATCGTGACGCGTCCGTGCGCCATGAGGAAATGAAGTGGGTATCGCGAATAACCAGTGCCGTAGAAGATAACCGGTTGGAGCTTTTCTACCAGCCGATCGTCGCGATCGGCAAGAATAGTGGCAACGGTGGCAATAGACGTGGCCACTATGAACTGCTGCTCCGCATGCGCGATGAGAGCGGCAACCTGGTCAATCCGGATCAGTTCATTCCGGCCGCGGAGCGTTACAACCTGATGTCAATGCTCGATCGCTGGGTCATTCAGGAAGCCCTGAGCCAGCTCGCCGACCGCAGCGAGCAAAGTGCGGAAGCGCATTTCACGCTGGCTATCAACCTCTCCGGCACCTCATTGAGTGAAGACCGGTTTCTCGAATTCGTGATTAACGAGCTGGAGAAGCAGCGCCTGCCGGCCGGCGCCATCTGTTTCGAGATCACGGAGACCGCGGCTATTTCGAACCTGTCCCGGGTCATCCATTTCATGCAGACACTCAAGAAACTTGGCTGCAAGTTCTCGCTCGACGATTTCGGCAGTGGCCTGTCGTCGTTTACCTATCTGAAAAACCTGCCGGTCGATTACCTGAAGATTGACGGGCAGTTTATTCGCAACGTTGCCGAGGATTTCGTTGACGAGAGCATGGTGCGGGCGATCACCGATGTCGGACGCGCAATGGGCATCGAAACGATCGCCGAGCGGGTGGAGACGAAGCAGGTACTCGACAAACTGAGTGCCCTGGGCATCGAGTTCGCGCAGGGATATTACCTGGCGCGCCCGACGTCGGTACAAACCTTCGAGCCCTGGTCGGACACGACCGCAACGTCGTTGCTGGCCTGAAGGGTGTCGCGCGCGCTGGCGCGGTGTTCGCGCGCAAGGCGCGCTCCAACGCCATGTATGAGCCCGCCCCGCGGGCGAACGCGGCAACGACAACCGGGTTCCCTTTCGCGCCTAGGGCGCGCTCCAACCTGTACGAGCCCGCCCTGCTGGGGATAAGGTACACTCTGCGCT
>CAYVLL010000195.1:0-3992 GCA_964452235.1 uncultured Woeseiaceae bacterium
TTTTCGGCGGGCGACAGCCGTTATGTGGTATCGGGGTTACGTCCTCGATGTTCTGTATTCGGAAGCCAAGGGCGTTCAAAGCACGCACGGCGGATTCCCTGCCCGGGCCTGGTCCGCGTACACGCACATCCACGTTCTTGACACCGCATTCCAGGGCGAGGCGACCGGCCTTCTCCGACGCGACCTGGGCCGCAAACGGGGTGGACTTGCGCGAGCCGCGAAAGCCGCAGCCACCGGCGGTCGCCCACGACAGGGTATTTCCCTGGCGATCGGTAATGGTAATGATCGTGTTGTTGAAAGACGCATGGATATGCGCGATCGCATCCACCACGTTCTTTTTGACTTTCTTGCGTTTTGTCGTTTGCGGTTCAGCCATTGTCTGGTCCTGTTAAGGCGCTCAATCAGCGCTTGATGGGGCGGCGCGGCCCCTTGCGCGTACGGGCATTGGTACGGGTTCGCTGGCCACGTAGCGGCAGACCGCGACGGTGGCGTATGCCGCGGTAACAGCCAAGATCCATCAGCCGTTTGATGTTCATTGAAATCTCGCGACGCAGATCGCCCTCGACGGCTATTTTCGCCACAGCATTGCGAATTCCTGCCACTTCCGGTTCCGCCAGATCCTTGACCGGCGTTTCCGGAGCCACGTTGGCGAGCTTGCAAATCTGCCTGGCGCGCGAGCGCCCGATGCCGAAGATCGACGTCAGGGCAATCCCGACGTGCTTGTTCAACGGAATGTTTATGCCTGCTATTCGTGCCACTGTCGTACCTTTTAATTAACCTTGACGCTGCTTATGGCGTGAGTCGGTGCAGATCACGCGCACCACGCCATTACGTCGAATGATCTTGCAATTCCTGCACATTTTCTTGACTGATGCCCTGACTTTCATGAGCGCTCTCCAAATAACCCCGCGTCAGCGGAGCTGACCACTGCGCCCGTAATTGCGCAGGTTGGCCTTCTGCATCAAGCCTTCGTACTGGTGGCTCATTGCATGGGCTTGTAACTGAGACATGAAATCCATCGAGACCACGACCAGGATCAGCAGCGAGGTGCCGCCGAAACTGAATGGAACGCTGGGGTTAAACATGATGATGAGTTCCGGCAACAAGCACACCCCGGCGATATAGATTGCACCCCAGAATGTCAGTCGGGTCAGTACCTTGTCGATGTAATCGGCCGTCTGGGCGCCGGGCCGTATACCCGGTACGAAGGCACCGGATCGCTTCAGATTGTCGGCCGTCTCTTTCGAATTGAACACCAGTGCCGTATAGAAAAAGCAGAAAAATATAATCAGTGCCGCATAGAAAAGCACGTATATCGGCTGCCCGGGGGCCATGTTCGCACCGAGTGTCTGTAATGCACTCTGGATGTAATTCGGGTTGGTAACCTGGCCAAAAAACTGCGCAATCGTCGCCGGAAACAACAGGATGCTTGAGGCAAAAATAGGTGGAATGACGCCGGACATATTGATCTTGAACGGCAAGTGTGTGCTTTGCGCGGCGTACATTCGCCGGCCTTGTTGTCGTCTCGCGTAATTGACCGTAATGCGCCGCTGCGCCCTCTCCATGAATACGACGAATGTAGTTGCTGCAATCGCGCCGGCCACCATAAGAATGGCCATGGCCGATGACATCTCACCACTACGAACAAGCTCGGCCGTTCCGGCGACGGCTGCAGGCAGCCCTGCCACAATGCCCGCCAGAATAATCATCGATATGCCGTTGCCGATGCCGCGCTCAGTAATCTGCTCGCCAAGCCACATGAGGAAAACCGTACCGGTTACCAGCGTAATGCATGCGGTGATCAAAAATGCCGGACCTGGCGCAACCACGACACCGGGCTGACTCTGCAGCCAGGACGCCGCGGCAACCGATTGGAACATCGACAACCCCACCGTGCCGTAGCGCGTGTACTGGGTAATCTTGCGCTTGCCGGACTCGCCCTCTTTGCGAATTTGTTGCAGCGAGGGAACTATCATGCTCGCCATTTGCATGATAATCGACGCAGAAATGTACGGCATAATGCCTAAGGCAAAGATGCCGAAGCGCGACAGAGCGCCGCCCGAAAACATATTGAACAAGGCCAGCATATTGCCGGCTTGCTGGTCGAAGAACACCGCCAGGGCCGCCGGGTCGACGCCCGGCACAGGAATAAACGTTCCGGCGCGGAATACGATTAGCCCGCCCACGAGAAACAACAGGCGCTTTTTGATCTCGCCCAGTTTTCCCGCCGCTTTGGCGACGTCTGCCGGATTGTTAGCTGGCTTCTTGGCCACGTTCAGTTCCGTACTTACCTTTGTAAGACAATTTATTCGCCCGCAATGCGGGCTCCTACTCTTCTATGGAGCCGCCGGCGGCTTCGATTGCCGACCGGGCGCCTTTCGTCAGCGCAAGGCCCTTGACCTTGACGGCCTTATCCAGTTTCCCGGACAAAATCACCTTGACACGCTCCGCGTGCGCCGGAATAAGACGTGCCTTGCGCAACGCCGCCATGTCGATCACGCCGTCTTCGAGCAGCGCCAGTTCGTGCAGGCGCAGTTCGGCAGTCAGTCTCTTGAGATGCGATGTGAAACCCACTTTGGGCAGTCGCCGTTGCAAGGGCATCTGGCCGCCTTCGAAGCCGACCTTGTGATATCCGCCCGAGCGCGCGTGCTGACCCTTCTGACCACGGCCCGACGTTTTGCCCTGGCCCGCGGAATGGCCGCGGCCAAGGCGCTTGCCTTCTTTTTTCGACCCCTTTGCGGGTGTCAAACTGTTCAAACGCATCTCAAACTTCCTCTACCGAAACGAGGTAGGCAATCTTGTTGATCATGCCGCGATTCTCCGGCGTATCTGCCACTGTCACGGAATGACGAATCCGGCGCAGACCCAATCCGGCGATGCAATCGCGGTGATTTTTCAGGCGCCCATGCCGACTCTTGTTCAGCGTGACTTTCAACTGTTTTGACTTCGCCATCGTTTCTGTCCGTATTTCTGGTCCGACCCGGTCTGCAGATGTCAGGCCAGGATCTCCTTGATTTTCTTGCCGCGCTTGGCCGCGATCGCTTTCGGTGAATGGATACTCGACAGCGCGCCGATCGTTGCCCGTACCACATTGATCGGGTTGCGCGACCCGTAGCTCTTCGCCAGCACGTTACGCACACCGGCGCACTCGAATACCGCGCGCATTGCGCCGCCGGCGATGATACCGGTACCGTCCGACGCCGGTTGCATGTACACGTAAGTCGCCCCGTGCCGACCCTTCTTTGCGTACTGCAGCGTCTGGTTGGTCAGGTTCACCTTGATCATGTTCTTGCGTGCGGCCTGCATAGCCTTTTGTATGGCAATCGGTACTTCGCGCGCCTTGCCGTAGCCGAAACCGACCCGGCCATTACCGTCACCAACGACCGTCAGAGCCGTAAAGCCGAATTGCCGGCCGCCTTTGACGACCTTGGCGACGCGATTAACCGTGACCAGCTTCTCGAGAAAGTCGTCGGTGCCCTGTGATTGATCCATTCTTGCCATAATTCGGTCCTGATCCGCCGTAGCGGCTCTCAACAATCCTTCAGCGTCTAAAATTTCAATCCGGCTTCACGTGCCGCGTCCGCCAGCGCTTTCACGCGGCCGTGATAACGGAAACCCGACCGGTCAAACGCGACTGTATCGATTCCTTTCGCCTTCGCCTTCTCGGCCAGGCGCGCGCCGACAATCGCGGCGGCAGCAACGTTGCCGGTGCTCTTCGTGCTTTTGCGAACATCCGCTTCGAGCGTCGACGCGGTAACAATCACGGTGCCGCCATCGGGTGCGATGATCTGCGCGTAAATATGCTGCGGCGTTCGATGAACGCTCAGGCGATTGGCGCCGAGCTGCGCAATCTTGGCGCGACCTTTCCGGGCGCGACGCAATCGATTCTGTTTTTTGTCCAGTTTCATGTCGTTCTCTTTGCAATCTTTCTGGCCGCTTTTGCAGCCGGAAAACTACTTCTTCTTGGCTTCCTTGATGATGACGCGCTCGTC
>CAYVLL010000196.1:0-3966 GCA_964452235.1 uncultured Woeseiaceae bacterium
AGGGATTGGGGGCTGAACAGCGGGTACAAGGTGAACTCGATCCAGCCTTTCCCCTGGACGAGATCTCGCTCAAGTAATGTGTTGTACGTGTGATGTCCCGGATAGCCTTCGTGACAGCCGAGGTCGACTGCGCGGTGTATGAAGATCGGCAAGCTGGTGTTGATCTGAATCAGGCTTCGCGCATCGCCTTCATACCAGTTGTAGCCAGACCAGGGCTTGTCGGTTACGTACTCAAGACGAAAGGATTCGTTCTCCGGCAACTCGATAAACTCGAGCGTGCGGCGCCGACACTCGGCAATTGCCGTGTCGAAGACTTCGGGAATGCGATCGGCCGGAATAATGAAGCGGCTCTGAAATTCATTGACACGTTGGGACAAGTCGCCGCTGCCGGGCAACAACTCGTCAATTTTCTCGAGGATTTCGACAAAATGAGCCGCATCGTAATCGGGCGCAGTCGCACCGAACAGCCGTCGCGATTCTTCATCGAACGAAGCCGTGAGACCCTGATTGATATCTATCCGGGTCGTCAGGGCGCGAAGCCGGCCGAGCAGATTGGCAATGCGCATGGCTTCCTCTGAATCGCCGTCAGCGGTCGGCCAGTTGTAGAGACGCTCTGCCATTACACTGGCCCGATCGTGAATCGTCGCCAGCGACAGGCGTTTTTCTTCTGCGGCATGTTCGAGTTCCTGCGGACCGAACCAGGCGTCGACATGATTGTCGTCATGCAAGCCCATGGCGAGTTCCAGTACGAGATAATCACGTGCCACAGAGTCAAGATTGCCGCCCTCGACTGGCGGCTGAGGTTGGCATGCCCCCAGGGCGAGGCTGGCGGCAGCGACAAGCTGTGGATATCTCATATAGCCGTTCCTGGCAGATTGGATTGAAGAGAATACCAGTCCTTTACGGGTCTTTTGCAAAGGGCAAACCTGTTACGATGAATGCCGGCCAAGCAATGAATTGTCCGTCCTCCGGCAAGCACTGCAATGCATAAAGATACGCTGCAATGGTTGATACCTGTACTACTCGCGGTCGGGGTCGTATTGTCGCTTTGGTTTTACTGGGCATCGACCAATCGCGGCAGCGACCCGCCGCCGTTGCCGGAGGAATCCGTCGCACCTCCTGAACCCGCAACGACCACGGAACCTCTCTACCCATTGCGCGATCCCGGCGAAATGAGCACCGACAGGCCGGCCCTGCAACCGCTGCCACCACTTGACCATAGCGACGAATTTCTCGAGCTCGAACTGCGCGACCTGTTTGGCGACACTCTGACTCCGTTACTGGTCGATTCGCGACTCATCGAGCGCATCGTAGCAACAATCGACAGTTTGCCGCGTGAACATGTCGCAGAGCGTATTCGCCCGATTGGCGGGATCGACGGCGCGTTTCTGGCGGATGGCCAGGACGACAGCGGTGAACTAACGCTGGATCCGGAGAACTACGCACGTTACGACGCACTCGTGGCGCTGCTGGTAAATGCGGACTCCGTCCGGATAGTCGAGATGTATCGCCGCTTTTACCCGCTGCTGCAAAAAGCCTATGTTGAACTCGGCTATCCCGATGGTTACTTCAACGATCGGGTGGTCGAGGTTATCGACCACCTGCTGGAAGCGCCGGAGATCACGGAGCCGCCGGCACTGGTGCGGCCAAACGTGTTGTTCGAGTACGCCGATCCGGAATTGGAGAAGTTGTCGAGCGGCCAAAAGCTGTTGCTGCGCATGGGCTCGAAGCATGCTGCCGAGATCAAGCAGAAGATGCGTGAGTTGCGCGCAATGATCGTCCAGCCTTGAGGTTCGTCCGTAGTTCGAAGTGCGTAGTGAGTCGTTTCCGCGTTGGCAGGCAGAGGTGGATGTCAGAAATGAAAATGCACAAACCCTTTTCGGCCATGTTTGCAGCTTGCACAGCCTTTCTTGTGGTCTCGGGCTGCGCAACAGTGGATTCGAGCGTACTGCCCGATGTTCCGGCCGGCGTCCAGGCGATATCGCTGCTCGGCAAGCCGCTGGTGTCGCCGCAAGCTGACGCCGACACGCTGGAAAAACTGCAAGTGGCGAAGATCGACTACGACCGCGACCCGGCGAACGCCGACAACATCATCTGGTACGGACGCCGAATTGCGTATGCCGGCGACTATCGCGAAGCGATTCGAGTGTTCACGAGCGGCATCGAAAAATATCCGCATGACGCCCGCATGTATCGGCACCGCGGCCATCGCTATATCTCCATTCGCGAGTTCGATCGTGCCATCCGGGATCTGGAGCAGGCTGCAAGCCTGATCGCGGGAACCGACGACGAGATCGAGCCCGACGGTTTGCCGAACGCACAGAACATCCCGATCAGTACACTGCACAGCAATATCTGGTATCACCTGGGCCTTGCCTATTATCTGCAGCAAGACTGGAACAACGCGTGGCGCGCTTTTCAGGCCGGGTTCGAAATCGGCGGCAACGATGACAACCGGGTCTCGACTACCCACTGGCGTTACATGATCTTGAGGCGCCAGGGCAAGCCCGAACTCGCAGATCGGGTTCTCGACGACATCAGCGCCGACATGTACGTGATCGAGAACGACATCTATCACCGCCTGTGTCTCTTTTACAAAGGCGAAGTACCCCTCAATGAAATGCTGTCTGACGATCCGGACAGTCCGACCGGCGCCGCCGGTGACTACGGTGTCGCCAACTGGTTCTGGTACAACGGGGACGAAGACGAAGCTGTGCGGCGTCTTGAGGCGCTTGCGGCCAGCGAGGGATGGGCGGCGTTCGGGGTGATTGCCGCGGAGGCGGACCTTGCGGCTCGCTAGCCCGGACTTGAGCCAATCTGCGCAATGGCCCTGTGGTGCGCTGCGCGCCTTGGCCGAAGTCATCCTTTGAGGCAATGGGTCCCTTCGCTGCGCTTTGTCTGCGCCGTAGGACACCCCCGGCCAGGGCCTTCAGGCATTGGCTTGATCAGCGGCGACGCCCTACCTCGCGGTACACGACAGTGAGGCCGCTTGCGATGATCAAAAGGCCGCCCACCACCACCCAGCGGTCCGGAACTTCGTTCCAGATCAGGTAGCCGGCAAGGGCGCCGCCTATCAGTGCGAGGTACTCGAAGGGCGCGAGCAGCGCCGGTGAGGCCCGCCGATAGCCACCGACGATGCCCACCCACGCAGCGGCAGAACACAGCCCCGCGAGCGCGAACAAGGCCCAGTCTGCGGGCGGTGGCGCCCGGTAGTCGTCGGCAACGAAAAATGCAGACACGATCAACGGCCCGCTGATCACGTAGACGGACAGCGCAAGGCTGCTTTCCGTAGCGGCCAGCTTGCGGGCCGTCAGTGCAAGTCCGGCGTAGCAGACGGCGGCTCCCAGAACCGCGAGTGCGGCCGGCGTCACCATACCCGTGCCGGGCCGCAACACGATCAGCACTCCGATGAATCCGGCAACCACGGCCAGCCAGCGGTACATTCCGACCTTCTCGCCCAGCACCGGTCCGGACAGTGCCGTCAGAATGAGCGGCGCCGTGAAGGCAAGGGTCAGGGCGTTTACCAGCGGCATTTTCGCCAGCCCGTAGAAGAAGCCGAACATGGCTCCGGTCGCGAGCGCCGTGCGGAGGAGGTGCCACGGCCACCTGCGGGTAACGAGACTTTTGCTGCCCCCGTACCAGCGGGCGATCAATACGAAGACCGCCAGGCCGAACAGGCTTCTCAGCAAAACAAACTGGGACAGCGCATAGTCGGCCAATAGCCACTTGGCGCAAAGGTCGAGACAAAGCCCCGCCACGACGCCGAACAGCAGGTACGCGATAGCCGGCCCCGGTGCTGCATCGGAGACCACCGGCAACTGCGATTTGGCGGCAGTCTCGCTTTCCGGCAGACCGGGCATCGTCCCTGACAACCTGCGATCCTCGTTCAGGCTTCATTCACAAAAAAGGGCAGCGATTCAGCAGCGATTCATGGTCACTGGCGTTAAATGACACTCACCCGAAAAC
>CAYVLL010000197.1:0-3965 GCA_964452235.1 uncultured Woeseiaceae bacterium
TTGTTCGTGACCGTATTGTAGCTGATATGCCCGCGCTTCAGGCGACGGTCGCTCGTTCCTTCAGTAAAGCTGTAAGATGATCCTGCGAATCAAGACCGCGCACTCTTATGTCAACCAGTGATTGCCTGACAAGTCGATTTCCGCAGCTCGACAAAGACGTCGGCCGTTTGGCGCTGGCGCAATTGCCAACACCAGTCCGCGAATACAATGTCGTTCTGTCGGGACGTCGTCTTACTTTGTTTATCAAGCTCGACAATCTCACCAGCGATGTCTACGGCGGCAACAAGGTGCGAAAACTCGAGTACCTCCTGCATGAGGCGCAACGCCGCCAATGTCGACGCATCGCAACTTTCGGTACGGTCGGTTCGCACCACGCTTTGGCAACAGCCGTTTTTGCTGCACGCGTCGGGATGCCCTGCACCTGTTTCCTTTCGCATCAGCGCTCGACGCCCGAGACAACGTCAGCCCTCGAGGCCCATCTTGGCCTTGGCACACAACTGGTACATTTTGGCGGCAAGTACGCGCAGCGTATTGCGACACTGCGAAAACATCTCTGGGGACGGGAGATTTACGTTATACCCCCAGGCGGCACCTCGTGGCTGGGTACGTTAGGATTTGTCCGCGCAGGCGTGGAACTGGCGAACCAGGTCGCGGCCGGCTCCCTGCCGGTGCCGGAGCGCCTTTATGTCGCCACGGGAACGATGGGCACCGCGGCCGGGCTCGCGCTCGGACTGGCTTTATGCGGCCTGGCGACCGAAGTGCAGGCAATACGCGTTTCAGAAACGTGGTTGTGTAACGAACAGGAATTGTCGCGCTGCATGGCCAAGGCCACGTCGATGATGCATCGTGTGGACGCCCGTATACCGGCGGATTTGCACCAGCGTACAAACATCCGGCTGCGTCATGACTTCTTCGCAGGGGGTTACGCGCACAGCGATCGCGCAACGGACCAGGCGATCGCGTTCGCTGGCGATCAACTGGATTTATCGCTTGAAGCGACCTATACCGGCAAGGCGCTTGCCGCCTTGCTGCACGACCTGCAGACGCACGCCGAATCGGGGCAGAGCTTTCTTTTCTGGAACACCTTTAATTCTGCGCATGGACGGTTGCCCACTGCACGGCCTGCTGCCCGGTCGGATCGATCGCCTGGCGACTTCGCCGGTCTACCCGCGGCCTTCCGGCGTTACCTTGGAGGGCGGGACGGGGAATGACGCAACCGGTTCCCCGGATCGACGGCGTTGCTCCTCCTCGGCGCGAGACTGTTCGTCTTTCTTGCGGTCGATTTCCAGCAGCATGATCTTCAGCCACTCGCTCATGTGCTTGCTCGCGTCCTGGGAGGCCGGCTTGTCAGTCATCGAGATTGCCCAGGCGGGTCGCGTCCATCGCTTGCACATTCGTCGCTGCCCCGCCCGTGCCGTCCATTGACGTTTCCAGGGACTCCGGCGGTGCATCGAGCAGTTCGCGTACTTCGGCGAGGGTCGGCGCATCTGGGTCAATCTTTACGGTATTGCGAACGACGCGTAAACGCGTATAGACCTCGAGCGTGTCGCCCGCGGTAACGCGCAGCGGGATCCCGAGTGCTTCGCTCGCAATCGTCCGTGCGTGATCGCGTTGCGCTTCATCATCGACCAGCCCGGCAGCCGTGGCCTGCTCGCCTTCGAAGATAGTGGCGAGGTGCTGCTCCGCGCTTACGGTGTCGTCCTCCAGCACCGCGTGAGCTTCCAGGTACAGCTGGCCGTCTTTTTGCCCCAGCAGGTACGGCTGGTTTACAAGTTGAACCGTCTCGCCCGGCATCACCAGTGAGTACAAGAGCTCGATATTCTCGGGATACAGGCGCACGCAGCCGTGACTGACACGCATGCCCACGCCCCAGGGCTTGTTGGTGCCGTGGATCAGGTAACCGGGCATGTTGAGTTGCAGAACGTGCCGGCCGAGCGGGTTTTCCGGTCCTGGCGGCACAATTGACGGCAAGGGATTACCCGCCTTGCGGTGCTCCTGCTGCACTGACCAGGGTACATACCAGTGCGGATCGGTAGCCTTCGCCACCACCTTCGCTTCACCCGTCGGCGTCTCCCAGCCAACGCGGCCAATGCCGATGGGATAGGTCATGACAACCGCCGGCTCGCCCTCTGCAACGTCCGGGAAATAAAACAGGCGCTTCGCGGCTATGTTGAGCACGATGCCACGGTGCGGTGCGTCGGGGAGCACATATTGTGTTGGCAACAGCACCGGCACGTTCGCGCCGGGCAGCCACGGGTCGACGCCCGGGTTGGCGGCGACCAGTTCGTCGTAACCGAGACCGTACTCCCGCGCCAGGCTTGAAAATGTGTCGCTGTCCCGCGTGTACACGATCTGCGGCTCACCGATCAGCGTCTGCCCGGCAGATTCGAGCACAAAGTAGTTGCGGCTGATCGGCTCCAGTTCCTCGCGCTCGGCGAGCGGCGGCAGAACCGGTCCTCGCTCTTCCGGCGGCGCGCCAAGAAAATCCTGGAACGTTGCGCAACCAGACAAGAACGCGGTTGCGAGAAGACATGGGGCCAGTACGCGCAGGTGTGCCATTGCTGTCGATTCAATCCTTACAAGACCGGTCGTTGGTCAGTGGTGCCAGAGTGTCGCAGAAAGGGCGCAAAGTCTCTATGCATCGAAGCCCATTAATGGACATCGATGCGTGACAAACGGGTTTCCAATCCGGGCCTGCCGACCGCGGTCGCTTGCCGCGGCCGGCAACGCGCAGTCGCAAAACGCAGACAATCGCGGCACTATCACACCCGCCCGACCAGCAGCGCCAGCGGCCAGCGAACTTCCCGGACATCGGCGCCCCAGGCGGCGCGCAATCCCGACTCGATGGCATCGACCGGATCGGCGCCGGTCTCGCGCAGGCTGCGTTGACAGGCAGACCACGTGCGCAAATAGCCCAGCATGGTCTCAGCGCTCCACTGTGCCGACATTTCGAACGCCGGCGCGGCGATTGCAGGCATTGGCAGTTGGATACCGCGATACCCGTCCTCGACGATTGCGCGTTCCGGTGGCCACCAGGCGTCCACCGACTCGTACAGCGAAGCGATCACGGCGTCGCAAGCAGCATCCACCCGGCACAAGGCATAGCTCCAGGCCGCCAGGACACCGCCCGGGACCAGCACGCGTTGCGCTTCCTCGAAAAACCGGTCGATGTCGAACCAGTGCAACGCCTGCGAGACGGTTATGAGATCCACGGATCGTTCAGCCAGCCCACTTTGCTCCGCCGCCGCGACCCGGTAGTCGATCTGCGCGTGCGCTTCCGCCGCCTGAACCTGTGCGGCACTGGCATCGGTCGCGGTGACCCGTGCGAAGTAATTCGTCAGGGTGCGCGCAGTCTGCCCGTTGCCGGTACCACAATCCCAGGCGTGTTCCCTGCTCTCGCAGCAGTCGGCAAGGAATTCGAACAGCGCCGCAGGATAGGTCGGTCTAAAGGCCGCGTAACGGTCCGCGTGACCGGAGAAATGATCCTTGAAAGCCGGCGGGCTGCTAGCGTTTGCAGTCAGGATTTTTGCCCTTCGCCCGCGCCTCGTTGTAGTACGCAAGCGCCGTCGGGAATTGCGCTACCAGCGATTCGATGCGTCTTTCGCCCGATGGATGCGTTGACATGAATTCCGGAACCCGGGTGGTGTTCTTCTCTTCCATGTTCTTCCACAGCGTAACGCTTTCACGCGGGTCGAAACCGGCTTTCGCCATGTACTCGAGCCCGATGACGTCCGCTTCGGTCTCCTGCATGCGGCTGAACGGATTCAATATGCCGAGCGCAACGCCCGCGCCGAGCGTCTGTTGCGCACCGTAGGTCGGGCGCGAATAACCACCACCGAGCAGGATGGCGGCGACATCGACTCCCGCGCTGGTGACCGATGCGCGCGACGCCCTTTCGTTCGCGTGCCGTGCCGTCACGTGCGCAACTTCGTGCCCGATCACGGCCGCCAGCTGGTGCTGGGTCT
>CAYVLL010000198.1:0-3945 GCA_964452235.1 uncultured Woeseiaceae bacterium
CCTGGCACGATCATACGTCCCGCCAAGCCACGCGCCGACCAACGCCCAAACGAGCGCAATGCCGCCGCCGACCCAGGCGACCCCGGCCATGCCGAGTCCGACCACGGTGGTCAGTGCAGTAAACGCCCACGCCCAAACCATGTCACCGCCGCGGTACACCACGATATCGATGACAGGTTTTGCTTTGAAGCGCATCTCACGATTAACGATCGTGAACAACATTTCGCGTCCCGGTCGCGTGATAGCGTAATTGCCCGCACGCCGCGCTATTTCAATCCCCACGACGACCGCCAGAATCGGCGCCATCGCAATGATCAGGAAACCGATAACGAGACAGGATGGTACCAATGCCAGCGTCTTCGCCATGCCAAAGCGTGTCGCAAGGCGCCCGGTGAGAAACAGCGCTGTGAGGATAGACAGAGTATTGACAGTGAGGTCGATCAACGCCCAGATGCGCTCGCGCGTCGCATCATCGTACACGTCCATTAGGTTTTTCAGGCCGAAATAGACAAACGTTCCCATTGACACGTACAGGAAGATGAACAGGCCGATGCCGAAAAGAAACGGACTTTGGAAAAAAAGCGTGAATCCGGCAAACGGATTCTTGCCGATGCGCACCTGTTCGCTGAGATCCGCTGCGACATCCGCATTGCCGAGTTCGGTCACCTTCAGCCGGTTAAGAACCGCAATGATTGGAATGGGAATGAGCAACATCGAGGCGGCCAGCAACATCAGGTTGTACGTGCCGAGCGCATCGGCAAAAAAGGCGGTGATTGCCGGACCGGTGATCGCTCCGATACTGCTGCCCGCAGCGATAACAGCGAACAAACGCGGCGCCTGGTCACGCGAGTAGATGTCGGACATGAAGCTCCAGAACACCGACAGGTTAAACAAGCTGAACACACTCAACCAGACGTAGAACGATTTGTCGATCAGTTCGCGGTTCTCGACTTGCGTCGCACCCAGGTAGAAAAGAAAAAACGACAAGGTGAAGAACGCATAGACACCGGGCACCAGGTAGCGGAATTTCACACGCGGAATGATGCCGCCATAGATGCTTACCGCGATGAGGCTGAAGAAAAACGTGCCGGTCCACAGCGTGCTGAGCTCCACGTCTGTCCAGTCGCTGGCCATGGCATTACGCACCGGTCGCAGAATGAAATACGCCGCCATCAGGATGAACACGAAAGCGAATGACAGCAGTGTTGCCTTTAGCTCATTCGGCTCGATCTGCGTCGTGGCACGGACAATGCGCTTTATGGGGCCGGCTTTCTGCATATCGCTTTCAGTCATTTGGCTATTGCTCCGTCGACGCCAGGGAGCGCGTAGACTGCCACAATAAACTTCCGGCGACCCGGTTTCAGGCGTTTGCCGCAGGGCAGGAATGACGGAAACCTGCAATTCGGCGGCGACGGCCAGGTGCAAAGCCGGTTCGTCGGAATAACCGTAATTGGTCTTGCCACATCATAAACGGTCGCCGTGACCGACTTTCGGCTCGCGATTTCCGCGAAATCCGACCCGGATCATGGCACTGGACGCCCATGGACGCTACAGTTCTCCTACCAGAGGCTCAGGATTCACCGATGGCTGAAGATTACGTTGCAACCGTGCGCATCCGGCGCCCCGCCAAAGTGACCACGGACGATCGTGGCCGCACCGTTTGGGCGGAAACGATCGAGACCGCGCAGCTCGAGTTGGTGTCGACAGCTCAACTCAAGACGATCCTGCAGTCGGACGACATCGACAGTCGCAGTTCGATTGAGCGCCTGGTCCAGGGCCAGGACGACGGCGTACTGGCTCGCGATCCGGCTACCGGCCTTTTCGAGGTCATTAGTGATGAAGACCTGCAGGCTATCCTGGCAAGTGACGACAAGCTGCCGCCAACACGCCGTCCCGCCGATGTAACCCTGGAGTCGGTCGGCGACGATGCGGGAGATGCACTGTCCCTGGTAAGCACCCAGATGCTGCGCAAGATCATCAGGACGGACGACACGGCAAGCGCCGGCAACTTGCAAAGAAAGTCCCTCAGCGGAAAGCCCGCGGCCGGCAAGATCCCCGACAGGAAAGACAAGTCCGGCGGCTTCGATCCCTACAACAGCGGCTGATCTTTACGCCGCAGCCGGGTCAGCACAACGCTTGCCGGAAGGTTGCCTGCGCCTGCTGACGTGGAATTTCGTCGAGCTTCGCGAGGAAACGTGCGGCGGTCGATTCGGTCGAGGTCGCAATGCCGAGGTAAGGGTCATCCGCTCCTCGCGCATCGATACGCCAGTGCAGGATGGCGGTGGTCGTCGCAAGGCGTACCCGGGTCAGATCGAAAACGAGATCGACCTCCTCCGGTAACAGCGGAGTAATCCGGTGGTACTCGGCCACGAATTCGGCCAGAAGTGGCAAGGGATCGCCGTCGAGATTGCGCATATAGGCGGCCGCCACCGCGACATCGACGATGAGGGGCGAGCGCACCATATCGCCGAAGTCAAAGACGCCGACCACCTGGCTGTCGTCCAGCGGATCAACCAGGACGTTCTCCGGATTCATATCGTTGTGAATTATCTGGGTGCGGAGCATCGGGAATTGCGGCAGCACGTGCTCGGTAAACGTGTCGAGGCACATTGCGACACGATCCCGCAGGTCGTCGTCCCCGATGTAGTCGACCAGGTCGCGGACCCGCTTTGCCTGGCGCATGTCCCAGAGCAGTGCATGATCGGCGCCGGGATGTTCGAACCCCCGCAGGGCCCGGCCGAGATTTGCAGCATAGCGACCGAAATTCCTGCTGAGCGCAGATGAGACCGGCCGCGAGCGCATCAGGTCGCCGTGCAGGTAAGTAACCAGCCGCGTTACATGTCGCCCCTGCGAAGTCGGGTAGTCGAAGCAGTACCGACCGTCCGTCGTGGGCACGACGACCGGCACGCACACATTCACATCCTGCGCGGCGATGTGCAGCAACGCCTTTATCTGGAAGTCCGTGACCAGCGGATCCTCTGCTGCATTGGTAATTTTCAGGACGAATTGCCGCCCGTCGTCTGCTTGCAGGTGAAAATTACGGTCGCGCTCGCTGACGAGCTCGCGCGCGGAGGCGCGAAGCCCGTAGTACTTGGCGGCGATGTTTGCGGCGTCCGCGACATCGGCTGGCGGAGCCGTGGCGGCGATGACCGCGAGTGGGTCGCCGGCGACCTGCGCAGCGCCCGCTGTGTCCTGATATGCCATCGCCCGGCCGCCTCTCCCATTGTCGACGCCGGTGCCGACCGGATGCCGACCCGGATGCCTGCAAAGGCGGCATTATTCCACGAACGGTGCCTGGCCTGGCCCGGCGCGCCAGACTATGATCCCGAATGCGCGGGAAAATAGCCGATAGTGGCGGTTACGTATACAATCCCGGGTGTTCGCCAGCCAGGCCGGCCAGAATCAACCAGAACCGCAGGCTACGGGGTGATCGCCAGCGTTGCGCCGAAGGTAGCACCCCGTTCAGGACCCATTGCCTGGTCATGGTCAAGTTATTACCTGCTGTTGAATTGGCCTGTTACAGAATTTGCGATCGCCAAAAAAGACGATAAGGACGATTATCCATGCCTCTCGATATTACTTTTACTCTCAGCGACCATGATCTCGAACACTTCCAGACCATCGTCGACCGGGCCAAGTCGACGATCGAAGAAGCAAAAAAACCGGGCGAGATCGAGAAGGCTGCGCGAAGTCTGATCGCGGAAGCGAAAGGCCGAAATTTGCCGGACTTCATCGCTGAGCGATTGGTCAAGCTTGAAATTGTCATCAACATGGTCAGCGATGAAGAATGGCGACTGAGTGACGAGGAGCGCAATCGCGTCCTGGGCGCGCTGGTGTATTTCACCGATCCGGAAGATCTGATTCCCGACCACATACCGGGTATCGGGTTTCTCGACGATGCGATCTACGTCGAGCTGATTATTCGCGAACTGAAGGCCGAGATCG
>CAYVLL010000199.1:0-3927 GCA_964452235.1 uncultured Woeseiaceae bacterium
TCGGCGGTCTTGCGACCGATACCGGGTGTCCGGATCAACGATGCCGTGTCCTCGTACTGCACGGCCCGGTAGAAATCAGCAACCCCCATGCCGGATAAAATCGCCAGCGCCATTCTCGCCCCGACGCCGTTCACTTTCAGCAGCAGGCGGAACAGGCTCTTCTCCTGTTCGGTGGCGAAACCGAACAGCGTATGCGCATCCTCCCTGACCTGGAGATGGGTATGCAGGAATACTTCGCTGCCGATCGGCGGTAATTCCAGGAATGTGGACATGGGCGTTTCGATTTCATAGCCGACACCGCTGCAGTCGAGGATCACCTGCGGCGGTTGCTTGAATGCCAGACGACCTCGAACTGAGCCGATCATCGCGACCCCGCCATAACGGCAGCCTTGTCAAGGCGCGCGCGCAGCCGGCTTTGGTGACCGTGACAAAGAGCAGCAGCGAGTCCATCGGCGGCATCGGGCCGCGGGGTACCCTGCAAGCCAAGCAGGGAAACCACCATGTGCTGGACCTGAAGCTTGCTGGCAGCGCCACTGCCGACAATTGCGAGCTTGATTTCCCGAGGCGCGTATTCGAATACGCGAATATCGAGCGCAAACGTCGCACACATTGCAGCCGAGCGCGCATGGCCAAGCTTCAGCGCGCTCATGGCGTTGCGGTGCACGAACACGCTTTCGATCGCAACGCAGTCCGGCCGGTACTCGTCGGCAATCTCGGTGATGGCGCGAAATATTACTCGCAGCCGCTCCGCAAACGGGCCATCGTCGCTGCTGATCGAGCCACTGGCGACGTAACACGCGCTTTCATGGATAAAATCCACGATTCCGAATCCCGTAATGCGCGACCCCGGGTCGATACCAAGTATGCGTTGGCGCTCAGTCAAGACCAATCTCAGAGCTGCGCAAGTACGGCATCGCTGATCTCCGCATTGCTATAAACCTTTTGCACATCATCCAGATCCTCGAGCATGTCGATCATCCGTAGCATCGAGCTTGCGTCCTCGAGCTCCAGCGTCATGGAGATGGTCGCACGCATGGTCAGCTCAACATCGTCGGGTATGAAACCTGCTGCACCCATCGCATCGCGCACGCTTTCGAAATCGGCCGGATCGGTAAGCACCTCAATGGACTTATCCGAGTCGACGACGATGTCTTCGGCACCCGCCTCGATAGCCGCCGCCATCAAGGCGTCCTCATCACGCCCTGGCGCATACGACAGCAAACCGACATGGTTGAACAGATAGCCGACCGATCCATCCGCACCCAGGTTGCCGCCGAACTTGGAGAAGGCGTGCCGTACGTCAGCCACGGTACGGTTCCGGTTGTCGGTCATGCAATCAACCATGACCGCCGTTCCGCCAGGGCCGTAGCCTTCATAGCGAATCTCGTGGAACGCATCGGCCTCCAGTTCTCCCGCGCCTTTCTTGATGGCACGGTCGATGTTATCCCGCGGCAGGCTTTGCGATTTGGCCTTGTCGACAGCAAGTCGCAGGCGCGGATTGGCCGCGATGTCACTGCCGCCGATACGTGCAGCCGTAGTGATCTCACGAATGAGCTTCGTGAACAATTTGCCACGCTTTTTGTCCTGGGCGCCCTTGCGGTGTTGAATATTTGCCCACTTGCTGTGTCCAGCCATAATCTTCCGAATGTACCCTGCCTGCGTTCCCGACACTGATGCGATCGGCAAACAACAGCAAAATGTCACTTGCCCGGGCTATAGTGGCGGCTCCTGGTGTTCGATCCGGCCAGCGAAATCGCGGCTCGAATGCCGCCGTATGATAACGGTTCCGATACCCTGAGACATCATCGAAAGTACGGTAAATGGTCACTTCGCGAGTGGAAAGTCGGCTGAACAGCGGCGATCAGGTCGATATCGTCGCAGTATCGCGACGTTTCGCCGATACCCTGCCGGAGTCGGCCCGGAGGCAGGCGGCCGTCGCGGAAAGCGCGTCGATCGTCGCCATCCTGGAACCGCTTGGGCTCACTCCGTCTTTACTCGCTGCCGCCTTCCTTTATCCGCTGTCGCGTGACGAAGTGCTGCAGGTGGCCGACTTGCCCCCGGAGCTGGCCGGACTAAGTACGACCATCCAGGATCTGGAGCAACTGGACCGGTTTACCCTGCCGAGCGACTGGCAGCCGGGCGAGGCGCTAGCTGTCAGCCAGTCCGAGGCGCTGCGCAAGATGCTGCTGGCGCTGGTTTCCGATGCGCGTCTCGTGCTGGTACGCATTGCACAACAGTTGCATCGACTGCGCGAGGCCAAGAACGCCAGCAGCGAGAAACGGCAGGCGCTGGCGATCGAGACCCGTGAAATCTATGCCGCATTGGCGAATCGACTTGGCGTATGGCAGATCAAATGGGAACTCGAAGACCTGGCCTTTCGTTATCTGCATCCGGACACCTACGCCGGAATTGCGAAGAAGCTGAATGAAAAACGCAACGAACGTGAGACGGCGATCGAGGAAGTCCGGCAAGAGTTCGCAGCTGAACTTGGCCGCAACGGCATAGTCGCAACGGTCAGCGGCCGTCCAAAGCACATCTACAGTATCTGGCGAAAGATGCATCGCAAGGGCGGTGGACTGGAGAACATCTTCGACATCCGGGCTGTACGGGTGCTGGTCGACACCATCAGCGACTGCTACGCAGCGCTCGGGGTAGTCCACAATCGCTGGCCGTACCTGCGTGGCGAGTTCGACGATTACATTGCTAACCCGAAAGAGAACAATTACCAGTCGCTGCATACTGCCGTCATCGGCCCGGGCGGCCGAGCCGTCGAAGTACAGATTCGCACTCACGAAATGCATCGTCATGCGGAGCTGGGTGTAGCCGCGCACTGGCGCTACAAGGAGGGAAGCGCCAGCGAAGCGACATTCGATCGCAAGATCCGCTTGCTGCGCCAGTTGCTGGAACCGACGGACAAGGATAGCGACTTACTCGATCGCGTGCGCGGCGAAGTCTTTGAGGACCGTGTGTACGCTCTTAGTCCGAAGGGTGATGTCGTAGAAATGCCGGCCGGCGCGACGCCACTTGATTTTGCCTATCACGTGCACACGCAGGTTGGGCATCGTTGCCGCGGTGCCAAGGCGAACGGGCGGATCGTGCCGCTGACTTACAAGGTGCAGAACGGTGACAAGATCGAGATCATTACCGGCAAGGATGCTCAGCCGAGTCGCGACTGGCTTAGCCCGCAAAACGGCTATCTCATCGCAGCACGAAGTCGCGCAAAAGTCAGAAACTGGTTTCGCCAGCAGGATCGCGATCAGAATCGACGCCAGGGCCGCGACATGCTTGATCGGGAAATGAACCGATTGAATGCGCGTGACCTGACCACCGACCGTATTGCCAGGCAGCTCAAACTGGTTGATACCGAATCCTTGTGTGTGGCGCTTGGTGCCGGCGATATAACGGCCGGCGCAGTGGCCACTGCGATCCAGCATTTGAAGAAAGATACGCCGGTCGATCTGCTGGCGCCTCGCCGTGCCACCGGCGTCGGCAGTGACCGACCCGGGCACATTGCCATTCGTGGCGTCGACGATCTGCTGTGCAATCTGGCGCGCTGTTGTCGGCCCGTGCCACCCGAGGTGGTCGTTGGCTACATCACGCAAGGGCGCGGCGTCAGCATTCACCGGCAGGACTGTGGCAATTTCCGCAGTTTGCAATCCCGGCATCCAGAGCGAGTCATCGAAGTCGAATGGGGCGATGCATCAGATGCGCATTACCCGGCGGAACTCCTGTTGCACGCCTATAACCGCCAGGGACTTTTGCGGGACGTCAGCAGCGTCCTTGCGGACGAGAAGATCAGCGTGGACAGCGCCAATACCAGCACCGACAAACAGCGTATGCAGGCCGTGATGGAACTGAAGATCTCGGTACCGGGGCTCGCTGCGCTAAGCCGTGTCATCAGCAAACTGGAACAGTTGCCGAACGTCA
>CAYVLL010000200.1:0-3903 GCA_964452235.1 uncultured Woeseiaceae bacterium
ATCGCTGGTACGCCGGCGCATGGCTCAATACCTGTTACAACGCCGTCGATCGTCACGTCGAGCACGGCCGTGCCAACCAGCTCGCACTCGTTTACGACAGCCCGGTTACCGGAACCCAGGAAAAATATACCTATGCGCAACTGCAGGACCAGGTTGCGCGAACAGCCGGGATGCTCGCAGACCTCGATATAGCAGCCGGTGATCGCGTCATCATCTACATGCCGATGGTGCCCGAAGCGGTGTTTGCCATGCTCGCCTGTGCGCGTATCGGCGCAGTTCATTCCGTGGTTTTCGGCGGGTTCGCAGCACGCGAACTAGCCGCTCGCATAGACGATGCGAAGCCAAAGGTGATCCTGACGGCATCCTGCGGCATCGAAACCGGGCGGATCGTCGAGTACAAGCCGCTCCTGAACGCCGCAGCCGCTCTGGCACATCACCGCTTCGAGGCCTGCGTCGTATTGCAGCGCGGACAATGCCGCTCTACGCTTGACGACGACCGTGACCGCGACTGGTCGGAACGGATGGCGATCGCGCGCCCTGTCCGTTGCGTCAGCGTCGCAGCCACGGACCCGCTGTACATTCTCTACACCTCTGGCACGACCGGCGTACCCAAGGGCGTCGTGCGCGACAACGGCGGCCACGCCGTGGCCATGCGCTGGAGCCTGGAAAATGTTTACGGTATGCGCCCGGGCGAAACGTTTTGGGCGGCTTCCGACATCGGCTGGGTGGTCGGCCACTCGTATATCGTTTACGCGCCGCTCATCTCGGGCTGCACTACCATTCTTTACGAGGGCAAGCCTGTCGGCACGCCGGATCCGGGTGCTTTCTGGCGCGTCATCGACGAACACAAGGTCGATGTGCTTTTCACCGCGCCGACCGCCCTGCGCGCGATCAAGCGCGAGGACCCGGCTGCAATGCACGTGCGCAGGTACGACCTGTCAAGCTTGCGCACCCTGTTCCTGGCGGGCGAACGCGCGGATCCACCTTCAATCGAATGGGCCGAGCAACACCTCGACATACCAGTTATCGATCACTGGTGGCAGACCGAGACGGGCTGGGCGATTGCCGCAAACTGCCTCGGTATCGAGCAGTTGCCGGTGAAGAAAGGTTCGCCAGCTCGGGCCGTACCAGGTTTCGACGTCCGCTGTTTGGATGGAAGCGGCGCCGAAGTCGCTGCTGGAGAAATGGCAGCGCTGTGCATCAGGCTACCAATGCCACCTGGCTGTCTCGCAACGCTCTGGAACAATGATGACGGCTACCGGAAGAGTTACCTAGAGGAGTTTCCGGGCTATTACTCGACGGCCGATGCAGGTTTTATCGATGAAGACGGCTACGTCTGGGTCATGAGCCGCACCGACGACATCATCAATACGGCGGGCCACCGGCTTTCGACCGGCGCGATGGAAGCAGTTCTTGCAGCGCATCCGGACGTCGCCGAGTGCGCCGTCATCGGTGTTGCCGATGACATCAAGGGACAGGTGCCGATCGGGTTTGTCGTCTTGTCTGCTGGTTCGCGGCGGGACGCTGCAGAACTCCAATCCGAACTGGTCGCGATGATCCGCGAGTCCATCGGCCCGGTTGCGGCATTCAAGACTGCGCTGGTTGTCGCCAGACTGCCGAAGACACGCTCGGGAAAAATTCTGCGCGGTACGATGCGCCGAATCGCCGATGGAATGGAATATGAGACGCCTGCGACGATTGACGACCCGTCAATCCTTGACGAGATCAATACTGCGCTGAGCAAACGAAAAGGTGATTCTTGATGACGAATACGATCAATCAAGCCAACAAGTCCCTGGTCTGGAACTACTGGCAAGCGCTGCAATCGGCAGCACCGGACGAATTGCCCGGGACTCTGCAGCGATTCTTCGCTGATGATCTTCGCTGGCACGGATTCGACCCGGTTGGCGACCTCAAGGGTGCGAACGAATTCGCGGCAGGCTTCTGGACTCCCTTGCTCACGTCCTTTCCAGACCTGAAACGCAAGACCTGGATTTTTTTCGGCGGCAGGTCAAACGGGCGTATCGATGGCAGCAATGACGGCAAAATGTGGGTCACCGGAACCGGCGTATTAACCGGCACCTTCGCGAATGACTACCTTAGGATTCCCGCAACCGGTCGCAAGGTAGAAATCCGCTGGGGTGAATTTTGCCGCGTCGACGAGGGGCGCATCGCGGAAACATTTTTCCTCATCGATGTTGTCGACCTAATGCAGCAGGCCGGAATAAACGTGCTGCCGCCGAGCCGCGGCAAGGACGGCGTGTATCCGCCACCCGCGGCCGGCGATGGTGTGCTGCTCGACCCGACCGACGACGCCGAGTCCGCGTACAGCCTCGAGCACATCCGGCGATTCATCTTCGATGGGCTGAATGCCTATGACGCATCCAATCTCGAAAGCATGGGCATGGCGGACTTCTTTCATCGGAACGTCAAGTGGTACGGCCCGGGTGGCATTGGCGCCTGCCTGAGCTTCGATGAGTTCGAGACCAGGCACCAAGCTCCTTGGCTGCAGGCATTTCCCGACCGGAGCGTACAGAATCTCGATGCCTTGTTCGCCGAGGGCGCCTACAGCGGAGCGCCAGGCTGGAATGGCGTACTTGCGACGCACAAAGGCGAGTACCTGGGCCATCCGGCGACCGGCCGGCGATTCGGTGTCAATGGGCTGGATTGGTGGAAACGGGACGGCGAGGTGTACGTCGAGAACTGGGTGTTCGTCGACATGGTGCATCTGTTCCGGCAACTCGGCGTAGACCTGTTCGAGCGGATCAAAAGGTAGATTGAAATCGAATTCGTTTCCAATACCATGGCTGCATCTTGACCTCCACACTTCAGACCGCGAAACAAACCGTCCGCGCCTACCAGGCTGCCTTCGACGCCTGCCCGCTTGAAAACCTCGCAACGGTGCTCGCCGACCTGACCGGACCCGGCTACCGTTGGCGCGGCATGCACCCGTTCCACGAACAGCAAGGCGCCGCGGCTGTGGCCGACGTGTTCTGGCGGCCGCTGCGACGCGCGCTGTCCGCGATGCAGCGCCGCGAGGATGTGTTCATGGCGGGTCGCAACGTCGTTGATGACGGTAAGACGATCTGGGTTGCGAGCATGGGACACATGCTGGGGTTGTTTGACAGTGACTGGCTGGGCATACCTGCAACGCGACGGATTGTTCTGCTTCCCTATGCGGAATTTCACCGCGTCGAGAACGACAGGATCGCGGAATCCGCGTTCTTCTGCGACATCATCAAGGTCATGCAACAGGCCGGCCAATACCCGCTGCCGCCGCAAACCGGTGCGGCATTTATTCATCCTGGCCCCAGGACGCACGACGGCTTGCTCGATAAGCATCAGGATCCCAACGAAGGACAAAAGACTGCCGCGCTGATCAACCGGATGGTTGCGGACCTGTCGCAACTCAACCGCAGCGGCGATGACCGCTGCCCGCCCGAGTTACTGGCGCAGACCTGGCACGAGAATATGATCTGGTACGGGCCTGCCGGCATCGGTGCTACCTACACGATTTCGCGCTACCAGCAACAGCACCAGTTTCCCTTCCGCCGCAACCTCGCGGACAAGGTCTTTAACGGCCACGTAGCGCGAATCGCCGAAGGCAATTACGCGGGTTTTTTTGGCTGGCCTAACCTGACCAACACGCCGACCGGGGGATTCCTGGGATTGCCCGGCAACCAGACGCGCACCGACATGCGTGTGGTTGACATTTACCATCGCGACGATGACAAGCTCGCCGAGAACTGGGTATTCATCGACCTCTTGCATTGGCTTTCTATGCAGGGCCTTGATGTCCTCGGCCGATTACGCGAGCTGCGCGGGATTGCCTGATCATTCGAATTACAACAACCCTGGTGGACGTCAACCACAAGCGCGTGCACTGCCTGCACTGTTGGTTTG
>CAYVLL010000201.1:0-3892 GCA_964452235.1 uncultured Woeseiaceae bacterium
GCAGACGCCGCGCTATGTCAGATGGAACGAGACGTCAGGGAAGGCGGTGCCCGGGCATGGAAGGCAAGAGGCGCCGTGCGGCTGGTGGGAAGTGCATGGGTCGATACCAGGTTTCGTTCAGGCTCGCGGATAGCGGACGCGGTATCGACGTCGATGACTGTTGATCCGAACACGGCGCCGAACGGGCAAGACTCCCAGGAACGAGAGTCGGAATCGGGCTCATGGTGCTGCTGATGTTGCTGTTGAGGGTCGTGCTGACCGCCGTGCGTGCTCCCGTGATGATCGTGCGCTTCTGGCTGCCCGGCGAGGAACAGACTGGCCGCCGACATACTGCCGGGACACAACACGAAAGGTCCGCCCTCGCCGATCGGTGCCGGCATGTAGCCGGCGGGCATGACGACACGGACCGAGAGGCCGAGAAAAATCAGCCAGATCAGTTTGCGTCGCGCAGGAGAGTCGATGTCGGAGATCACAGCTTCGCAAAAACGGTTCGGGTGCCCGCAATTATACAGACAGCGCGCAAGACGGCCTCAATTACTGTGGCCAGAGCAATGAAAGAAAAAGCCAATTGCCTGAGCGTCTGATATCGTGGCATAAAGAAGGAGCCGGTGAATTCAGGAAACGACCGGGCACTGTGGGCAATGCCAGAAATCAATCCAGAAGTAATTGTTTGGGCACGGGAAACCGCCGGGTTATCGCCCGAAGTCGCAGCGCACAAACTGGCCTTTCACGATAGCAAGCAATCGACGGCAGTCGCGAAGCTTCTTGCTTATGAAAACCAGGACAAGGAGCCCTCCCGCGCACTCCTGGTCAAGATGGCCAGGCTATATCGGCGTCCTCTGCTGACTTTCTACTTATCGGAGTTGCCGCGCATCGGCGATCGAGGGCAGGACTTTCGGACGCTTCCGGATGGCGAGGGGGCAGAAGACAATCCGCTTGTGGACGCGCTCATCCGTGAAATAAGGGCACGCCAACGGGTCATTCGGGAAGTACTAATTGAAGAGGAAGAAGGGCACGTGGTTGGCTTTGTAGGCTCCGGCGACATGACCGAGGGCGTGGCCAGAATGATAGAGCGCGTTACGCAAACTCTATCTCTGGATTTTGCCGGGTTTCGCAATCAATCCAGCCATGGCGATGCGTTCAAGGTTATACGCAAGGCAGTGGAGGACGCGGGTGTATTTGTCATTCTGCAAGGGAACCTTGGCTCTTACCACAGCAATATCAGCTTGCTTGCGTACAGAGGCTTCGCCCTAGCCGACGATATAGCGCCGTTCATCGTCATCAATGACAACGACGCGAAAAGCGCGTGGTCCTTTACCCTCATTCACGAATTCGTGCACTTGCTGCTCGGACAAACTGGTGTGAGTGGGCTAATTGCCGAAAAGAAAGTGGAAAAATTCTGCAACGATGTTGCCAGCGAGTATTTGTTGCCTGAGGCGGAGTTCACGCAGTTCCGGCCGGACGTTGGGAATTTTGAGGAACTGTGCGAAGTTGTAAGCGGCTACGCTTTCGCCCATAAAGTCAGTAGTAGCCACCTCGCATACAAGCTGTTCAAGCGCGGTGACTTGTCCAAGACCACGTACGACAGGCTTTCGGCCTTCTACCTGGAGCAGTGGCGCAAACAACAGGAAAAAAGCAAGGCCGAAAACCGCGACAAAGACGGCGGCCCGAGTGCCATCACCATGCGCCGTTACAAGCTTGGCGCGCTCGTTGCGCTCGTACAGCGTTTCACACTTTCCGGTGCGCTGAGCACGACAAGTGCCGGCATGCTCCTCGGTACGCGCCCGTTAAAAGTCCACAAATTGTTTGAAGTCCCGTAGGTAAGGAAGGTCTCGATTGCTCTATTTATTGGATGCAAATACGTTAATCGACGCCAAGAGGGACTATTACGGCCTTGACCGCGTGCCTGAGTTTTGGGAATGGCTGATTCATCACGGGCAGCAGGAGAACATCAAGATTCCGGTTGAGGTTTTTGAGGAGTTTGCCGACCAAAAGGATGCCGACGGGAACAAGGATGAACTGGCCAGTTGGGCAGACCGCGGGGACGTTCAGGACGCTTTGATGTTCGCAGAGGACTCTGATCCGGACCTGGTGTCCCGTATCACGTACGGTGGTTACGTGAAGAACCCTACCGACGACGAACTTGTAACAATCGGTCGCGACCCCTTCTTGATCTCCTATGCACTGCGGGATACAGAGGGCCGTTGCATTGTCACGTCAGAAGTATCCAAACCGTCACGGGTGGGCGCCAATCGGCATGTCCCCGATGTCTGCGCAGACTTTGGCATCCGATGCATCAACGGCTTTCAGTTATACCGGGAACTCAATTTCAGAACAGACTGGAAATCCTAGACGGCAGCAAAGTCTGCATTACCTTCTACAAGCATCGCTATAGACAGCGGATTTACATTGCGTCAATCAATCTCTATTTACGCAACGCAGAACATCTGCAGCATGCGTCCCACTTCGGTCGCAGCAAGCGTCGCGCTGAGCACTTTATATATCTCGCTGACCACATTGCTTAAAGGTCAGAATGCGCACCGGATTGCCTCCAATAGCTTCACGGAATGGCCCAGAGTTTTTGATTTTCACCGCCGATTGACCCTTCCTTTTCACATAGGAATTGATCCTTTCGCTGAAGGGAGTACAGCCAGCTATTTGACGACTAACACTGCTAAGACCGGATCGTTTCTCGCTGCAATTAGTGCCTCGTTCTGGTTCAAGTCTCGACACAAACCTACAGTCTACGGCTTTTGATCGCTTACCCGTGGTTTGAGCAACATAGTCACACCAAGAATCTCGACACCGCGTGACAGGGTTGTCACTTGTCATACGGCGACGGACCTGCTAATCGTCTGTCGGAACCAAGCGCCGTGCGCCTTACCCGGATTGCAATGAACCAGCGCATTTCCGACATTCAGCCTGAAACGCGAACTCTGAAGGAATTGGCTGCCTCCAGGTACAGGCAGGGACAACACTACTATTACGGAACGCGCTTCAGAACATTGCTGCTGCTGAACTCGGACGGCGACGAATGGCCCTCCGCACTGTTGCTCGACAGGGTGCTGCAACCGGTTGACAAGGTCGTCTTGCTGCTGGCGGTCACCATCGCCCGTCAAGCCGGGGGTGCTGGTTACCTGCCGCCGCAGAAAACCTTGGCGACGATGGCCAATGTCGCATCGCCGGATACGGTGTGGCGCGCTGTGTCCATCCTCCGATGCACACGTTGGCTGGTTGCCTGTCAAAGCATGCTCTGCCAGGGGCGTCCGCCTGAACCGTGCGCTTACGCGGTCTGTTCGCGCCCCTTACCATTGCCTGACACCCTTTTCCTGGATCCCGACTACGTAGCCTTTCTGCAGAAATCCGTGCGGCACGGTCATGGGCGTGTCCGGGCCGTGGCGAAACAGGTCCTGTCCGAGCTGCCGGACGATAGACGCAATGGCCACACCGAGCCGGGTACGTCGCCCTAAAAATTAGCTCCGTGGCAACACTGTTTCCACGTCCCTAAAATCCGGGTCTCAACACGGCCTCAATAAGTCCTCGAGAGCCGGCTTTTTGAGAAAGGACAGTGGTCGACCAACTGCATTCCGTCGTCTCGCCATCACAGTAAATTATGTTGTGGTTGTCGGTCGGCCAGCGCAACCGGTCAGAACTGGAAGGGCGGTATAAAATTTATACTGGTGTTTCCCAGGCAAACACCAGTATAAATTTTATACCGCTATCGAGACAGACGTGGGTTAGTACTGCCAGTCGACTCGAAAAACTCGAGGTCTGTTAAGAGTCTTAATAGACCTCGAGTTCTTCGAGGTTGGTCGGTAGGGACGCATAGCGCTGAGGCCTGTTACTCACACGGAGGCCGTAGCCGGCCTGCCGACAGCGCAGGCGGGCCAGG
>CAYVLL010000202.1:0-3879 GCA_964452235.1 uncultured Woeseiaceae bacterium
CCGGATTGAACTTGCTGAGTGAATCATGTCCACATGCACGCGCCATCACTTGCATCAATTCTACGGATGCCCGGAAGAAGTTACTGAGACGAATAGCAGAGGCATCGATGACAAGCCGCTGACGCAAATCCGCTCTTTGAGTAGCGATTCCCGCTGGACAATTGTTGGTATTGCACATTCTTGCACCGACACAACCAATGGCCTGCATCGCGCTGTTTGACAGTGCAATACCGTCGGCACCCAAAGCCATTGCTTTCACGAAGTCAATGGGTACACGGAGTCCACCTGTGATGACCAGCGTTACACGACCGCTGGCTTTCTGTGCGTTCAGGTAACGGCGCGCACGAGCCAACGCCGGGATCGTCGGAACACTTATGTGGTCGCGGAACATTTCAGGTGCGGCCCCCGTGCCGCCGCCACGACCATCAAGAATGATATAGTCGGCACCCGCATCCAGGGCAAACTGCATGTCACGCTCAATGTGGTTGGCACTTAGTTTGAATCCGATCGGTATACCACCCGTAATCTCACGCACGCGATGTGCGAAACGCGCGAAATCGTCAACAGAAGAAATATCCTTGAAAGTAGGCGGTGACACCGCTGCAGTACCCTCAGGAATTCCTCTCACCTGCGAGATCTTTCCTTTGTTCTTTATGCCTGGCAAGTGCCCACCCGTGCCCGACTTTGCGCCCTGGCCACCCTTGAAATGGAAACCTTGTACCCGTGTCAACAGGTCTTCCTGATAACCAAACTGAGCGCTGGCAAGTTCGTAAAAATATCGAGAGTTCTCTGCCTGCTCTTCCGGCAACATGCCACCCTCACCAGAGCAAATACCCGTGCCGGCAAGTTCAGCGCCTCGGGCGAGTGCAATTTTGGCTTCCTCAGATAATGCCCCGAAGCTCATGTCTGAGACGAACAGCGGAATTTTCAAGATGAGCGGCTTCTTGGCTTCGGGGCCAATGACCAGTTCAGTAGCAACAGGGCGATCTTCCATCAATGGCTTGGTAGCCATTTGTGCAACCATCAATTGAAGGTCATCCCAATGGGGTAATTTGTGTCGCGGCACACCCATCGAAGTCATCGGTCCATGATGGCCGAACCTGGACAAACCGTCGCGAGCCAGTTGGTGAATAAATTCTAAGGTCGGCTCTTCCAATGTTGATTTCGGTTTAGGTGCGGCAGATTCTGATATTGCAGGCCCAGGACCTTCCTTGCCAACCTGCTCTGTCCCGAACTGCTTGTGGGTACCATCACAATAGGGGAGGTCACCAGAATGTTTGCATCGACAAAGGAAGGCGTCGCCAGATTCTTCAGCAACGAATGAAATTGGTTTGAAACTCGTCCCGGCATGAGAGCCATCACAGTACGGCTGATTCTTGGATCGCCCGCAAGCGCAAAAGTAATATTCTGAACCTTGCGTCAAACTCACTTTAGTAGGTTTATTGTCGGCTATGATCGGTTTGGTCATCCAAAGGCTCCATGTGTTGCATAACGTTTAAGCTCACCGGCGCCAGCGGCTTGGCGCGCGGGTTGCATATGCGTGCCGCGTGACAGAAGCGTCCCGCGCGGGCAGAGTCGGGTGCAAATCGGGCCTCCTGACTGTTCATGGACCCGAGCCAACCTCCTCAATGATGAGCAACCCCACGTCGACACGAGGCTGATTACGACAGCGCTTCGTCCAGAATCTTGAGGGCCAGCGGCCAGTTCTCCTTGTGTCCGTGGCGCGACTTCTCGGAGACGAAACCGGAATGGGTCAAGCTGACTTCGGTAGCCCTGCCTTCGGCGGCAAGCTCAATCCGAAGGACCGTCTCGGCTCCTTCTGTTCCCTCGGCGGTCCCGTTTCCCGTCATCCACGTCATTTCGACGAGCTGGTTCTCTTTGAGATCGAGGAATCGGCCGTAGTGGGGATGCCTGCCCCAGTCATCCCGATTGTAGAAGAAGTATGGCCGCCCTGGCTCGGGCACCATGGCGAGAGTTCCGGGCTGGGCGAACCAGGTGTCGAAGCGTTTCGTCCAGGCAGCGAAGACGTCTTCTGGCCTGGCGTTGACCGTGTATTCGCAGGTCACTCGCAGCGGTCGTGCGGAGAGATCGGGACGGGGGATTGAGCTCAAGGGAACCTCCTGACGAGACGCTGATCTGCGCAAGACAATACCACGGCCTGGTTCGCATCCGCACACTTCATAAACGCGACCTCGATGCCGGCTGCGCTGGCGTTTACCTTCCTTACGTTCTCGCTCGCAAATATCCCTGCGCCGGCAATGAATCGGGTTGGCCGTACATCTTTCCCGCCTCGAATCTCTCCCGAAGTCCCTGTTCAACCCATGTCCTGAACCGCGGCGGTCGCGCCGTGCAGAGCCCGATGGACCGGGACCCTGACGGCTAAAAGAGTTTCCGAATGCCCACCGCGTGGCGGATTTCCGCCAGGTACGGTATGGAGATTTCGCGTGCTTTCGCCGCCCCCTTCTCCAGCGCGCGTTCTACTTCCGCGGGATCGTCGATGAGCCGCTGATATTCGGCACGCGCCGGCTTCAGATGCTCGTTCAGGTACTCGAACAACACCTGCTTCATCTCGCCCCATGCAATGCCGTCCGCGTAACGCTTCTCGATCTCCCTAACCTCGGCGTCTGTCGCGAACGCCTTGTAGATATCGAACAGCGTCGAGTCGTTGGTGTCCTTGGGCTCTCCCGGCTCGAGACTGTTGGTCTTTATTTTCATAATCAGCTTCCGAAGCTGTTTCTCATTCGCGAACAACGGAATCGTATTGTTGTAGCTCTTCGACATCTTGCGCCCGTCCAGCCCTGCCAACACCGCCGTGTGCTCGCTTATTGCCGCCTCTGGCAGCACCAGCAACTCTCCGTAGCGATGATTGAAACGCTGCGCAATATCGCGCGCCATCTCTACGTGTTGTTTCTGGTCGCGTCCCACCGGCACTTTTGTCGACTTGAACATCAGGATGTCCGCCGCCATCAGGATCGGGTAGCTGTACAGCGCCATCGTAATGCCCTTGTCGGGGTCACTGTTGCCGCCCTCCTCGTTCGCCTGCACCATCGCCTTGTAGGAATGCGCGCGGTTCATCAGGCCTTTCGCCGTAACGCTGGTCAGTATCCAGGTGAGTTCCGGAATTTCCGGAATGTCGGACTGCCGGTAGAACACGGCGTTATCGGTATCGAGTTCCAGCGCAAGCCACGCCGCTGCAATTTCCAGCGTCGAACGATGGATGCGATCCGGGTCCTCTGCTTTTGCCAGCGCATGCAAATCGGCCAGGAAGTAGAAATTCCGTTTCGTGCGATCCTTGCTCGCCGCAACTCCGGGTCGAATCGCACCCGCATAGTTGCCGATATGCGGCGTACCGGTGGTCGTTATGCCGGTGAGGTAAATGTCCTGTGTCATCGTTCAGTATCCGGCCGCGTGGCCGTCCTTGCGAGATTCCGAAGCACCGTAGTACACGCCTTGTTCGGCGTTGCAGAGAATGGCCTGGTAGCCGCCGTAATCGATGTGACTGCTTGCCACCCTGTGACCCATTTTCTGCAAAGTATCACGGACGTCGCCCGAATAGCCGCTTTCGAGATACACGCTACCCCCATCCGCCATCACGTCGCCTGTGACCTGCGACGAGCCGACATGCCGAATACGCGCCGCGTCGCCTGCTTCCTGCAGGTTCATGCCGAAATCGATCATGTTTACAAGGATCTGCACGTGGCCCTGCGGCTGCATCGATCCGCCCATAACACCGAACGACAGCCACGGATCGCCGTCCCTCGTCACAAATGCCGGGATGATCGTATGGAACGGCCGCTTGCCGGGTTCGTAGACGTTAGCGTGCAGCGGATCGAGACTGAACAGCTCGCCGCGATTCTGCAGCATGAAGCCGAGCTCGCC
>CAYVLL010000203.1:0-3862 GCA_964452235.1 uncultured Woeseiaceae bacterium
CGTAGTCATCGCCCGCCGCTGCCGGACTGAGGTTAAAGCGCCGGTAGTCGCTTTTGACCGGGCCGGCCAGGTTGAAGACGACGCAGGAGGCGACCGTCGCCTCGCCCGACGTGTGGCTGATATCGAAGCATTCGAGCCGTTCAGGCAACGAATCAAGGCCGAGGACGTCGGTGAGGGCCTGAAACTGGCGACGTATGCTTGCGTTGCTTGCCAACTCCAGCAGCAGGCCCTGTTCGGCATTCGTGCGCGCCATCTCGATCCAGCGTTGCCGGTCGCCACGCACCCGGTGCCGGATCTCAACCTTGTGTCCGGCGCGTTGCGCCAGTTCCTGCTGCAATAGCGACTGGTCTTCGATCGCTGCATCGACAATGATTTCTGCGGGCGCTTCGCGACCCAGGTAATACTGCGAAAGAAAGCCGCTCACAACCTCGTTGCGTGACAGTTCACCGGCCACTCGTGGAAAGTAATTACGGCTGCCCAGTAACGCACCGTTGCGGATAAACAGCACGGTAAAGCAGTGGATGCCAGGCCGGGACGCGACCCCGATAACATCGAGGTCTTTGGCGTTGCTGCGTGAAATGAGTTGCTCCGCTTCAACGTCCTTGATGCGGCTGATCTGGTCGCGATAGCGGGCGGCGCGTTCGTAATCGAGTTCCTTCGCAGCTTGCTCCATGCGTGCCACGAACGTATCGACTACATCTCGATTGCGGCCTTCGAGGAACAGGATCGCGGCGTTGATATCTTCCGCGTAGGTTTCTTCATCGACGTAGCCCACACAAGGCGCGGTGCAGCGCTTGATCTGGTATTGCAGGCATGGCCGGGTCCGGTTGCTGAAGTAGCTGTCCTGGCAACTGCGGATCAGGAAAAGCTTCTGCAATTCGTTGACTGTCTTGCGAACTGAACTGCTGTTCGGATACGGCCCGAAATAGCGTCCCTTGCCTTTGCGCGCGCCACGATGAAATTCGATCCGCGGAAAAGGATGCGTCGTCGTAACATGGATATAGGGATAGCTCTTGTCATCGCGCAATACGACGTTAAAGCGCGGTTTATGCCGTTTGATCAGGTTGTACTCAAGAATAAGCGCTTCAGACTCGGTATTAGTGACAGTGACTTCGACGTTGGCTACCTGCAGCATCATCGACGCCGTTTTCGCACTGGCATGCGTGCGCTGAAAGTAACTCGCCACCCGTTTCTTCAGGTCACGGGCCTTACCGACGTAGATCACTTTGCCCTTCGTATTCAGCATGCTGTAGACGCCCGGGCGATGGGTGAGGCTGCCGACGAAAGCCCGCGCGTCGAATTCCTGGTCATTCGTCCTGCTCACGATACGGGACGCTCCAGTAACTCCTTCGCCCGTGCAAAGACCGCGTGAAACATCTCGGTGGTTAACCGCCCGGTATTGGTGTTGTAACGACTGCAGTGATACGAATCGAGCAGGAAAATCCCTTCCCCTGCGCGGTGTTCGCGAGCGTGACCGAACGGGAACGATGACTGTCGGAGTGCCAGGGCCTTGATAACGGCACGGTGTGCAATACCGCCCAGCGCCAGAATGACTGAGTTCGCCCGCAGTTGGGTCAATTCAGCGGCCAGAAAGGCATTGCAGGTATTGATTTCGCTACCGACGGGCTTGTTGTCCGGCGGCAGGCATTTGACCGCGTTGGTTATGCGACAATTGATGAGTTGCAGATCGTCATTTGCTGACTCTGAGACCGGTCGCGTGCTGAAGCCGAAGCGATGCAAGGTCTGGTAGAGCAATGTGCCGGCATAATCGCCGGTGAAGGGACGGCCGGTCCGGTTGGCCCCATGCATGCCGGGAGCCAGGCCCACAATCAGGAGCCCCGCAAGCAGATCGCCGAAAGGCGCTACCGGTCGACAATGATAGCCGGGGTTTTGCACCGCTACCTTGTCAAGGAAACCGGCAAGTCGCGGGCACCGGCGACATTGCAGATCGAATACATCGTGGGCGGTATTCGGGTTCAACGACCTGTTGCCGCGCATCTGCAGCGTACCACCGGCAGTCAATCGTCCATATGGCGGACGACTGCCTCCCCAAACTCGCGCGTACCGAGCAATTTCGCGCCCGGTATCAGTTGTTCCAGTTCCTGCTCGACGTCCTGCCTGCCGTGTGGACGCTTTTTGCGCTTGGGACGATGAATCGCTTCTCGCAACTTCGCGAGATCGAAGGTCAATTCCTTGTTCGCAATTGTATTGGCAACACCTTTGATAATGTAGTCGGCGGCCTCCTTCCAGCCGATATAACGTAACAACATTTCGGCAGAAAGAATCAGTGAACCCGGATTGACGCGATCCTTGCCGGCGAAACCGGGTGCTGTCCCGTGCGTCGCTTCAAACACGGCTACCCCTTCCCCGATGTTGCCGCCGGGCGCTATGCCGATGCCGCCGACCTGTGCGGCCAGTGCGTCCGAAATGTAGTCGCCGTTAAGGTTCAGGGTAGCAATGACGTCGTAGTCTTCCGGACGCATTAGAATTTGCTGCAGGAAGTTATCGGCTATGATGTCTTTCACAACGATCTCGTTGCCGGTCGCCGGATTGGAAAAGCTGAGCCAGGGTCCGCCGTCTTTCTCGGTTGCACCGAATTCCTCGCGAGCCAGCGCATAGCCCCATTGACAGAAGGCGCCTTCCGTAAACTTCATGATATTGCCCTTGTGCACCAGCGTAACCGACGACAGGTCGCAATCGATGCAATACTGAATGGCCTTGCGCACGAGGCGTTGCGATCCTTCGCGGGATACGGGTTTGATTCCGATGCCGGAGCTGGCTGGAAAGCGTATTTCCTTCACGCCCAGTTCGGTTTGCAGAAAGTGAATCAGTTTCTGCACCTCCACTGAACCGGTCGGATACTCGATGCCGGCATAGATGTCTTCGGTGTTCTCGCGAAATACCACCATGTCTACCAGGTCCGACTCCTTCATCGGTGTCGACACGCCAGGGAAGTAACGAATCGGCCGAACACAGGCAAACAGGTCCAGCGCCTGGCGTATCGCAACGTTCAGGGAGCGGATGCCGCCGCCTATCGGCGTGGCCAAGGGCCCCTTGATCGACACCACATAGCGCCGGAACGCATCGACAGTCTCTTCCGGCAGGAATACATCGCTGCCATAAATCTCGGATGCACGTTGCCCGGCGTAGACCTGCATCCAGCGGATCTCGCGCTTGCCGTTGTAGGCCCGGGCAACAGCGGCATCAACCACCGACTTCATCACCGGCGTCACATCGATTCCAATGCCGTCGCCTTCGACAAATGGAATGATCGGCCGATCCGGAACATTCAGTGAGTGATCACCGTTTATCGTGATGACATCGCCATCCGGAACGTCGATGTGGTCATATTGCATGAGCTACTCCAGCTCCTTGTACGCTTCGAGCGTCAGGAACGGTACAAATTCGTGCTGGCTGGTGATCCGATCCATCAAGCGGGCCGCGGCACGGTAGCTTCCCTTTTCGAAATGCTCTTCGCCTACTACCTGGCGAATTTTGTCCGATTCTTCGCGCAGCAACGCCTTGAACCAGCCGTAGGTGATATTGCGACCTTCGTCGATCACGCCGGTCTCGTGATGGACCCACTGCCATACCTGGGCTCGAGAGATCTCTGCGGTGGCTGCATCTTCCATCAGGTTGTTGAGTGGCACGCAGCCGTTTCCATCCAGCCAGGAGGCCATGTACTGCACGGCAACATTGATGTTGTCACGGAATCCCGCTTCAGTAATCTTGCCTTTAGGCACCTGCAGCAGGTCTTCCGCGCGAATACGGTCGTCTTCGCGCAGCCGGTCGAGCTGGTTCGGTCCAGGCATGTGCTGGTCGAAAATTTCAGTGGCCAGCGCGACCAGCGCGGGGTGCGCGA
>CAYVLL010000204.1:0-3853 GCA_964452235.1 uncultured Woeseiaceae bacterium
GCGGGCTCCTGCAGCACGTGCTTCGCGACTCGTGCAATGTCTCGCTTGGCGTCTGGACGCCTATTGCCGATGCCGGCTGCTAAGCTACGGCCGGCAGACGAGGCACTGCGGCGCCCCCGGATACATCGATCGACCTGACGGACAACACAATGGCTGGAAAAACTATCGTCATCGGCAACACGGAAATTCCTCCGGGTACGCGGGAAACCGTCGATCTTGTGGTAGCCAACCTGTATACCCATACCGAGCTGCCGATGCCGGTGCATATAGTTAACGGGCGTCGCGACGGACCTGTACTATTTCTGACCGCGGCCGTGCACGGCGACGAACTGAATGGCGTTGAAATCATCAAGCGCGTCTTGCGTCGCTCTTCGCTCGACCGCTTGCGCGGCTGCATACTCGCCGTACCCATCGTCAACGTGTTCGGATTTATCCATCAGTCGCGCTACCTGCCGGACCGTCGTGACCTCAATCGCTCGTTCCCCGGACGTGGCACGGGTTCGATCGCGGCACGAATTGCCAATCTCATCGCCACCGAAATTGTCGCCAATGCCGATTTCGGCATCGATTTGCACACGGCCGCCGTCGATCGCATCAATTTTCCGCAAATTCGTGCCGATCTGTCCGACCCGGAAGCACGCCGGCTGGCAGAAGCATTCGGCGCTCCGGTAGTAATCGACGCCGCCGTACGGGAAGGATCGTTGCGGCAGTACGCGAGCGTGAGCGGGGTGCCGACGTTGCTTTACGAAAGTGGCGAAGCGCTGCGATTCGACGAGCTGTCGATCAATACCGGTGTACGGGGCGTCCTGCGTGTTTTGCGGGCGCTCGACATGCTGCCGCCGAGTCCGAAGAAAACATCACCCACAACGCCCAACTACACCAATACCACGTCATGGGTACGCGCGCCGATCAGCGGCATTATCAATACACAGTGCCGGCTGGGTGAGCGCGTGCGAACCGACCAGGTACTTGCAACAATCAGCGATCCGTTTGGTGAAGTCGAAGTCGACGTACTCGCATCCAACGGTGGCATCGTGATTGGCCGTAGCACTTCGCCGTTGACGCACGAAGGCGATGCGTTGTTTCATCTGGCGAGGTTTGACGACACGCGCGTAGCAAAAGCCACGGTCGATGAATTCCAGGACGCCAACGCCGTCGATATGAGCTGGGGCTGAGCAATAGTCACAATGGCAGAAGAAAGAGAGCAATTGTTGACCGTCGGCTGGCGTGAGTGGGTCGGTTTGCCGGAGCTCGGCATTCCGCGCATCAAGGCCAAGGTCGATACCGGCGCAAGAACCTCTGCACTGCACGCGTTTCATGTCGAGCAATTTACAAGGGACGGCGCCGACTGGGTGCGCTTTCTCATTCATCCAAAACAGTATCGAACCGATGTGGAAGTTACCTGTGAAGCACCGGTCAAGGACCAGCGCATCGTCTCGGATTCAGGTGGCCACCGGGAATCGCGCTATGTCATCGAAACACGAGTGCAGCTGCTTGAGCTATCATGGCCGATAGAAATCACACTGACATCTCGTGACGACATGCGCTTTCGCATGTTGCTTGGCAGGACGGCGCTGCGGGATCGCATTATCGTCGACCCCGCCCGATCCTACGTAACCCGGCGCCTGCAGCGCCGCCGTTGAGGAATCGACTATGAAAATCGGCATACTTTCAAGAAACAAACGACTTTATTCGACCAAGCGCCTGGTCGAAGCGGCAACGACGCGCGGCCATGAGGTCCGGGTAATCAATCATTCGCGTTGCTATATGAATATCGCGAGTTTCAACCCGAGCATTCACTACGACGGTGCCCTGCTGCCGAAGTTCGACGCCATCATTCCACGCATCGGAGCATCCGTGACCTTCTATGGCACTGCCGTCGTGCGGCAGTTCGAGATGATGGGCACGTTTTCATTGAACGAATCGGTGGCAATTTCGCGATCGCGCGACAAACTTCGATCGCTGCAATTGCTTTCGCGAAAGGGTATCGGGCTTCCGGTTACGGGTTTCGCGAGTTCGCCGGCAGATTCGAGCGATCTCCTGAATCTGGTGGGTGGCGCGCCGGTTATCCTGAAGCTGTTGCAAGGTACGCAAGGCAAAGGTGTCGTACTGGCCGAGACGCGCAACGCGGCCGAAAGCGTGGTGGAAGCTTTCCGCGGTCTCAACGCGGATTTCCTGGTACAGGAGTTTATCAAGGAAGCTGGCGGGGCCGATATTCGATGCTTCGTGATAGGAGAAAAAGTGGTGGCGTCAATGATTCGGCAGGCCCAGGACGGCGAGTTTCGGTCCAACTTGCATCGCGGCGGGTCATCCAGGCTGATCAAGATAACGCCTGAAGAACGCTCGACCGCCGTGCGTTCTGCAAGGATCATGGGGCTCAATGTTGCCGGCGTCGATATCCTGCGCTCTAATCACGGCCCGGTAGTCATGGAAGTGAATTCCTCGCCGGGTCTCGAAGGAATCGAGGGAGCTACCGGCAGGGATGTTGCCGGAATGATTATCGAATACATTGAAAAGCACTCGAAGGAAGGCAATACCCGAACCCGGGGTGCGGGTTAACAGGCTTAAAATAACAATCGGAGTAAAGTGACATGAAACTCTACGCTATTCGCCGTCAAAGTAACTGGAAAGATGCCGGTGAACTCGAGGTCGCTGCAGGACGCTCCACAAAGGTAGGCAACGAGGATATGCCGGACAAGGTTCGCTGGATCCGCTCGTATGTTGTGAGTGAGGACGATGGTCGGCTTGGCACTATATGTATTTACGAAGCGACCGACGAGGATGCCATTCGTGAGCACGCACGTCGTGCCGATTTGCAGGCCGACAGTATCGTACCGGTGGTTAACACAGTCGTCGTGCGTCCGGATCCGGCCTGAGAAGCAGCATGAAGGGCCGCAACGGCCCTTCGTCGCAATCGGCATACAGGCATTCTCGCTGCAATCAATATGGGTCTCTCACCCGCCGAACTCAGCGAACTGAGGCAAGCCAAGTTGCTGCTCGAGGAACCCGGGCTCGCTGCGAAAATCAGTGATGCGATCGGAAGCCCGATTGAAAAGGGCTTTGAACTGCTGCCAAAAAAATGGAATGCAACGATTGTCGACGTCACGCGGAAATCCATCGAAAAGGCCCTGGATGTTGCGCTCGCAACCATGGATCATGGCCAGCGTCACGAGCCATCCAACTGGTGGCACAAACTTGCAGTCGGCACGACTGGCGCTGCGGGAGGTGCTTTCGGGCTGTCGGCGCTCGCCATCGAACTTCCTGTGTCCACGACCATTATCCTGCGCTCGATCGCCGACATCGCTCGCAGCCAGGGGGAGGACCTGCGGACTCCGGAGCCGAAAGTCGAATGCGTTCAGGTTCTGGCGCTTGGAGGAAAGTCTGTACTCGATGATGCCGCTGAGGCCGGGTATTTTGCCGCGCGTGCTGCAATGGCCTCCGCGGTGTCCGATGCCGTGCGGTACCTCGCACAGAAAGGAGCCGGGAAAGGCGGAGGACCGGCCATCGTCCGCTTGATCACGATGGTCGCATCGCGATTTTCCATAAACGTATCGCAAAAAGCAGCGGCGCAGGCCGTGCCGGTGGTCGGTGCCGTGGGCGGCGCGATCATCAATACTCTTTTTATCGATCACTTCCAGGATATGGCAAAAGGTCACTTCGTGGTGCGCAGGCTGGAGCGAAGCCACGGGCGGGAGGTGGTTGAAATGGCGTATGCAGAGCTTTGATGGCGGAGAGGGTGGGATTGACTCGTCGCTGCGCTCCTCGCCCTGCGGGCGCACTTCGTGCGTCCAAATCGGCTGCGCCGATTTGTCGAACCCGCTGGTTGATTACCGTGGGTTCGAATTCCCTGGCT
>CAYVLL010000205.1:0-3840 GCA_964452235.1 uncultured Woeseiaceae bacterium
CGCGTCTCACCGAACCTGAATTCATGCGATTGAGTTTCGTCCTCGCAGGCGAGTGCGATCCGCTGAGCCTGGTCAGCAATGCTGCGCTGTCTCCGTTTGCTGTTTCGCAGGAAATCCGGCTGGGGGATTTCTCGCGCGATGACCTTGATGCGTTTTCAATGGAAATGAACCTGTCCCGCTCCGATGCAGCGCTGGCGCTTGATCGTGTCTATTACTGGACCAGCGGGCATCCTTACCTGAGCCAGAAGCTGTCGCGTGCGATCGCCAGGGAGCGCATCTCCGGGAATATCAAGGAACACGTGGACCGAATCGCCATGCATCAGCTCGCCCGCGCTGCATTGCACAGCGAACCGCACATGAGCCATGTTCATCGGCGCGTCGTCAGGGACCGCAAGAACAGCGAAGCGCTGCTGAATATTTATGGCCGGCTGCGGAAGGGGATTCCCGTCAACTATGACCCGGAATCAAAACATCAGCGCATGCTGTTGGCCATCGGGCTCGTTGTTGCCGACGAAAACGGCCGCCTCAGGGTACGCAACCGGCTCTACAGGGCCGTCTTCACCGCCCGCTGGGCCAACCAGAATCTGCCGTTGCACTGGCGCGGGCCGGCCGTTGCGGCCCTGGTATTGCTGGCTGCAACAGCAGTGCCATTCTGGTACACGCAGCTCTTGCCCAAACCGTATATGCGGGTGTTGTCGTCGCCCACGGAGTCGATGGAATTCGTCCACGAAGCGTACGTCAACCTGAGCTCGTTCCCGGGTCATGCGGAAGCGGCGTCGCGCCTTTTTCGCTTTCAACTGGAGACGCGCGCCGCCCACGCTACCGACGCCGCAGGTATTCACGAGATCGAAAGCTTTGCCAGGCGCTTGCCGGATTCGACCGTGTTTGCCGACAACCTGGTGGCCGGTTTCTGGGACGGCCAGGTCGCGAGAGCGTCACGCATGGAACTACGGGACGAGGCACTGATCGCCGCTCTCGAAGCACTGGTCGTGTCGACACCGGAGCGTCGGCGGCGGGCGGCCACGTTGATCGGCGACGACTATTCACTGCTATTGGGAACAATTCCGCCGCAGAATGCGGAAACGCTCCTGTTCGAGCCCGAAGGTCGTGTCGCCACCTATGTAACCGGGGCCCGCGCGCAACAATGGTCGGTCGCTAACGAAAGTGTGCAACCACGAGAGCCCTGGTTGCTTTCGGCGCTCGAGATTACGCCGCTCGTGCGGCGTCTGACGGTCGATCGCGCCGGACAGGTCTCGCGCATCGGCTTGAGCCTCAATGTGGACCACGCGCGCCTGGACGACTTGCGAATCAAGCTGATCGCGCCGTCGGGTCGTGCCGCGGAACTCGCCGTTGAGTTGCCGGCGACCGTGAGCAACGACGTCATACGCTTCGCCGGCGAGCAGCTTTCGCCTTTGCGGGGTGAAGCAACCGCCGGCACCTGGACGCTCAGTATTCGCGATGAGGCTTCCGGCGGGGCGGGAAGTCTCCGTGCATGGGAACTGACCCTTGATTCGCAGGTGGCGGTGGAAAGCTTCGATCGCGGCCTGGAAATTCCGGAACCGGTGGCACGGGAATCCGATGACCTCTGGTTCGATCCGCATGGGCGCTTTGCCATAGCGCGGGCGCGTCAAAGCGATAGCGCACGGCTTTGGGATCTCGGCTACGCGCGGGCGGCTCGTACCATCGCGGTGCCGGCCAGCGAGCAGGTTCTGGGACTCGGCAACGCGGGCGAGTTCCTGGTGACGCTTGCGCAGAACTCGCTGCAACTATGGCGAACGACTGACGGACGCCGCCATTCCGAACTGGAAAGCGGCGCCGGCAGTTTTCGACCTATCCTCAGCGAAGATGGACAGCATGCGCTCCTGCTGCATCGCGGGGATGTCAATACGGATTTTCGTCTGTGGTCGCTAACGACCGGCAATACCGTGGCTCGTTTGGGCGTTGCGGGCGTGCCTGCGCTGGTGGCCATGGATGCGGCGGCTCAGCATGTCGCGGTCGCCGATTACGATCGCGCGGTCAGGATCTGGAACCTGCGTAGCGGAGAGCTGTTATCGCAAATCGCGCTTGCCGAGCAGCCGGGTTCACTGCAGTTGTCCGCCAGGGGCGATACGCTGGGCGTCGTACACAGCGGGTCGGGGTTTTCCTTGTGGAAAACGACGGTACCACAGGAGCCATTGGTGTCCGAGCGCGGTGCGGGCAACTGGCACTTGTCTTTCTCGCCGTCGGGCGAGAGGGTCATCGCCGGGAGCAGTCGGCAAGGCTTCCAGGTCTATCGCAGTGCTGACGGAGGCCTGGCGGGCCCCTCGCTCGGGTCCGAACTCGTGCCCGCGTCGCAAAAGGTGATCGCGTTCAGTGCCGATGAAGACATCGTCATTACCGGAGATCCTCGTGGCAATACGCGCCTTTGGCGAGTTGCCCCGCACGTCGTCTCGCTGCCAGCGCAAACAGTGACGGAATCCGGCAACGGCCATGAACTCTGGCGACAGGGTGGGGGTTCGGTCAGTGCGATTGACCCTCTCGGTGCGCGCATTGCGGTCGGTGACAGCCAGGGACACGTACACTTGCTGCAAGTCGACGTCAATGCAACGGAACTTCAGGCTTCCGGCGAGGAAATCAATTACCTCGGGCACCGCAGCGCTGTTGTCGCCCTTGCCTTCAGCAATGACGGCGCACTCGTCGCCAGTGCCGGTGCAACGGGAACGGTACGTATCTGGGATGCGTCCAGCGGCTTGCCACGGCCGTTCAGCGCCGGCGGTATGGGCAGCACCGTCGTTCGCATGCAGTTTTCGCCATCCACAGACCTGCTCGCCGTCCTCGGCAGTCGCCGAATCTGGATCATGCGCGTCGATACCGGCGAGGTGCTGGTCGACAGCGAACTCGGCGAGACACACTCGGACATCGCGTTCGCCGATGAAGATCGTGTCTACCTGGGTGGGGAAAGCGGTATGTTACGGGTTCTTGCCACCGATCGTGCCGGTAGCTGGAATCTACGCAACGTCTGGGCCGGGAACGCGCCGCTCAGCCGCTTGGCGGTGTCTCCGCAAGGGCAGAGGCTGGTGTTGGTCGATGCGGCGAACACGGCGCGCCTGCTCAATTTGCAGAATGGCAGAATCGGTGCCGCCGAGCTGCAACTTCCTGACATGGCGCGGTATGTGGTTTTCAGTCCGGGTGAATCACGCGTGCTCTTTCACACGGCAGGCTGGATTCATCGCGCCAGTGTATCCATGACGGGTCTCACCTGGCTCGACTCGCTGCGCGCGCCAAAGCCGATGAGCGGCTCAACACTGGTCTTCGACACCACGTTCGAGCAGGCAGAGACCGGAGACACAGGTGTGAGAAGCGCGGATCCGCTGGGCAATCGTGTCATGCTGTTGACGCGTGACGCGGGATTCGCCGAACTCGCAGTGGTCGACTTCACCTTGAATACCGGACCAACTGTGTTCGGCGCTCACGATCAGCTGCTGGAAGAATGGCGCGTCAAACTGGGAAAGACTGCCGCGACGCTACCGCAGGTGCCCTTGCCCTAATCTCAGCGATCGTCACCGCGCAGAGTTCGCACGAGCAGTTCCAGTCGTTCTGCAGTGGCTTCTCCGGGCGGTACAGGCTCGCCGGTGCGTACGCCGACGCGGGCGAAGAGCCGTCCGGGTAAGAGGCGCAATGAACCGGCCTTGCTGCGGCTGAACCAGCTGCCCCACAACCCGCAAAGTGCCATTGGGACAACCGGCACAGGCCGGCGCCTGATGATCGCCTCGACACCCGGCCGAAAGCGCTGGATGCAGCCGTCGCGCGTAATGCCGCCTTCCGGAAAGATGCAGACGATATTGCCGTCCGCGAGCTCGG
>CAYVLL010000206.1:0-3838 GCA_964452235.1 uncultured Woeseiaceae bacterium
TCGCGAGTAAATGGTCACTGTCCCTCTTTTGTCCCTCTTTTCGCGTCAGCTTTGCGGGATCTCACCGTCGAGCAGGTTGCGCAGTGTGCGTTCGTCGGCGCGTTGCATGGGCTTGCCGTCGATCGGGCTGATCGGGGCCTGGCGCACGCCGTCGACCGGGAATACGGTTGCTTCTACGGCCGAATCTTTGTGCATGAAGCGCAGTCCGGCGAAGGACTCGGACCGATTGCGGCGACTTTTCAGGCGGGTTTCGAAGAGGCGGTAGGGGACGCGGTGGCTGTCCAGAGTGAGCGCCACGGTCTCGAGGTCGTCGGAGAAGACGTGCAGGTTGACGACGCAGTTTGCGGCGGCAGTTCCATTCAGGACGGGGCCGACCAGCCGGGGCGTAAAGGGGGCAAGGAGCTGCATCGCTGACAGGGCGGCGTAACGCAGGACACGTAGCAGGTCTGTGTGTGACTCGCGGCCGAAGAGTTGCAGGTGCTCGCCGAGTGCCTGTTCGATTTCGCTGTTGCCGGGCAACGCGCCACGTGCGCGCATGCCGAGACGGTCGGCGGCTTTGGTTTTGGCCACCCGGTAGTCGCGTATGCCTTGCTCGACGATGATTCGCGCGGCCTCCTGCGCCAGCACCTGCCGGGCGCGATCCATGCCCATTGTCGCTTTCTTGCGCATGCGCGGGCCCCTTTCAGAAAATTGGTTCTTCCCGTCTGCTGTCGTCAGTGGGTTGGTTGAAGATGTCAACCTGATCGTCCTGCACCTCGCATTCAGGCAAGGCGCCTTCCGCGAAAATTTCGAACATCACGTCTTCGTAAGGATCGGCCGCCCTGGCCGGACAGCCGGTCCGCTTGTTGATGCGTACCGTCACGACGCCCTCCGGCATCGGCATTGCACTGGACGGCACGCCGCGCAAGGCGCTGCGTATGAACTCCATCCACAAGGGCAGTGCGGTTCTGGAACCTTCTTCGCCGGGTCCGAGCGGCTGGTAGTCGTCATAGCCTACCCAGACCACCGACGAGAGGCGGCTGTTGAATCCGCCGAACCATGCGTCCCGACGGTCGTTGGACGTACCGGTCTTGCCGGACAGGTCATCGCGGCCCAGCTGGGTCGCACGACGTCCCGTGCCGCGGGTGATCACTTCCCGCATCATGTCCTGGATGAGATAGGCATTCTGCGCAGAGATGACGCGCGGCGCCGCGCGGACATTGCGATACATTTCGGGGGCGACGCTCGCGTCGGGTCGATAGGTTTCGGCGACGTCGGCCATTTGTTCCAGGGTCATGCCGTCGGTGGTGGGAAAGGGCCGGGTTGCAAGGACATCGGATTCCGCATCGGGCACACCGTCGGGACGCAGCTCGGCACGCAAATCGACGATGTCCTGGTCGCCCGTTTCGCATTCCGGGCAGACGACGAGCGGTTCTGCACGGTAGAGCATCTCGTCGTCCGGGCCGCTTATCGAATCGATGACATAGGGCTTTACGGCGAAGCCGCCGTTGGCAAAAGTGGCAAAGGCCTGCGCCATGTCCAGAGGCGAGGCGCTGCCGCCGCCGAGCGCCAGCGATCCGTTGCGTGGCAATGCGGCGTCCGCAAAGCCGAAACCGTAGAGATGACGAACGGCGTTACCGACTCCTGTGTTGTAGAGCAGCAGTCGCACGGATGCCAGGTTCATCGAGCGTACCAGGGCTTCCCGCATTCGCTGCGCGCCGTAGAAGCGGCCACTGTAATTGATAGGCCGCCATACGGCCTCGAGTTCGGCCGAGTCGATGACGACCGGCGCATCGAGAACGACGGTCGCTGGCGTATTCCCGTGTTCAAGCGCCGCAGAATAAAGGAACGGCTTGAACGATGACCCGGGTTGCCGCGCCGACTGCGTAACTCGATTGAATTTGCTGAGCGAGAAATCATAGCCGCCCACAAGACTCGTAATCGCGCCGTCAGCCGGATCGAGGGAGACGACGGCCGCCTGAGCCACGGGCAACTGCGCGAGCGCCCAGCCGCCTGCCTGAACCGGCATCACGTAGATGACGTCGCCCGGGCCCAGCACATCAGCGACATTCTTGGGAAACGGACCAGCCGTTTCCGCGTCGATGAACGGTCGTGCCCAGCGAATCATGCGCCAGGGCAACGAAATGTCATTGCCGTCCTGCAAAACCACGCTTGCGCTGTCGTCGTCCCCGAGTGCGGTTACGAGGCCCACCGACAATTGGCCCGGATTGCCGTATTCGGCCAGCCGCAGCCGCAGCTCCTCGGGCCAGTCCGCGTAAGGCTGTTGCAGTATCGACGCATCGACCGCGAGCCGCGCAATCGGACCGTGGTAACCGCGGCGGCGGCTGAATTCCTGCAGGCCATTGCGCAATGCATAGGTTGCTGACGCCTGCAGCCGGGAGTCGAGGGACGTAACGACTTTGTAGCCGGAGCTATAGATCTGCTCGCCGTAGCGCTCGAGCATTTCCCGTCGAACCATCTCGGCGACGTAGGGGGCGGATAGTTCGTTCGCAGTGCCGTAGAGACGAGACTCGAGCGGGTAGGCCATCGCCTCCTCGAAAACCTGATGGTCGATCATATCGAGATCGCGCATGCGCCCGAGCACATACGAGCGCCGCATGAGCGAATTGGTCGGGCTGCGAACCGGGTTGTACTCCGACGGCGCCGGCAACACGCCCGCCAGCGTAGCCGCCTCGGCAACGTTGATTTCCGCTAGTGGTTTGCCGTAGTAGACCTGTGCGGCCGCAGCGACGCCATAGGCGCGTTGCCCGAAGAACATCTTGTTGACGAACAGCGCCATGATCTCCTCTTTGCTGAAGCGCTGTTCTATTCGCCAGGCCAGAAAGGCTTCGCGGATCTTGCGGCTGAACAAGCGCTCACGGGTCAGGAAGTAATCCCGCGCGAGCTGCTGTGTAATGGTGCTGCCGCCGCCACTCTCGCTGATGGAGCCGGTGCGCATCAGGCCGAAGCCGGCGCGCAGTATGCCGCGATAGTCGATGCCGCGATGCACGAAGAAGCGCCGATCTTCAGCAGCTACAAATGCATCCACCACATACGGGGGCAACTGCTGGAAACTGACCAGTATGCGGCGGCGCTCCCCGATCTCCTCGATCAGGCGGCCGTCCCGGCTGTAGATCCGCAGCGGTATCTGCAGGGGGATCTCGCGAATGGTTGCGGCATCGGGTAAACCAGGCTCTACATAATAATAGGCACCGATTACGGCCGCCGTAACCGCCAGGCCACCGAACGCAGAAAGGCCGGCCAGGAGCACAAGCCAACTGGCATAACGACGCGGGCGGCCATGGGCTTGGGCTCCGCGGGTTTCTTTGGAAGTTGCGTTCAAAGTCGTCCAGGACAGATCAGGCGCAGACCCTCGATTCACGGGTGGCAGGCGGAACCTCGCCGGTTGCAGTCTATGTGACTGCCTGCAGGAGATTGGTTCGCCGACCCGCGGACGCCAGTAATCGCGGGCCGTGCGGCTGTCGGAGCATGATAGCCAGCGTTTGCGCCAAACTGCAACGGCTTGAGGCCCTGCCGGCCGAAACCTGCAACTGTGCAGGAGGCCCGAAACCTGCAATTATACGGGGCGACGGCACCGCATGATCCGGGGCACCGCCAGGGGGAGGCGCGGAGCGGGGGCCCCGGAAATACAAGAACAAGCCAGTCATTGGGCGCCGTCGGGGGGATTTTGCTGCGAAACGGAGTAATCTCTTCGCAAGCGCCAACCAGTTCACGGAATCCGGGAGGATGCCGGCCGTACCATACGCATCGCGGCATCGTGACCACGCTCACGTTTTATTTAGTTTTTTGTTGATATATAGTTAAACCGGTTTGCTCAGGTCCAGCCTACAATAGACCC
>CAYVLL010000207.1:0-3765 GCA_964452235.1 uncultured Woeseiaceae bacterium
GTTGAACGGCTTGATGTCGGGAATCGGTTCGTGGTTCGGAGTCGAGGACCTGACGTTACAGTTCCTGCTTGGGAAAGTGTTCGCGCCCGTCGCGTTCCTGCTTGGCGTGCCGTGGGTCGACGCGGTACAGGCCGGCAGCCTGATCGGCCAGAAACTGGTTATCAACGAATTCTACGCGTACGCGAGTTTCGTCCAGGTCAAGGAGGCGCTAGCGCCCGAAACCCAGGTCATCGTGACCTTCGCGTTATGTGGCTTCGCTAACCTGTCTTCAATCGCCATACTGCTCGGCGGCCTTGGCAGCATTGTGCCGAGCCGCCGCCGCGACATCGCACGTCTTGGCCTCAAAGCGGTCATAGGAGGTACACTGGCGAACCTGATGAGCGCCGCACTGGCGGGATTGATCTTCTCGCTGCAGTGAAGTGGCCCGTCGGCCGCAGTATCTCAAGGAAAGCGCATGACCCGAGCAGTTATCCTGATGCTGGATTCCTTTGGTATCGGCGCCACCGATGACGCCGATCGCTTCGGCGATGTCGGCGCAAATACGCTGGGCAGTATCGCGAAGCACCGCCAGACCGTCACGGATCGTCCCCTGCACCTGCCGAATCTTGCCCGGCTCGGGCTTTTGCACGCGGCGAAGGACAGTGCCGGTCAATTTCCGGCGGGTTGCGAGGCGCCCGTCGAGGTAGTCGGTACCTACGGATTCGCTGCCGAGCTTTCGAGCGGCAAGGACACGCCAAGCGGGCACTGGGAGCTGGCCGGCGTTCCGGTATTGTTCGAATGGGGCTACTTCACTCGCAAGACCGACACGTTTCCGAAAGCGCTGCTTGATGCGCTGATCGAGCAGGCCGATTTACCCGGTGTGCTGGGTAATTGCCATTCCTCCGGCACCGTGATAATTGAAAAGCTCGGCGAAGAGCATATGGAGAGTGGCAAGCCGATAGTCTATACGTCAGCCGACAGCGTTTTCCAGATTGCCTGTCACGAGGAAACCTTCGGGCTCGAGCGACTTTACGAACTCAGCGGGATCGCCCGCAAGCTGGTTGACGAGTACAACATCGGGCGAGTTATCGCACGGCCATTTGTCGGTGCCGATAGCAGCAGTTTCCAGCGCACCGGCAATCGTCGTGATCTCACCACACCTCCGCCGGCGCCAACGGTGCTCGACAAACTGGCCGGCGCCGGTGGTGAAGTCATCTCGATCGGCAAGATCTCTGATATCTATGCGCACCAGGGGATCACGCAAAAGATCAAGGCGACAGGAAACGCGGCTTTGTTCGATGCGACACTCGAGGCAATGCGAACCGCGCCGGATCGCGCCATCATATTCACCAACTTCGTCGACTTCGACATGCTCTACGGCCATCGGCGCGACATTGACGGCTACGCCGATGCGCTCGAATATTTCGATGGCCGATTGCCGGAGTTGCTCGAGAAACTGCAGGAGGACGACCTGCTCATTCTTTGCGCCGATCACGGATGCGACCCGTCGTGGCCCGGCTCCGATCACACGCGCGAGCATATACCCGTGCTCGCATACGGCGCCGGTTTGCCGGCCGGGTCCATCGGCAAGCGCGAGACCTTTGCCGACATCGGGCAGACGCTGGCCGCGCATTTTGACCTGTCGCCGATGGAGTACGGCACGAGCTTTTTACGCTCGTAATCGCCCGTGATACGGGCTCCTAAAGGTGCATGTAGGAGCCCGTATCACGGGCGATCAACCCCGGTAGGAGCCCGTATCACGGGCGATTACAAACCCGCAACGCGTGCGAATGACCTGCTAAATATCGATATCACCGTTCGGCGTGCGAATGCGCGCCACAACCCGGGGCTCCGCCGCCGGTTCTACCCTGACGTCAAGCCCGAGGAAGTTGAGGCGTTTTTGTACTTCGCCGGCATGCGGATGCTGCAAACCAAAGTCGAGCAGTTCGCAGTCACCTGACAGAGAGGTGGCCGGGTGCGGGCTATCGCCCCAGTCGATAAGAATCGGCAGCACGCCACCCATGCGCGCCGCAAGCGGATCCGTGAACTTCCAGATGAGCTCTCGTCCGTCGGCTTGCCGCCGGTTTCCCACAGCGACCGCTCCGAGGTCGATCAATTCACTTCGCGCCGCTTCTACAAAGTCTTCGAGGTCCTCTCCCCGAACAGCCCAGGTAACCAGACTCGGCTGACGCCTCTCGTGGATACCGAACACTTTCACTTCATCGCTACTCAGAATTTCCGGATCCGGCCCGATGATTTCCAGGTAGCAGTGTTCACCGAGGCCGACCAGTGCGTTCCGGGTGCCGTATACCGGATGGCTGCCCCCGGGGGTCGGATCTACTCCGAAGTGCTCCTGCACAAAACGAACGCCAAGCTCGAGGTCCGGGGTTGCAATCACGAGGTGGTCGACTCGTTCGGGCAGCAACTTTGGCTGTTTGCCGACTGATGGTTCGTTGGACATGAGATCGGGCGATACAAAAATACGCCCCCAAAGCCTATTGGAAGCCTCGACGCACTTCAAGGGCTACCGCCGGCACAGACTGCTGTGAATGACGATGTCGCTCCGTTACGACATCACGCATCCAGTCTCTGACTTTCTTTCAAGCCTCTGCATATTCTGCCGAAAAGCCCTCCGCACGCCATGCAGAGCGTACTCCCACGGGCGCGATCCTGCGTGGCATGGCGATTGCATAGTGGATGCATCCGTCATTGGACGGTTCACACTTTTGCTATGGAGACATCGATGTACAAAATAATCGCAATCGCAACGTTATCCTTTCTGGTGCCGCTTGCCGCTGTGGCACAGGATCTCAGCTACTCATATATCGAAGCTGACTTTATCAGCCTCGACATCGACGGGTTTAATGAGGATGCCGACCTCATCGACGATATCAACGATGGCACCGGATTCGGTGTGCGCGGTTCACTGGCGCTCTCCACGCACTTTTTTGTGTTCGCTGATTACTCGCAAACAGAAGCAGATTTCACATTTGATTCCGGCACCGGCATCATTCCGCAGAACCAGGATATCCATCGTCTCAACGTTGGCCTGGGTTATCGCCTGCCGATTCTCTCGGCAACCGACATTGTTATCAGAGGTGCCTATACCGATATCGACATCGGTGATTTCAATCTGGGCGGATCCAGCGATCCGGATCTGGGCGACCTGAACGACGATACATCCGATGGCTGGTTTGCCGATGCCGGCTTGCGCTCGCAACTGCTGCCGCGGCTGGAAGCCCTCGCAGCAATTCGCTACACCGACATCGAAGGTGCTGACCAGGTCAGCCTCGTCGGTGAAGGCATGTTCGAGATCACGCAGAGCCTGGGACTGACCCTCGGCTTTGATGCCGGAGACGAGCTGACCACCTACTATGCGGGTGTTCGCCTGAGCTTTGGCGGCACAGCGCCTCGATAGGGCAGACCAGGGCCGGCGGCGCTTTGTAAACTCGACCGTTTGAGCGATCATAGTCTTCTTGCGAACTGTCGAACAAGGATCAGCCAATGCCCCTGACAGAGGAAGAGTACGAGGAGCTCGAAGAAACCTTTCGCTACAACGATGCGAATAACGATGGTCGCCTGGGCTTCACGGAATTCGTCGCTATGCTGGATGCACTGGAAGCAGGTATGAAACCGGACGAAGCCCGGGTCGGCTTCGAGGAAATCGACACCGACAACGACGGCTCCATCGAACTGGACGAATTTATCGACTGGTGGCGTGACAGCTAGGACAGGACGCATGTCGGTAATGGAGAAGCGCCGGTCATGTTGAATCCAGCCCTCGAC
>CAYVLL010000208.1:0-3759 GCA_964452235.1 uncultured Woeseiaceae bacterium
TGCGATCGCGCGACGGACAGAAGACTAGGCGGAGCGCCTGATCCTGTCAAACTGGTTGGCCCTGTCATGGGATGAAGCGGCGCGCTTAACTGTCCGGTGATAGACATCGCCGCGAAAAGTCTCTGGGTCCGGCGCTTTCCTGTTCGAGCGCAAGGCGCGCTCCAACGTCAGTGCTTGCCGGGTGCCAGCGGTACGCCTTTGCGCTCGCGGTGAATATACGCCTGCATTGCGATCATCTTCGGATCGTCGGCTGCGAGGTCCTCACCCTCCAGCGGATTGCGGATACACCAGTTGATCATCTCCCACAGTTCCGCCACACGCCCAAGCTGTTTCTGAAACTTCGGATAGGTTTCCGGATGCGTATTAGCCGCATTCGGATGACATTGTGCGCAGGCGACAGCGTTGCTGCCGAGCTCCGGGTCAGTCCACAATGCGCGGCCTTGGTCAGCCACTGTCTCAAAGTGCTGTTGCCAGCGTTCCACGTCAGTCTCGGTGAACTCGTCCGCCACCAGTGGTCCGGCCGCGCATGCAAGAAGTGCAATAGTGAAAATCTTTTTCATTACTCTAGCCTCCTAGAAGTGCGACTGCGGCAGCGTACGATTGTCCGGATCGCTATAAATCGTATCCTGCGGATGCCCCTTCTCTTCGTTCCAGGCCACCGTGCGGTTCGTGTTGTCGTACAGGTGAAATGCCAGATCTACACGGCCCGTATGCATGTTCATGAATTGCCAACCGGTAGCATCGCGTTCGTTAAACGGATCGGCCCGATTCATCGGCACAGTGAGAATCGGCAGATGACTTTGCGCCAGCGCATAGCTCTCCGGATACGGCCATGGCCACGCCGTCGACATCACGGATGTAAACGCGATATTACCGATCTGGTTGTACTGGATCTGGTGCACATGACCGTAAATCACATTGACCTTGTCGAACGGCTCCAGGAGTTTCTGCACAGCTTCCGCGTCCTCTGTCCAGAAATTCCAGTTCTTGAAAATCTTCTGCAATGGTGAGTGCGAAAACACTACGATCGGCGTGTCCTTTTTTACTTCCGCTAGATCTTTCTTAAGCCAGTCGAGTTGTTTCTTGCCAACCATGAAGGGCGAGCCGTTGGGATTATCCAGTCCCGCCATCTCATTCATGCGACGCTCCGGAGTTTCCCAGCGATCGAAGGTCCACTCATCGTAAGTAAGGATGCTGTTGAGCGTGACGAAATGCACACCTTTGTGATCCCAGCTGTAGTAATGCTCGCCGTACAACTCGCTCCAATATTCGCCCAGATCGAGGTAGTAGTCGTGCTCACCCATGACCGCGTAGACCTTGTCGTAATTCAGTCCCGCTAGCATCGATGCACCGTGATCGAGTTCGGGTTTATTGCCGAGCTGCGCCAGATCGCCACCGAACACGACGAAATCCGGCTTCGGCAACAAGAGATTCGCCTCGGCGACCGCGCGCTTCAGGCCCTGATCCCAATTGCGCACGAAATTGTTGCCCTTGATCTGCTGGATATGCGAATCGGAAATGTAAGCAAATGTGAAGTCCGGTCCGCTATCCTGTCCCGAGGCGAGCCTGATCAGGCTCACCGGCAACATGCCAGCGATAAGGCCGGTGGTCGTTGCCTTGAGGAAATCTCTTCGGTTCTTCATTGGTCACCTCCCGAGTTGCTGGCTGTCGTCTGTGTCGCGGCCAGTTCGGCGAATTGCGGGCTGGTCAGTGCCTCCATAAACGCAACCAGGTCATCCATCTGCTCGTCCGTTAGGTCCAGCGGCCGAATGCCGCCGGCAAGAAACGGATTGACCTTCTCTTCCGGAGTCGTTGCACCGCCGTTGTTGTAGTGTTCGACGACCTCACGAAGCGTCGCGATACTGCCGTCATGCATGAACGGCGCAGTGACGGCGATGTTGCGCAACGTCGAAGTCTTGAATGCGCCCATCGAATCGAGCTGATCGTCCACGGCGAATCGCCCTAAATCCGAGGCGTCTGGATCTGTCAACACCGCAACGTCAACATCGACACCCTCTTGCTTCGCCTTCATGAATGCCGCCGCCAGCTGAGGCACCCGGTCCTGCATTGCATTGATGCCGACGCCAATATTGTGAAACTGGTTGTCGGTGAAGGTCGCGAAATCCTGTTCGATCATGTGACAGGAAACGCAACGGCCGTCGCGCAGGAACACGTCGAAACCGCGTTTCGCCGATTCCGAAATCGCATCTTTCTCACCACCGAAATACCAGCGATCCCACGGTGAGTCGCCGCTGATTAGCGTGCGTTCGAAGGCCGCGATTGCCATGGTGACATGTTCCATGGTGATGTTATTTGCGCGCACATCGAACACGTCTCGGAACGCTTTTACGTACTCGCGGTCATCGCGAATAGTCGCAAGTATCGGCTCGTGATCCGGCAGACCCATTTCAATTGGGTTGACGAACGGATGCAGCGCCTGGTCCTCTAGGCTTGGCGAGCGACCGTCCCAGAACAGTGTTTCGTAGTAGGCGGAATTGACCACAGTAGGCCCGTTGCGCGTGCCGGTCAGCTTGCGGATGCCTTCCGACGTAACCAGCGGACTGTCGGTGAATGCTTTCTCCTTGTCGTGACAGGTCGCACAACTGACATCGCCGGTCGAGCTGAAGCGCTCGTCGTCGAAGAGTTTCTCGCCGAGCGCGATCTTCTCTGCGTTTTGCGGGTTGTTCTCGGGGATCGGCACCTCGGGCAGTCCCAACGGAATTTCTGCGTGGGGATTTTGAGCGAGGGTCGTCGCACCCATCAGCAGGCTGCCCACTATCGCTATGTGGATCGTTTTCATCGTGGATTTTCCTCCTCCCGCGCATCAGCGGTCGTAGCTTTGTTCGCGATCAGGGATTGTTTTTCCGGTACTCCACAGTTGAATACCATCATGCTGCCGCTCGTGAAAATCTGTTCCGGTTGCAGGACGCGGACATCGGTGTAGCCGAGTTGCGTGAGCTGCGACTGAAGTTGCCCGGCGCGCTTTCCGGTTCGACAATAAACAACCACCGGGTCGTCCAGTGACGCTGGCAATTTTTGGTCGAAATCGGCGAGTTGGTCGTGGGGTATGTTGACGGCGCCGTCAATGTGGCTTGTCGCGTACTCCTCGGGACTGCGGGCGTCGATCAGCGTGAACGTGGCTTTGTCGGCGAGGAATTTGAGCAGCAGGGACTGGGGGACGGCCGATTCGACCGGCGACATCGAGGCCGCATCGTCCGGCGGGGTCGCGTGCGCGGCACCCATCGCCAGAGCTGCGGCGATAAGGGCTGCCGGCCACATAGCTGCGGTCGATCGCTGCGTCACTTGTTCCCCCAAGTCTCTTGGCCCGTGACGGGCTTTAGAATTGGTCTAAACTGGACTGAGTCTAAGCGGAGGCGGTCGGGCTGTCAATTTGTAGTCCTACTTATAGAAGCGACAGCGAGTCGGCTGGGACGACGAATCGGTGCGGCAGTTTTGCGTCTTCGCCTGCGTAGTCAACGCCGATCCGAGGGCCGGTCCTGATCGTCGAAGGTAGGACATCGATGTCGTGGTCCTCTATCCAGATCCTGTCGCCGGTGAGGCTGCTGCCGGTAAGGCGGGTGGTGATACCGAGGGCTTTGGCGAGCGAGCCCGGTCCCGAGAGCAACGATTTCATTGTCGCAGACCGACCTCGGCGGCGTTTCATCAATGCCACGCCGTCGAGCGGCTGCCCGGCGCGCACGAGTACTGCGTGTGGCGTTCCTGCATCGGCCGTCACCACATTGAAGAGATGATGAATCC
>CAYVLL010000209.1:0-3710 GCA_964452235.1 uncultured Woeseiaceae bacterium
TGTCCCCAATTTATGTGTGCTGCAGTTCATGAGCGATGCTATCGACGCCGGTGAGTTTGCGCTGGCTTTGCAATCCGGAATTTATCGCGTTATCGCCGGGCAGGCCGACCTAAATCGCATTAACGTGTTTCCTGTCGCTGACGGCGACACCGGCACTAATCTAAGCCTGACACTGGGATCAGCCCTGCCGGTGCTGGCTAACCCCGGCGCGGGACACATGGGGTCCCTGCTGGCAGCGGTCGCGGATGGTTTGCTCGACGGTGCACGCGGCAATTCCGGCGCCATCATGGCGCAGTTTTTCCAGGGTATGAGCGACGCGGCCGCCGATTTGCCGCATTTCAGCCTGAATTCCTTTGCCCGCGCCGTTGCGGCCGGCTGCGAGTACGCGCGCGACGCGCTGTCGGACCCCCAGGAAGGGACAATATTGTCGGTAATCTCTGCATTTGCCCGCGAGCTCGATCAGCACACCGGTGCGGCGTCGGAACCAGGATTGCCAGCCGTGCTTCCGGACGCCGTTGCCTCAGCCTCGCGTGCGCTCGAGGAGACCGAGTGGCAACTGGAAGTCCTGCGCAAAGCCGGCGTCGTCGATGCGGGAGCCAAGGGTTTTGTCGAACTTGTCGAGGGCATGGCGGACTACCTGCTCCATGGACTCGTAACTGAGGCTCCAGCGACCCTTGCCGGGCAAGATGCGCACGGCTTCATCGGGACAGCGGGTGCGGACGCGGCGCTTGACTACCGGTTCTGCATCGAGTGCCTTGTTCAGGACAAGGAGATCGATCGTCGGAAGTTGCGCGAGGCGCTGGACGAGCTCGGCACCTCGCTGGTAATTGCCGGGACCAAACGCAAGGCTCGCGTCCACATACATGCGAACGTACCGGAACAGGTGTTCGCTGTTGCGCGCCGCTTTGGAGAGTTGAGCGCCGAGAAAGCGGACGATCTAGTACGCCAGCAACACAGCACTCACGGCGCCGGAGCTCGTTTCGCAGTAATAACGGATTCGGCTGCGGATATCCCGGACGAAGCCATGGACAGGCTCGATATTCACATGGTGCCGGTTCGCATACAGTTCGGCGACCGCGGCTACCTGGACAAGGTCAGTATTACCACTCGCGAGTTTTTTCGTGAACTCGACGCCAACCCGCACCATCCAACAACGTCGCAGCCGTCGCCCGGCGATTTCCGCCGTCAATACCAGTATCTCGCCAGTCATTACCCGGACGTAATCTCCATCAACCTCACCGCAAAAGTCAGCGGGACCTGGCAGGCAGCGCGGTCCGCAGCCAGCCGGGTCGACGCGACAGGGCGCCTGCATGTGGTCGATTCCCTGAACGCGTCAGTCGGCCAGGGCCTTATTGTCGAGTTTGCCGCTGAATGCGCCGCGGCGGGAATGGATGCCGCAACGACGCTCACCGCGCTCGACAGCTTAAAGGCAGAGACGCACACTTTTGCGTTGGTGAAGGATCTTCGGTACGCCGTGCGCGGCGGGCGGGTCCCCGCCTCCCGCAAATGGCTGGCCGACCTCTTTCGCATCACGCCGGTATTGCGCACGGAACGCGATGGTCGTATTTCAGCCCGCGGCATACTTCTCGGGCGCGGTCAGCGGCTGCGGAAGTTCACCCGGCATATTGCTGCCCGTTGCGCGCGCGATGCGCCTCTGCGTGTCGCGATCGGTCATGCGATGTGTGAGGAAGATGCCAGTATCCTGGACCGGCTCCTGCGTGATGCGCTCGGCAATGTCGTTACTTCGGGCATTACTGACCTGGGCTCGGCATTTGGCGTGCATGGCGGACCCGGGACACTGGTCGTCGCGGTACAGACCAATCGCTCGCCTGAGGAATTTCAGAACGACGTCGCGATTCCCGCCGGTTAGAGGAGGGAAAAAGCAGTCTCAGGCCACGATATCACCGGCCGGCTCGATGAGGTCCGACCCCTGGTTCGCAGCCGAGTTGACGCGACGGCTTACCGGCCATGCACGAAACCGCGGGGCATTCGCCGTTATGTCGGCGAGTAGCGCGTCGTCGCCCGAGAGCCAGCGCTCTGCGGCGGCAGGGTCCAGAACGACCGGCATGCGGTGGTGTATCGCAGCCATGAAGTCGTTCGCAGCCGTCGTGATGATTGTCGAGGTATGCAATGACTCGCCGGTTTCGCGATTCTTCCAGGACTCCCACAACCCGGCAAAAGCGAACGGCTCGCCGCTTGCCAATGAAACGAAGTAAGGCGTTTTGCCGGATGCCTCGGTACGCCACTCGTAAAAACCGTCCGCAAACACAAGACAACGGCGCTTCGCGTATGCAGCACGGAAGGATGGCTTCTCGGCCACGGTTTCGGCCCGGGCATTGATCATCCGGTTGCCGATCGCCGGGTCCTTTGCCCAGAAGGGTACGAGCCCCCAGCGCAATAACGAAACCTCGCGCTCACCGTTCGCGTTTTGCCGACCGGCAGCAATGTCCTGGGTTGGCGCAATGTTGTAGCGCGCATCAAACCCGATGGTACTTTTGAAACCAAACAGCGCCGCCGTTGCTTCAGTCGGGGAATAGAATGCAAATCGACCACACATAAACCGAGCCCTGCCTCACTCCCGGATGCCGACGCCTTTGTTCATCAATGCAAGGGCTACCGAGAAAAGCCCTGCCATGAACAGTATGACGATCAGATAGGCGTGCCGTATGTCGATATCCGAAGTGCCGAGGATGCCGTAACGAAACGCATTCACCATATAGAGAATCGGATTCGCGAGCGACACCTTCTGCCAAAATTCCGGCAGCAGCGATATCGAATAGAAAACACCGCCGAGATAGGTCAGCGGTGTCAGTACAAAGGTCGGGATGATTGAAATATCGTCGAATTTCCTGGCGAATATTGCATTGATAAAGCCGGCCAGCGAAAAGACAATGGACGACAAAACGACCATCGAAACCGTTATGAGCGGATGCTCGACGTGCAAGCGGGTAAAGGCCAGTGCGATCAGCGTGACCATGAGCCCGACCAGCAGGCCGCGAACAACACCGCCGGCGACATGACCGATGATGATCGTAGCGTTCGACATAGGCGAAACCAGCATTTCCTCGATGTGCCGGCCGAACTTTGCGCCAAAGAACGACGAGACGACATTGCCGTAGGAATTGGTGATGACCGCCATCATGATCAGGCCCGGCGCGATGTATTGCATGTAGTCGAAACCGTCCATGGTGCCGATTCGCCGCCCGATCAGGTTACCGAAAATGATGAAGTAAAGCGTCATCGTGATCGCCGGCGGCACAATAGTTTGTACCCAGATACGAATGACGCGAATGAACTCTTTCGCGATCAGGGTCTTGAACGCAACCCAGTTGACGGACAGGTTCATGGGTTGTCCGCCGTGATGGGCGGCGTGTCGCCTACGGCTGGCTGCTTGTTCTCGACCAGCCCCATAAAGAGCTCCTCGAGCCGGTTGGCCTTGTTGCGCAGGCTCAGGATCCGGATTCCGCGCGCATTGAGTAGTTCGAACAGTCCATTCAGGTCGTGCTGGCTATCGACAGCAACTTCGAGGTCGCCGTCGGCGCGCAGCCTGGTTTCAAAACCTCGCAGTACCGGCGCTTGTCCGAGCGGCTCGCGCACTGTGAGGACGAAAACCTCGCGCTGCAACTTGCGGAGTACGGTGCTCATGCGCGCGTTTTCGATAATGGTACCGCCATCGATGATGGCGACGTGCCGGCAAAGGCTTTCAGCCT
>CAYVLL010000210.1:0-3700 GCA_964452235.1 uncultured Woeseiaceae bacterium
GGGTTTGTACCCACATGCGGTCACTCAGCAGGTCGACATCGGCAACGATAATGATGTTCGCATCGTCGCTTGATTCAATCAGGTGGACACGCTCATCCTCCTGCGTGGCGCTGTCTTCGTCCTGATCTGTTGCGGAGCCTGGCGGCCCGTCGGGGAAAGCAGAGCGCAGCGATCCACTCAGGCGACCCGCGATGATGAGTCGTTCCTCACCAGGCGAAAAGCTGTCCAGCAGCGTCGCGGGATCGGGCAGAAAGCTGAAGCGCGAGACCGGCAGCAAACCCGCCCTTTCACTCGACGTAATGAGAGGTTCGAAAGTCAGCCCGCCGTCACCGGACATTCTCAGGGAACCTGCCGTCCCGATATTGATTGATTCCAGGTCGGCCGTAGTGATGTCGTCCTGGTTCAGTTCGGATCGAGTGACGCCGAGAAGACCCAGGTGGCGGGTCGGGCGGCGGTTCGGTCCTGCCGCAACCTGGAGTGCCAGCCCCGCGTCGCCGATGACTTCGGTAGACGAGAATTCTATCCCCCATGCCGGGAACAGCATTGGCAGGTCGGAACCCTGGCCTTGGGGAGGCATTCCCGGCGGCATGCCTTGCAATGCCATGGCATCGGCTTCCGCCAGTGGATCGACGAAGATCAGGGCTTTGCCGCCTCCAAGGAGGTACTGGTCGATTGCGTAAACGGTTTCGTCCGGCAAATCCTTCGGCTGCACGATCCACAGCAGTCCGATGTCGTCGCCGATTTGCGTAATATCCGGTCCGAGGTTGCGCAGATCGAAGAGTTGCTGCGCTTGCTGGTAAATCACCCACGGTGGCAGCATCTGCTGCGTTTGCGGGTCGAAGTCGCCGCTCATGCGAGCGCCGGACAGCAAGCCGATGGCGGTGCGCCCGGGTTGCGCCAGTGTGCTGACCAGTTTCGCAATGTCGTATTCGAGAAACTCTTCCTTGTCCGGCTGGAAGAACGCGATCGTGGACTCGTCGCCGACGCTGTTGGTGCCGGCGAGACCAAGGTAGATCGGGTCAGGCGTGGCAGCCAGCCGGATACCCTGCAGGTCGAACTGAGCCGCTCGATCCTCATCTTCCGAGAACGGCAGCGGGTCAATGACGCGAAGCCTGATCTTGCCGTCCGAGCGATCTGCGAATTCCTCCAGCATTTCCCGCACGCGATTCGCGTAAGCACGTAACGACGGCAGGCTCTCGGTGGCTCTGTCGGAGAAGTAGAAATGCAGATTGATGGGCTCGTCAATATTCTGCAGGATGCGTTTGGTCCCGTCCGAGAGGGTATAGAGTTTGTTCTCGGTAAGGTCGATGCGCCAGCCGCTGAAAAGCTGGTTGCTGATGATTACCGCGGCGATGAATGCCAGGGCGAGCAGTACAAGGCTGCCTGAACTGAGACGACGTTGTACGGATGTGCTCATTTCGACTTGCCCATTTCAGTCAGCCTGCTTCCATTGCAAAACTATTGTATTGGCGTACAGAAATGCGCCGATCACCAGGCCGAAATACACCAGGTCGCGCAGGTCTATGACGCCTTTGCTGATGTTGGCGAAATGCGTCAGAAAACTCAGCGACGCGATGCCGTCGATTATTACCTGGGGCGCCCAGCCGGAAAACAGGTCAAGAACCATCGGGAACCCCGACAGCAGAAAGCCGAAACACACGACGATCGTAATAACGAATGCGATGACCTGGTTGCGTGTCGTTGCCGAGATACATGAGCCGATTGCCAGGAACCCGCCAGCCATAAGGAGGCTGCCGACGTAAGCGGCGAGTATGGCGCCGTTGTCCGGATCGCCCAGATAGTTAACCGTGAGCCAGATCGGGAAGGTCAGGAGCAGCGCAATACCGGTGAACGCCCAGGCCGCCAGGTATTTTCCGAGAACTGCCTGCCATGGAGTGATCGGCAGCGTCATCAACAGTTCCACGCTGCCGGTCTTGCGCTCCTCTGCCCACAGGCGCATCGAAATCGCCGGCACCAGAAACAGGTAAAGCCAGGGGTGGTAGTTGAAAAAGGCGCCGAGGTCGGCCTGTCCGCGTTCGTAGAAGCCGCCCAGGTAGAACGTAAACGTACCCATCAGGATGAGAAATATGACGATGAATACATACGCCACCGGCGTTGCGAAATAACTTTGCAGTTCACGTCGGAACAACGCAGCAATGATATTCATGATGTCGTACCAGTGGTGATCTGCCGGAAGACCTCGTCAAGTCGGCCGCCTTCAAGCTGCAGGCTCGATACGGCCCAGTGCCGGGACGCCAGGAGATCGGATACTGCGCTCCAGAGAGCGGTGCTGACGGCTCGGTCATGCGGGATGGCGATGATGGATCGTCCGGCGCGGTCGGATTCCGTGCTGGCCACGAGCTCGAGGCCGTCAATCGCGGCTCGCACTTCGTCGAAATGCTGGTCGTCGGCAAGCGTCACCCTCACAGCGTTGTTGTAGCGTGAGCGGGCAGCGAGCGCGCCCGGGGTGTCGTCCGCAAGTATGCGACCGTTCGCAATGATGATGGCGCGGCTGCACACGGCCTCGACTTCCTCGAGTATGTGAGTCGATATCACGATGAGTTTCTCCGTCGACATCGACAATATGAGTTCGCGCACTTCATGTTTCTGGTTCGGGTCCAGCCCGTCGGTCGGCTCGTCGAGGATCAATACGTCGGGATCGTGCAAAATAGCCTGCGCAAGACCGACGCGGCGTTTGAAGCCTTTCGAAAGGGTATCGATGCTCTGGTCGAGGACCCCCTGCAGATTCAGTCTTTCAATTACCTCGTCCAGACGGGTTTTGCGTTTGTCGCCCGACAACTCTCGAATGTCAGCGATGAACTTCAGGAAGCTTCGCGGCGTCATTTCCGGATAGCAGGGCGCACCCTCCGGCAAATAGCCGATACGGCGCCGGGCATTCAGTGGATCGTCATTGATGCTATGCCCGCAGATCGCCGCATTGCCCGAGTCGGGCGTCACGAAACCGGTGATCATCTTCATTGTCGTCGATTTGCCGGCGCCATTCGGGCCGAGAAAGCCCAGCACCTCGCCCGCTGTTGAGCGAAAGCTCAGGTTGTCAACAACCGTGTGCTGACCGTATCGCTTTGTAAGGCCGTCAATTTCCAGCATTAGAGAGTTCTCGAGCACCGGGGAGCCGGTGCGACGCGGTTGCACGTTGTATCAGAAAGTATTTTTTGTATCAAGACAGCGGGTCGGCACCATTGCGTTTGGGTTCGAATCCGCTAAGGTAAAGGCCCTGCGCTGGCCGCCGTTGGCGGCAACGCGCTGGTGCACAACAACAAGAACCGGCAGGAGCAGGATATGAGCAAGCGCGGCTGGTCGTTCGATTCACTGGTGCTGATATTCTCCATCATTGTAGTCGCCCAGTTACTGGTCTACGTGATCCCGCAGGGCGAATTCGAACGCCAGCCATACCCGGAGAATCCGGACCGGTCGATGGTGGTGCCGGATACCTACACACGTTCGGACGCGGCAACCTCTGTCGACCTCAAGCCCTGGTATTTCCTGTTGGCGATTCCGAAGGGATTCGCCGCGGCGCAGGAGATTATTTTCCTGATTTTTATTGTCGGCGGCGTGATTGCCATTCTCAGGCACAGCGGTGCGATCGATGCGTTCCTGCATAAAGCGGTGCTGCGACTCGGGCATAGTCCGTGGATTCTGATCGGTGGTTGCTTGCTGATGTTCAGCCTGGGATCGTTCA
>CAYVLL010000211.1:0-3667 GCA_964452235.1 uncultured Woeseiaceae bacterium
GGGCTGCGCCTGCCGTCCGAAAAGACCGGATCAACTGCCGAGGCAATCCGGCATATGCCGCTGCCAAGCCAGTTAGTACTGCCGCTGGCGCAGCATTCGGGCGACCCGGCGCAGCCTGTTGTCGACATCGGTGACAGGGTGCTCAAGGGCCAGTTGATCGCGGATGCGGAAGGCGCGCTCTCCGCGCCTGTGCATGCTTCGTCCTCGGGCACGGTCGTTGCCATCGAACCCTGGCCCGTATCGCGGCGGCTTGGCGAAACGGCACCCTGCATTGTCATTGAATGCGACGGCGAGGACCGTGCAATCGAACAGCCGGAGCCCCGGGTGCCGTATCAATCACTGTCGCCCGAGGATTTGCAACAGAGAATTCTGCAGGGCGGAATTGTCGGCCTGGGTGGCGCCGGATTTCCAACGGCACAGAAGCTGATGCAGGCAACAACGACTGAGCTCGATTCGCTCATCCTGAACGGCGTCGAATGCGAACCGTACATCAGTTGCGATGACATGCTCATGCGTGAGTACGCGCACGAGGTGCTCGGCGGCGCGCAGATCCTGATGCACGCCCTGGGGCTCGAGAAGTGTCACGTCGTACTCGAAAGTGACAAGCCGGAAGCATTGCGCGCGATCGGCGAGGCAATGGCGAAGCTCGACGACCCGCGCCTGGCCCTGAAGCAGGTTCCGACGATCTACCCGTCCGGTGGCGAGGACCAACTGGTGCAACTGGTGATTAATCGGGAGGTGCCCAGCGGGGGCCTGCCGACCGATGTCGGCTGCGTGGTACAGAACGTGGGTACCGCGGCGGCTGTGTACCGCTGGCTTGTCGAAGGCGAGCCGCTGATCTCGCGGGTCACGACGGTTACCGGCGACGGCGTGCAGAATCCCCAGAACGTCATGGCACGCATCGGCACGCTCGTATCGGAAATCATTGCATTCGCCGGCGGTTATACGGAGCGCGCCAACCAGCTGGTGATCGGCGGTCCGATGACCGGCAAGTCGCAATCAACCGATCGCGTCCCACTGGTAAAGGCCAGCAATTGCATCCTGGTGCTGTCGCAGTTACTGCCCGTTGCCGCCGAAAAACCGTGCATACGCTGCGGCGAGTGTGCCATTGTCTGCCCGGTCAAGTTGCAACCGCAGCAGCTTTACTGGTTCGCCTGCACCGACAACGAATCCAAACTGCGTTCGCACGGATTGACGGATTGCATAGAATGCGGTTGTTGCGACCTGGTGTGCCCCAGCCATATACCGCTGACCGCGAGCTTCCGCCAGGCGAAAGCGAGAATCAAGGAATTGGCCGACGAGAAGGCACGCGCCGAACGAGCCCGGCAGCGATTTGAATCGCGCACCGGACGCCTGGAAATCGAAGAGATCAAGCGGCAGGAAGAACTCGCCGAGCAGAAGCGCACTGCGAAAAGTGCCGGTAAAGGGGCGATTCGCGAAATGGTGGAACGCGCACGCGGCAAAAAGCGGCCGCCGAAGGAATAAGCAGGATGGAATTCGAACGTCGCGATGCCCCGTTTGTCGAACCACCGCCGGACGTGGGTTCTGTAATGCGCCAGGTGCTGTACGCCCTTATCCCGGCCGCACTCGCTTACGTCTGGTATTTCGGGCCGGGTTTCATCTTCAACTTGCTGATCGCTGCGGCTTTCTGCCTGGCCGGCGAAGCGCTCATGGTACATTCGCGCGGCAAGCCCGCCGATTCGACGCTGTCGGATTACAGTGCGCTGGTGACTGCCGCGTTGCTGGCCTTCGCGTTGCCTGCGCTGACGCCGTGGTGGGTCACAGCGACCGCCGCGCTATTTGGCATTGTCGTCGCCAAACATCTCTACGGTGGACTGGGCTTCAATATCTTCAATCCGGCCATGGCCGGTTACGTCGTCGTGCTGGTTGCTTTCCCCACTTATCTCAATATGTGGACCGCGCCGCGCATGGGCGACCTCGACTATCACTACCTGTCATTCTATGAGACAGCACGCTACACGCTGACCGGCACGCTGCCGGACTACCTGAGTTTCGACGCGATCAGCCGGGCGACGCCACTGGACATCGTCAAGTCCGGATTCGCCGGCATGCGCACGTTCGACGAATTGCGCACTTACTCCCTGATGGGCGATTTCGGCGGACGCGGCTGGGAATGGATTGGCAACTTCACGGCCATCGGCGGCGCGTGGCTCATATTGCGCAAGGTAATCCGTTGGCAGATTCCGACCGGCGTCCTGGCAGGCTTGCTTATCCCGGCCGGCATCATGTACATGATCGACAGCAGCGCTCATGCCAGCCCGGGATTCCATCTCTTCAGCGGTGGCACGATCCTGTGCGCCTTCTTCATCGCGACTGATCCCGTCACCGCCGCAACGAGCCCGCGCGGACGATTCTTCTACGGACTCGGCATCGGCGTACTCATTTACACGATTCGCCGTTGGGGCAGTTATGCAGACGGCGTCGCATTCGCCGTCTTGCTGATGAATATGGCGGCACCGGCCATCGATTACCTGACGCGACCACGTATTGTCGGACACGGGGTGAAGCCGGAAGGACGAAGCTGATGCCGGACGACACAATCAAACGCCGACAGCCGGCAGCATGGCGCAGCGGCCTTACCCTGGCGTTGCTGGCCGCGATCTGTACCGCGCTTGTCGCCATGACGTGGCGGCTGACCGCACCCCGCATCGAGGCAAACGAAAAAGCGTATCTTGCAGAGAGCCTGCGACCGGCGCTGGCCAATGTCTTCTATGACAACGAACTGGATGAATCGACACTGGTCGTGGCGGCACCGCACGATCTGCCCGGCACCAATGACGCTGTCATATATCGCCTCTATGCTGAAAACCGTCCGGTCGCCGCGGTCTTCGTCGTGTCGGCCCGCGACGGCTATTCCGGGCCGATTCGACTGCTGATCGGCGTCGAGTATTCCGGGCAGGTCACCGGCGTGCAGGTACTGGAACATCGCGAGACCCCCGGACTCGGCGACCGGATCGAATCGTCAAAATCCGACTGGCTTTTGCAGTTTGCGGGTACAACCCTCGAGGAACCGCCGCTCAATCGATGGGCAATTCGCCGCGATGGCGGGGACTTCGATCAGCTGACCGGCGCGTCCGTGACACCACGCGCTGTCGTTCGGGCCGTCAAGGAGACGCTGGTATACTTTGCGGCGAATCGGGACGCCGTATTCGCAGCACGCGGCGACGATAACGCTGCGGTCAACGAGGGACAGGCACCGGAAATACGGGAATGAGCGCCGGCAGCAATACATTGCGACTGTGCAAGGACGGGCTCTGGGACGACAACCCGGGGTTGGTGCAGTTACTTGGCCTTTGCCCGCTGCTCGCCGTGACGACCTCGCTCGTCAATGGTCTCGGGCTGGGACTTGCCACCCTGTTCGTCCTGACCTGCTCCAATGCACTGGTTTCGGCGACACGTCGCTTCATCCACTCCGAGATTCGCATCCCGATGTATGTACTGATCATTGCGAGTCTCGTCACCTGTATCGAATTGCTGTTCCAGGCGTACTTTCCGGCTCTTGATCGCTCGCTCGGCATTTTCATTCCGCTCATCGTTACCAATTGCGCGATCGTGGCGCGTGCCGAAATATTTGCATCGCGCAACGCCATTGTGCCGAGTATCGTCGACGGGGCAGCGATGGGCGCAGGGTTCGCCCTGCTACTGT
>CAYVLL010000212.1:0-3665 GCA_964452235.1 uncultured Woeseiaceae bacterium
CACGATCTGCAATTGCAACGTATGCCATCAGGCTTCCCTCGAGGTATTGCGTAAAGTAATTGTCGTTTCGTGCCGTTAATCGGTCGTGTCGGTCGTAACCGCAGCCCGGTTGGCGACCATGTCCGGTGTCCTGCCGAGCGTATTGATGTAGGCGACCACGTCATTGATCGCCTGTTCGTTCTGCAGCGTGCGCGCCATGAAGCCCATCTGCTTGCCGTAGTAATCCTGCGGATGCTCGCCGCGGATACCGTCCTTGAAATTCCTAAGCTGGCTGGCCAGGTACCAGTCCGTCATGCCTGCCATACGCGGCGCATTCATGGCCTGGATGCCCTGACCGTCAGTGCCGTGGCAGTACGCACACACGACGTAACGACTGGCGCCCTTGGCAACGTTGCCTTCGATGGTTGCCGGCGACGGTTCGTCGGGGAAGGTCTGGATGTGTGCGATGACATCGTTGACCGCCGCATCGGTCGCCAGTACGCGCGCCATCGGCGCCATCTGCCGGCCGAACACATCGTCCTCATGTGCGCCGCGCAAGCCGTCCTTGTAGCTTTGCAGTTGTTTCTTCAGGTACCACGGCTCCATGCCGGCAATCTTGGGCGCATTGAGTGCTTGCAAGCCCTGGCCCTGCGGCCCGTGACAGGCAGCGCACACCGCATACTGCGCCGCGCCCGCCGCCGCGTTGCCCGGCGGCACCGCCAGTGTGTCGGCGTAGGTGGGGTGGCTCGTCAGCCAGTTCGCAAACGCGTCTTCCTCCTCGACGATAACGGCGCCACGCATGGTGTGGTGCGCGATGCCGCAAAGCTCCTCGCACAACAACTCGAAGCGACCGGTACGCGTGGGGGTCAGCCACATGTGCGTCACCATGCCGGGCACGAGATCCATCTTGACGCGGAACTGCGCGACCGTGAAATTGTGCAGCACGTCTTTGGAACGCAACAAGAGCTTGACCGGCCGATCCACCGGCAGGTGCAACTGCGCATCTGAAACCAGGATATCGTCCTGTCCCAGTGGATCTTCCGGATCCATGCCGAAGGGGTTGTCGTCGGATATCAGACGCGCGTCGACCCGGCCGAATTCGCCATCCGCACCCGGGAACCGGTAACTCCAGTGCCATTGCTGGCCAACGGCTTCGACTTCCATGGCTTCGTCGGGAACGTCGACAAACTGCGCCCATACCCAAAGGCCCGGCGCGAGCATGGCGGCCACGCCGATTGTCGTGGCCACCGTCAGCCATAATTCGAGCTTCTTGTTTTCCGGGTCGTACGTGGCCCGCATGTTCGAATTCTTGCGGTGCCGATAGCGAATGATGGCGTATGCCATGAACAGGTTGACCGCGACGAAGACAAAACCGGTCACCCAGAACGTTATGTTGATCGTGTCGTCGATCCGGGACCAGTTCGAAGCCAGCGGCGTGAACGTCCAGGGACTCAGGAAGTGGAATACCAGGGATCCTACAACCAACAGGATCAACGCAACTGCTAAAGGCATACCTGATGCATCCTTCTATCGTGACTGTCGCGGATTTATTGTTGACGACAGCAGAGATGTCGTCACTTTTTGTGATCTTTTCGCCGTCCTAATCACCCGTCGCTGGCCCCTTTTCCTGCCCCATTCATCAGCGCGCGGATGTCAGGCGGAGGATAGAGTATTCAGGTGCCGATTTCCACTATGGAGCACCTTGAGGCGGCGGCGGTGGCGGCAATGCAAGATATTGATCGCGAATGAAATTAATTGCGACGATCCGACACGCCAGGGAGGCGTGCCGAGCCTTCGCCCGCGGCATCGCGGGGCAGGTCGCGTCAGAACGCCAGGCGAAGGTCGCGCTCGAGATTCGCGCGCGCCTTTTCTATGTCCGACCGGAGATTTTCAAGTTCCTCTTCCAGCGGTGCCGTCAGGTCGGCGGTTTCTGCGCGCAAGGGCAATTGCTCGCGCAGCAGCGTGATGTACTCGGGCACATTTTGCTCGGCCACGCTTTGCGGTAACGGCGTGGCAGCCGGCATCTGCTCATCCGGCTGGCCAACGAGCAGCACAATGGCGGCGGCTATGGCAAGCCCCGACAGGCTGCCCGCAAGCCAGGGCCGGATCCATGGCTCACGACCTGGTTCGCGATGTACCGGTGTCGCCGCCGCCTGATGCGAGCGGGCCATTGCGGCGTCGATGCGGCGTTCGAGCTCCGGTGAAACCGCAGCACGGATGCGATCGGCATCCTGCCGAAGCGCCGCCGCCAGGGCATCTCCCGCGAGCTTATTCGTCGTTGTCGGCTGTTGCATCATTCAACTCCGCAGTGAGTCGGCGGCGACCGCGCAATAGTGCCACCTTGGTCCAGGCCAGCGAACGGCCAAGTGCCGTCGAAATGTCCGCCAGCGGCAGATCTTCGGCATAGCGCAACCACATCGCGGTATACGCATCCCCGGAGAGCACGCGGCGCGCTACCAGCCACAGGTTTTCGCGTTCCGATTTCTCGATGCAGTGCTGCAACGCATCCGGTGACTCGTCGACAAGTTCATGGACGGAAACATCGGCCGGGATACCGGTGTGCCGGATATGGCGAATCGCGATACGGTAAAGCCAGGTGCTGAATCGCCACCGCGAATCGTAGCTGGGAAGGTAACACCAGGCGTTGACCAGGGTTTCCTGCAGCGCATCTTCCGCATCCGCCCTTGTCCTGCAACGCAACAGCAGGAAACGCAGCAGGCCTTCGCGATATCGGCCAACCAGTTCATTGAACGATTCTGCCGAGCCATGTCGTGCCGCCTCAACAAGTTGTTCTTCCGTCACAAGGGCGCTGTTGTCCGCTGTCAGTTGTTGAGCATCGTAACAATCCGGTTCGCGTCAATTGCAACATTGATCGAAAGGATGTTGTCCTTTACGTTGATCCGCGTCGTCCGCAGCAGGTCACGCAACCACGGATCGAGTTCCGAATTCAGTGCCTGCAGACTCAGCAAGCCGTTGGCAATATCGCCCAGGGATCGTGCCATGCCCGGTTCCCGCGAAACCAGCTGTGCCTCAACGGCCAGCAGCTCCTCACGGCCGGAAACGAGGATTGCAACTTGTTCCGTATTGCGCAGGATATTCGATCTCCAGGTATCAGCATCGCCAGCGTGTGCATCGGTGCGCATGCCGGCCTGGACGAAACTTCGATCGGCGGTCAGGACGAAAAGCGCGCCCGGATGGTTATGGTTGCCCCGCAGCCGGCCGTCACTGTCGAGCAACGTCTTGAGCTGGTTTTCGTCCGAAGCGACGATCAGCTTGTCTTTGACGTCGAAGCTGAAGTAGGCGGATTCCTGCAGATCGTCGAGCGAACGATTACCTGTCGTCGGCGTGCCTGATTCAGACACATGGTAATAGGTTCGGCCAGCGTAGGATTTCATGTCGAGTTTCGCCTTGACGGCGGCGAGTGCCAGCAACTTCTCACGCGTTCCGGCGGCAATCGGGCCATCGATGACTACGACTGTGCCGAGCTTTGCATCGGAGAAGGCGGTTACTGTGTTTGCTTCCCTGTTCAGGTCGACGCCCAGATTCTCGTTGAGTTCGACAAAGACCTCCTCGTTGATCCAGTTATAAAGCGGCTTGCCGGGACCGGCAGTCCGCAACTGTTTTAGGTCCGCATGCAGGTACCAGATCGTGTCGGCGGGCAGGTTGGACGGTGTTACCTGGGCTAC
>CAYVLL010000213.1:0-3659 GCA_964452235.1 uncultured Woeseiaceae bacterium
CCCGAGCCCGATCCGGGCCCGGATCCTGCTGAACTGCAACGCATCGAAGCGGAGGCGAGGCAGCGTCAGCAAGACCTGGAACAAGAGCAACAGCGTGTACGCCAGGAACGGGAAGCCGAGCAACGCCGGATAGAAGAGCAGGCGGAGGAACGGCGCCAGCAAGAGGCGGCCGAGCAGGAACGGCAACGCCAGGAAGCGCGTGAACGCGAAGCCCGCGAGGAGGCTGAAAGGCAACGGCGGGAGGAAGAGGCGGAACGAAAACGCCAGGAAGACATCGAACGTCAGCGTCAGGAGAATGAACGCCGGCGGCGGGAAGCAGAGGAGGCCGAGCGCATCCGGCAGTTCCAGCAGCAACTTGCGGACGAGGAAGCACGGCAGGCTGCAATGAATTCCGTGGAGATGGATCGCTACATTTACGCCATTCGGCAGCAAATCGAACGCAACTGGATCCGACCGGCGAGTGCCAGACCCGGGTTGGAATGTGTTGTCCAGGTACGGCAGATACCCGGCGGCGAGGTTGTCGGCGCGTCAATCGCAAGCTGTAATGGCGATGCCGCCGTTCAACGGTCGATAGAAGCGGCAGTGTACAAGGCATCGCCATTACCAGTACCGGACAATCCCGCATTATTCGATCGAAACTTGCGCATCATCTTTAAACCTGAACAATAGAGCCTGTCACTTCCATCTGGACTAAGTCTTATGCCCCTATTTACCCTTCGCCGGCTATTCGTTATCGTCACGGCGTACACGTGTTCGTCTGCCGCGTTTGCAGAACTCAGTATCGAGATCACGCGCGGTGCCGGCAACGCGGCACCCGTCGCCGTTGTGCCGTTCGGCTGGGAAGGCAGTGACGCATCGCCCCCGCTGGACATAGCCGGTGTCATCTCCGCGAATTTGCAACGCAGCGGCCGCTTCGCGCCGATCGCAGAAAGAAACATGTTGCAAAAGCCAACGTCGGGCATCGACATCGACTTTGGTGACTGGTCGATTCTCGGCGTCGAAGCAGTGGTCATCGGCAAGTTGACGCAAACCGGAGATAACGCCTACAGCCTGCAGTTCCAGCTCTTCGATGTGTTTCGGGGCGAGCAGCTCGTGGGCTACCGCATGCCGGCCAGTCGCGGCACCATGCGCCAGGCAGCGCATCGCGCGTCTGACATGATCTTTGAGAAGCTGACCGGCATTCAGGGCGTTTTTGCGACCCGAATTGCCTACGTAACGGCCAGGGAAGAAGGGCCAGGTCGAGTTTTCACTTTGGTGGTATCGGATGCCGATGGCGAGAACGAGCACATCATTATGGAATCCGCCGATCCCATCATGTCGCCGGCCTGGTCGCCGGACGGTCGCCGACTGGCTTACGTGTCCTTCGAGGGCAATGCCTCGTCAATATTCGTGCAAACGCTCAGAACCGGAAACCGTATTCAGGTCTCGAACAAGCCAGGCATCAATGGTTCGCCGGCATTTTCACCCGACGGCCGCCAACTGGTCCTGACCCTGGGCGGTGCAGACGGCAACCTCGATATCTATGTTATGAATCTGGCTGACCAGCAGGTCAGGCGCCTGACCACCAATCGGGCAATTGACACCGAGGGCAGCTGGTCACCGGATGGACGGCAGATCTACTTCACGTCGGATCGCAGCGGCGGCCCGCAGATCTATCGGATCGATGCCGCCGGGGGAACTCCCGAGCGCATCACCTTCGAAGGCAGTTATAATGCCCGTCCTCGCCTGTCGCCGGACGGCAGCAAACTGGCGATGGTGCATGTCACGCAGGGCAACTATCGCATTGCGGTAATGCGATTGAAGGAAAAGGACCTGCTGGTCCTCTCGACCGGTCAGCAGGATGAATCACCGAGTTTCGCGCCAAACAGCGATACCTTGATTTATGCCACGCGACAGGCGCAACTTGGGGTGCTGGAAACGGTAACCGCCGACGGCCTGGTCCGGCAACGGCTGGCCTCCGGCGAGGGCGACGTTCGCGAGCCGGTCTGGTCGCCGTTTCCCCGGGACTGATACCGGGGCGGTTTTCTAACGAAGTGTAACATTAGATAGGTGTCGTATAGCTCTGAAATTGCTTATGATACTCATTAGTCGATATTCGAACTCATGATTTGAGTTCATGGCCCAAAGGACACACAAATGACACGCTATAGTTTTCTTGCACCGGTTTTGCTGACCTTGGTACTGGCCGGCTGCGGTTCGACGCCGATACCCGATCCGGAGCCGACGGATTCCAGCATGGCTGGCGCGGGTGGCCGCGATGCCGCATCCCGCGGCCTGGGTGGCAGCGGTCTCGGCGAGGGTGAAGAATTCGGCGATGCCGCGCGCGCGGGTGAAATGGACAACGTCATTTATTTCGACTTCGACCAGTCGGAACTGCGAACGGAATACGGCGACCTGCTGGCCCGGCACGCGCAGTACCTGACGAACAACTCCAATGTCCGTGTCCGTCTCGAGGGCCACGCCGATGAGCGCGGCTCGCGCGAATACAATATCGGGCTTGGCGAACGTCGCTCGCAGGCGGTCCGGCGAATGCTGTTAATACAGGGTGCCTCGGCCGGGCAAATCTCGACAGTCAGCTTCGGCGAGGAACGGCCGGCTGCGTTGGGTAGTAACGAAGAAGCTTACGCGCTGAATCGCCGGGTCGAGCTGAAATACACTAATTGAGCAGAGACAGGCAAGTGCATAAAACCAGAGCAGGCATCACCCTCACTGCAACGGCGCTATTGCTGGCCGGTTGCGCCATGAACCAGCCAGAAGAGGACCCGGTTGCCCGGCAGCTGGACGATATCGAACGTCGGTTGAGCGCCATCGAACGCATATTGGCCAGTGGCAGTCTGATCGAAATGGCAACGCAGGTGGACCGACTGCAGCGACAGACGGCCGAGCTGCAGGGGCGCGCTGAAACCCTCGAGTACCAGGCCGAGGAAACCTCATCCCGGCAGCGCGACCTGTACCAGGACCTCGATCAGCGCATAGAGAACCTCGAACAACGCTTGCAGGGAGTCGCGGTTGGTGCGGGAGGCAGTACCGGGGCGGCCGGGAATTTGCCGGTACCGGGCGGTTCCGACCGTGATAATTATCAGGCCGCGTTCGAGTTGTTGAAGGACCAGCAGTACTCGCAAGCGGCGTCGGCTTTCAAGCAATTCCTGAACAATTATCCCGACAGCCAGCTCGCGGAAAACGCGCAATACTGGTTAGCCGAATCGTACTACGTCACCCAGGAATACGATGAAGCACTGCGACAGTTCCAGTTGGTGATTGACCAGTTTCCACGCTCGCGCAAGGTGCCCGATGCCTTGCTCAAAATGGGCTATTGCAATTACGAACTCCAGCGCTGGGATCAGGCGCGGGCGGCTCTCGGTCGCGTTCAACGCGAATTCGCGGACACGACGGCCGCTCGGCTGGCGGAGCAGCGACTGAACCGGATGGAGGGAGAAGGACACTGACCGTATGCAGTCGCCGCTTGCTATCAAGGCGACACGTCGATTGCAGCAGCCATGCTTGACTTGTCATTTGGTTTAGGTCCGGTATCATCCCGACCGTCGTTCCTGTCTGACCTCAGTAATTTCCATCCTGCTAGGGGCGTTAGCTCAGTGGTAGAGCATTCGGCTTTTAACCGACTGGTCGTAGGTTCAAATCCTACACGCCCCACCAATCTC
>CAYVLL010000214.1:0-3638 GCA_964452235.1 uncultured Woeseiaceae bacterium
GCCCGGCTTGCAGAACGACAAACAATGTGAATAATCGCACTCCGTTCCATCGTCCGTTTCTCGTTGCATCATCGCAACCAGCATCCTGACAGCCTTCTCCCTGGATTCTCGACCATCGCTTATGAGTAGCAATTCCATCGTTATTGTAGCGGCGCGCCGGACGCCGATCGGCTCGTTCCAGGGAAGCCTCGGCGCTCTCAGCGCCACCGGGCTGTCTGCCGCGGCGACTATCGCCTGCCTCGAAGACTGTGGCATCGAGCCATCCGCGGTGGATCTGGTTTTGCTCGGCTGCGTGTTGCCGGCCGGCCTCGGGCAAGCGCCCGCGCGCCAGGCCGCGCTCGCCGCCGGCCTGTCGAAAGACACTGCCTGCGTCACACTCAACAAGGTGTGCGGTTCAGGAATGAAAGCTGCCATGCTCGGATACGACGCCATCGTGGCCGGCAGCGCCCGAATCGCGTTGTGCGGCGGCATGGAGTCGATGAGCAACGCCCCGTATCTCCTGCCGAAAGCGCGCGGCGGGTATCGGATGGGACACCAGGAGGTACTGGACCACATGTTGCTGGACGGCCTGCAAAACCCCGCCGATGGAAACTCGATGGGGCATTTTGCGGAAGTGACTGCCCAAAAATACGGTTTCACGCGCGAAGCGCAGGACGCGTTTGCGATTGCTTCGATCAGTCGCGCGCGCACGGCTATTGCTGCGGGACATTTCAACAGCGAAATCGCGCCTGTAACAGTTGCGACTCGCAAGGGTGAAGTCATAGTCGGTGAAGACGAAGAGCCGGGCCGCAACGATGTCGCGAAAATTCCGCAGCTCAAGCCGGCGTTTGCCAAAGACGGAACGGTAACAGCGGCAAGCTCGTCGTCGATATCCGATGGCGCCGCATCGCTCATTCTTATGTCAGAGGCCGACGCGAAAAAGCGCAATCTTGCTGTCCTTGCGCGCATCGCAGGCCAGGCAGAATTTGCGCAGGAGCCCGAGTGGTTCACGACTGCTCCGGTGTTCGCCATCAGGTCGTTGCTGGACAAGCTCCAGTGGGCCGCTGATTCCGTCAACCTTTATGAAATCAACGAAGCATTTGCCTGCGTAACCATGGCAGCCATGCACGACGTCGGCCTCGATCATGCCAAAGTAAACGTCAACGGCGGCGCGTGCGCACTCGGTCACCCGATCGGTGCCTCGGGAGCCAGAATTATCGTGACACTCATCCACGCATTGCGTGCGAAGGGCGGTGGACGCGGCGTGGCATCCCTGTGTATCGGCGGCGGCGAGGCTACGGCAATTGCCATTGAAGTTTGAGACGTGTGATCAGCGTGGAGTACGGAGAACCGAATGAAACTTGAATCGGCGACGGCAATCGTGTCCGGCGGTGCGTCCGGTCTCGGCCTGGCCACCGCCAGCCGGGTTATCGAGGCGGGTGGGCATGCAGTCTTGCTCGATATCAACGAGGAACAGGGCACAAAGAGTGCCGACGACCTCGGCAAGCGTGCGAGGTTTATCCGCGCCGATATATCGTCTGAAACCGAAGTCCGCGACGCCGTCACTACAGCGCGCCAGTTCATGGGCTCGATTACGCTGGCGGTCAATTGCGCGGGCGTTCTGTTGCCGTCTCGCGTGCTGGGCCGCGACGGCCCTGCACCCGCTTCCGACTTCGAGCGTTCACTGAAAATCAACCTGCTGGGCAGCTACATTCTCACCAAGGAAGCCGCAAACGTCATGCAGGAAAACGATGCGGATGCGGAAGGCGAACGCGGCGTTGTCATCAATACCGCGTCCGTGGCTGCGTTCGAAGGCCAGGTCGGCCAGGCAGGATATTCGGCCTCGAAGGGCGGCGTGGTCGGTATGACGCTGCCGATCGCGCGCGAGCTGGCACGCTTCGGTATTCGCATCAATACAATCGCACCCGGCATATTCATGACGCCAATGATGGCGGGGCTGCCCGAAAATGTGCAGAAATCACTCGGGGAACAAGTTCCGTTCCCGCCGCGACTGGGCAAACCCGAGGAGTATGCAGACCTCGTGGCATGCATCTATAAGAATACGATGATCAACGGCGAAACCATTCGCCTGGATGGCGCAATTCGCATGCAGCCGAAGTAGTTGCCTTACATCCCGGGGTAATTCGGCCCGCCCCCGCCCTCGGGGACTTCCCAGACAATGTTCTGCGCGGGGTCCTTGATATCGCAGGTTTTGCAGTGCACGCAATTCTGCGCATTGATGCGAAATTTCGGTTCGCCGCTTTCCATTACGATTTCATAAACCGCTGCAGGACAGTAGCGTTGTGCCGGCTCGTCGTACGTCGGCAGATTGAATTGCACCGGAATAGAGGCATCTTTCAATTTCAGGTGCGACGGCTGGTCTTCCTCATGATTGGTACTCGACAGGAAGACCGATGACAAGCGGTCGAATGTGACGACTCCGTCCGGCCTCGGGTAATTCATGACAGGTGACTCGCTGGCTTTTTGCAGGGTGGCATGATCGGGAACCCGGTCATGCAGCGTAAACGGCAGTTTGCCGCGAAAAATATTCTGGTCCACGAACGTGAACGCAGCGCCTGCGAACGTGCCCAGTTTATGCAATGCGGGACTGAAGTTGCGGCCACGATACAATTCATCGTAAAGCCAGGACTCCCGAACGGCACTTTCATAGGATTCAAGTTCCGCCTCCGCGCTTTCGCCGCCCTGCAGCGCTGCAAAAATGCTCTCAGCCGCCAGCATCCCGCTTTTGATGGCGGTATGGGTGCCCTTGATCTTGACGCTGTTCAGGAAGCCGGCATCGCAGCCGACCAACAGGCCGCCGGGAAACGCCAGCTTCGGCAATGACTGCAAGCCGCCCTTGTTGACAGCGCGCGCACCGTATGCAATTCGCTTGCCGCCCTTCAGGTACGCGTGAATTCGCGGGTGCAGCTTCCAGCGTTGAAATTCGCCGAACGGTGACAGGTGCGGATTGCGGTAATTGAGCGCCACGATCAGACCGAGGTACAACTGGTTACCAGGGGCGTGGTACAGGAATCCGCCACCCTCGGTCCGATTGTCGAGGGGCCAGCCGAGCGTGTGCACAACCAGTCCCTCTTCATGCAATGCCGGATCAATCTCCCAGATTTCTTTCACGCCAAGCCCATAGTGCTGCGGGTCAGCATTGCGGCGCAGTTCAAAGTGGTCGATGAGCGCTTTGCCGAGGTTGCCGTGGCAGCCTTCCGCAAAGACCGTGTACCTGCCAAGCAACTCATAGCCCGGGGTAAAGGAATCCTTCGGCTGCCCGTCCTTGCCGACACCCATGTCACTCGTCACAACGCCGCGGACCGCGCCGCTCTTGTCATAGAGAACCTCGGCAGCAGCAAAGCCCGGAAACACATTAACGCCCAGCGCTTCCGCCTGTTCGCCCAGCCACTTGCACAGTTTGCCCAGACCGATAATGTAGTTGCCCTTGTTGTGCATCGTGCGTGGTACAAACAAGTTCGGCACACGAACGGATTTTCTGTCGCCGGTCATGTAGTAAAACCGGTCACCGCTGACCTCGGTGGTAACCGGGGCACCGCGCTCTTTCCAATCCGGAAAGAGCTCGTCCAGGGCGCGAACTTCAAACACATTGCCGGACAGGATATGGGCACCGATCTCGGCTCCCTTTTCCACAACGA
>CAYVLL010000215.1:0-3637 GCA_964452235.1 uncultured Woeseiaceae bacterium
GCCGGGCGCGGGGCCGGGCACGGTCGGGCCAACATCACATGCCGCGATTCTATCGGGATCGGCCAGGTCCGGTTCGTCAAGCACAGCAAGCAATGCCTGACGCGAATGTTCGGCGAGGGTTTTGCTGCTGCCGAAGGCCGGGCTGCCGGGCTCGATGGCAGGCAGCGCACGAATCGTCAAACGATTGCGCCGCGGCAGCCGATGCCCTGAGGGCAGAAGGTGTCGAGACCCGCCGATCGCCACCGGCACCACGGCCAGGCCGCCTTTGATGGCGGCGGCGAATGCACCGGCCCGGAACTTGCCGAGTCCCGGCTCAGGTCGGAAGGTACCCTCCGGGAATACGGCGAGCGACTCGCCTGCGGCTGCTGCCTTCAGCAGGTTGCGTGCGTCCCTCGAGCTCTTGGAGGCGACGAATCGTTCGACAAACTTCGAACCGATACGCCGCAACAGGAAATGCACGAACGGTACATTTTGCATTTCCCCTTTGATGACGAAGGAGAAGCGCGGCGGCAAATAGGCCTGAAGTATGACACCGTCCAGATAGCTCGCATGATTGGCTACAACGATGCAATGCCCGGCCGGAATATTGTCAAAGTTCGAGCGTTCGACTGGAATTCCCGCAGTGGCGAACCACGAGCGGGCCACCGCCGATACCCAGCGTCGTCGTCGTGAGAGTCCGGGCACCATCGTTGCAAAGAGCAACGCAATACAGGCGAGGACTGCAAACGCGGCAAGTGCGAGAACGCCGTACACGATGCCGGTACTTCGTTGCAGCATGGATTCGCCTCCGCTCAAGATGAGTACCTGTTAACGGCAAACGCCACGATTACGGTGCATCCTTTGAAACAGGTCCGGCTGCGGCTGTGATGCAGGTCACTTTATGTTAATGCCTTGGAGAATTTGTGACAGCGGTCACGCCTGTGCCGAATTGCCCTCATCATACTCAAAATCGCGCAAAATCCGTTGCTTGAGGATGAGCTTGTCGGAGTACGCGAGGGACATGCATTGCATCGGTCCGCTGAGGTCAGCAGAACAGTGCCGACCATTGTCGGATTGATGTACGACTGAAGTCTACACGTGGCAGGGATGGCCTTCTGGTCAGATGGAAACTATGGCAAGCACGCAGCAGAACAAATCCACACCGAATGGCCAATCGCACTCGGAGCAGCTGGTCGATCGATTTCTCGACGCAATCTGGATGGAACGCGGACTGTCCGCGAACACCCTGGGTGCCTATCGTGCGGATCTGATGACGCTCTGGCGAGGGTTGTCCGAGCGCAATATCGCAATCGACAAAGCGCAGAAAGCAGATCTTCTGGAGTTCATCGCCAAGCGGGTCGAGAGCGGAGCCAAGCCGAGATCGACAGCGAGACAGCTTTCCAGTTTCCGGCGTTTCTTCCGTTACATCATGCGCGAAGGGCTGCGTGACACCGACCCGACCGCGGATATCGATATGCCGCGAATCGGCCGCTCACTGCCAAAGTCGCTTTCCGAAGACGAGGTCGATGCGTTGCTCCAGGCGCCCAACACCGATGAGCCGTTGGGTTACCGGGACCGTGCCATGCTCGAGTTGCTGTATGCCACCGGTTTGCGGGTTTCCGAGCTGATCAACCTGCGTCAATCGCAAGTCAACTTCAACCAGGGCGTCCTGCGTATTGTTGGCAAGGGCGATCGCGAACGCCTGATTCCGCTGGGCGACGAGGCCCAGAAGTGGCTGCGGGACTTTATCGAAGGTCCGCGCATGGAAATTCTGCTGGAGCGCCAGACGGACTACCTGTTTCCGACCCGACGCGGCGATCGCATGACGCGCCAGGCGTTCTGGCACATCATCAAGCGCTACGCTCACAAAGCCGGCGTTGCGAAAAAACTCTCACCGCACAGCCTGCGCCACGCGTTCGCAACCCACCTGCTGAATCGAGGCGCCGATTTAAGGGTAGTGCAATTGCTCCTGGGTCACAGTGACCTGTCAACGACGCAGATCTATACACACGTTGCCCGCGAACGACTCAAGGACCTGCACGGCCGTCACCATCCGCGCGGATAATCCGCCAGGGAATAAACTGACAAGCCCAGGATAGGCGCTGCTTCGCCGGTCGCATATACTCCGCCCACAGGCGTTCACGGAACCGCATTTCGGCATCGGTGTCGAACTGGGCCAGGCGCGCCCCTGACAGGGTGTTGAGGGGCCAGATCCGTCAGCAGGATACTGCCCGTGGCACAAACAGTGGAATCCATTGCATGATCAATCTGGCAGGTCGGCGAGTCTCCCTCGCCTTTATCGTTACCGCGCTACTGGTTTGTGGTTCGGTAGCCGTACTCGCTGATGACGACGCCGAACTGAAACAGGTACGCGAAAAAGTGACTGGGGTCTTCAAGGAGATCCAACCGGAACACGTTGAAGCCAGCCCGGTCGACGGCTGGTACACAATTCGCAAAGGCGCAATCGTCGCCTACATATCCGGCGATGGACGCTACCTGCTGCAGGGTGACCTGATCGATCTCGAACAGGAAGTCAATCTCAGCGAACAGACTCGCAACGTTTCCCGGCTTGAAATGCTGGCCGCGTTGTCGGACGACGAAGTTATCGTATTCTCGCCGGAGAACGTCAAGTTCTCGGTCTCGATTTTCACCGACATCGACTGTACCTATTGCCGGCGATTGCACAACCAGATCGACGAATACATGGCGCAGGGTATTGAAGTCCGCTACCTGCTTTATCCCAGGAACGGGCCGGGTACCGCTACGTGGAAAACGTCCGAGGAAGTCTGGTGCGCGACAGACCGCAATGACGCTCTGACGCTGGCAAAACTCGACCGCAAGTTCGAAAGCAGCAATTGCGACGCCTCGATCATCAACAGCCACTTTGCGCTGGGCCAGGACATCGGGCTGCGCGGCACACCGGCCATCGTGCTGCAGGACGGCTCGCTGGTCAGTGGCTACGTGCCGCCGCTGGAACTTACCCAGGCGCTGGCATCGCTGAGCGACTGATTCTCCATCCTGGACACTGCAGAGTTACCCTGAACTCCGTAGCACTTGGTTGGCGGTTCGGTGGCTCTAATCGGTCTCGACCGCCGGGGAACCCTTCGGCGCAATGGCTCCCTGCGGTCCGCTTTATTTGCGCCAAAGGGTTCCCCACCGGTCGTGACCTTGCGTCGTGGTTCTGCTGACGCACGCAAGCGCTATGCGGCTCGTGATTGATGGCACTGCGTGGGAGCGTGCAAGTGCGGGGACGCTTCCGGGCCTGGTCTTCGGGAGGTCCTTTGGCGGAAATAAAGCGGACCGCAGGGAGCCATTCCGTCAAAGGACCTCCCGAAGACCAGGCCCTCCCGCAAACGCCAGATCAAAGGCCTTAGCCAAGTGCCATTAACCTTAAGCCCAGCCTGCGCTGGGGTGGACCTACTCCCCGCGGCGGACCCGGTGCAGGTGCACGCCATTATTCTGGCCGTCATCCTCGAGGTATTTCTTGAGCGCGAAGTCGCCGCTCAGGAACGCGATTTCAGGCCACGGAATTTCGGTCTTGTCAAACAGCGCGGCCTCCTGGGTTTCGTCGCCCGCGGCATAACCTCCCAATAAACTCGCAGTAAAAAACAGGTGTACCTGTCCGGCTTCGATGACATCGACCGAGGCAAAAAGGTGC
>CAYVLL010000216.1:0-3623 GCA_964452235.1 uncultured Woeseiaceae bacterium
GTGCGGCGTCGTGCTGTTGCGATCCGAAATCGAAAACTGGCCCTGGTTGGCGGTCCTGATCTTGCCGAGCGTACTCGCGGAATCGGCGGCAAACTTTTCGGCCACCGCCCGGGCGTTGATCGTCGATTCCTCGATCATGGCCGGCTTGATGTCGTTCAGTCTGGTAAAGATGTACTGCGTTTCGCTGCCGTACTGCGGGCCGGTCAGTGCGATGCCGGCCCTGCCCAGCGTAATGGCATTCGCCATGGCTTGCCGGGCCGCGTCCACGTTGGTTGAAAAAAGCGTGATGGTTGCCGTCGCCACGTAACGGTACTCGATATCCGCGGTACTTCCGTAAGCTTGCGCGTGCCGGTCCACCACCATGGGTGGAGCGGTGGACACATCCGCCATATCCAGCCCGTGATCGGCAAGAAAGCGATTGATCAGCTCGTTCTTTTCGGCTATCGATTCGTACAATTCGTTCAGATCGTTGCTTGCCAGCTGGTATGACAAGGGCCAGATCACTGTGTCGGCCGGCATTTCACGTTCTGCAAGGCCCTTGACCTCGACGCTGCGCTCATGCGCCTTGACGTCGATGGCAGCATTGCCGGCAATGAGGCCGAGCACTGCAAGTCCTGCGAAAATTCCGACGGCGAGTATCAGCGCGGCCAAAGGGGATGTGGGGTTCATTGCGACTCTTCCGGGGTGGAGTGGTTGCTGCATCGTTGCCCGACTGCTGCGGAGCGTCAATAGATCATTTCTGCCGTGACTACGTAGCGCATTGGGCCACCGGGGTTCACGGCATCGAACGGATAACAGGTAATGAGCGAGATCATCGGCACGTCCGTATCGAGCAGGACGGTGGCGCGGCGCGCGTCCACGACATCGATATCCACCACGCGGAACATGTGGCCGCGGCCGTCTGGCCGGTCGACTTTCAGTGAATCGCCGGCCCGCAGGTATTTCAGGAACTGGAAATGTGTGTCGCGGTGGCCCGCGATAATGCTGTTTCCGATATCGCCGGGCAGCACACTGGCACTGAGGTGACCAGGACCGAAAGCGAGGGTGCGTCCCGAGCCCCCTTCCAGCACGATCATGTCGACCTCGCCACCGCGCGCGGACAGGCGCGCTACAGGCCGTGTGTCCGCCCCTGGCCACGGTTGTGTCTGTGGGTCTCCCGATTCAGCTCGTCGCCATGCGCGCTGCAGCATTTCCTGTGCAACCCATGCCTTGGCCGGTATGTACGCACCCTGGCCCAGTTGCCAGAACGCCAGTCCGAGCACACAGGTCATGATGACAGCTCCCGCGCAACCCTCAGCAGATGCGGCGCGCACAGGGCAATGCCCTCCGTGTAGATGCAGCGTACCGGCGCAACCGCATAGCGCATGCCAGGAGTAAAGCAACGATCAGCGCTGCGACGGCAACGGTGTAGTGGAGTTGCTGCGCGGTTGCCGTGGCCGGCAGGCCGAAGATCGCCTGCATGCTCTGGCCGTACGGCAGCAGGTTCGGTACCTGCTCGCGGACCTCATTTGCGGGCGGTAACGGCGTCCTGTCGACGGCAACCAGGCTGGTGTGCGGGCTGACCAGGTGATGTGCGAGAGCGGTATCGACGACGGCGGCACGAATCTCCGCTTCGTTCGCGCCGCTGCGTGCTTCGTCCAGCAGCTGCTCGATTCTTCCCCGGGCCCACACAGACGCGACACCCGCGTGCTCGCGCTGCATGGCGAGCGGCAGTGTCACTTGCCAGCGCCCTGTCGGCGAGTCACCGGAAACCTTCAGCTGGTCGCTCGCACGCGGCGTATTCGGCAATCGCGCCCTGAGCAATACGGGTTCGCCTGCGTACAGATCGGGAACGACTCCAGGTATGGCTATCACATCCGCGCCACCGGACCATTCGACCTGGATGCCCGTCACCTGCGGACGCTCCAGCATGCGCACGAGTCGCTGCATTCTTTCTTCGACTTCATGCAACGCACTGATGAAGGTAAATCTGCCACGGCCGGCTTCCGCCGCCTTGCGCATGAACAAACCGTTCGGCGCGGAACCAATCCCCACAGTGAATAGGCGCGCCGGACCCAGTTGCGCCTCGATCAGCTCAACGAGCTCCACCTCATTGCCGACGCTGCCGTCTGTGATGAATACAATCTGCCGCAGATGCGTCTCACTACCGGCTGACTGCAAAACCTTTTGCAGCGCCGGACGCATTTCAGTACCGCCGTTGGCAACGAGTCGCCGGACGTAATCCCTCGCGCGATCGACATTCCCATGCGATGCATCAACACTGCCCGCGAACAGTGCACTTGTCACCGAATTGAATTGCACGACGTTGAATCGGTCGCCTTGCTGCAGACCGTCCAGTCCCAGCAACAATGCTTTCTTCGCCTGTTCAATCGAGGTGCCATGCATCGAACCGGAGGTGTCGATGACGAACACGAGGTCACGCCTGATCTTTTCGCGCTCCTGCAACAAGTCGTTCGACTCATTGCCCGGCGGCAGCATCATCAGCAGGTAATGCGCCATTCCATCCCGGGTTTCCGAGAACAGGGCGGCCTGCGCAGTCACTTCGGGTTTGGCGCGCCATGTCAGCTCGATGTCGTGATCCATGGGTGCGCTGCTGTTGGCCAGGACGACCCGGTGGTGACCGCGTGCTGCGTCGATTTCCGTAACAGTAACCGGGTGATAGCGGCTGGCGATCAACTGTAAAGGAACGCCGGCCTCGATATCGGCATGCAGTGTGACCCTGTGGTCATTCGATTGTGCCGTGACGGGCGGCGTTACAAGCGAGGCATCGGGCACGCGATCCGTATCGGCGGACCAGCCGGACCCCCTCCGGCCTTCCAGCGGCTCGCCCGGGATATAGCGCGGCGTCAACGTCAATGGAGTCCGCAGACTGAACAGGCCATCCACAAACGCGATCGTTTCCAGGTAGCCAATCTCGACGACAACGGTAGCGCCCGGTTCCAGGTTGGCGATCGAGGTCGTGAACAGGTTCGCCCGCTGTTGCTCGACCAGGCTCGTGCGCTTGCCGGCCTGGCGTGCCTCTGTATATTCCCTCTTCGCCTGTTCCTTTTCGCGAATCTCTCCCTCGATCACGCGCTCGCCGATGTGCAGGCGCATCCGGTCAACCGCGGCACCGTCCGGCAACGGAAACACGTAGATTCCCTCGACGCGGTGTGGGCCGTCGTTACGGAAGGTCTGGCGAACGGAGGTGCGCGCAATCATGCCGCTCGCCTGGATAATGATGTCGGTGTTCAGTCGGGTTGCGGGCCGGTTGCCGAACGGCGTCGCCATGATGAGGGTCCCCGATTGCGCATCGGTCGGGCGAAACGGGGGCTCCTCACTCGCCGCAGCCGGCGCCACACCGACGATGGCCAGCAGGATTGCCGCCAGGACCACCCATCCGCCGCGCCGCCAGCTTTTGCTTCGTTCCGAGTGCATTCGCGCCTCCCTTATTGTCGCCACTGGTTATTGCCATGCATTGCTTCAGGCTATTTGGGGCCCTCATTGCGGCCCTTCGGGGGCGCTGTCATGGCAATAGAGCGGCCTGATGTGGCAAATTGTGGCGTCCTGTCAAACGATCCTGATCCCTGATGGCCAAACGCATTGCAATCGTCGAGGACGAAAGCGCGATCCGCGAAAACTAT
>CAYVLL010000217.1:0-3608 GCA_964452235.1 uncultured Woeseiaceae bacterium
AGAATCTGCTGCTCGGCGCGCGGGAAGCCGGGAAGATCAGCGTTCTCGGCGATATAGGCGCCGTGCCTTTGGTAGCCATCGTGCGAAATATCCAGGCCAATTTCATGCAGGGTCGCCGCCCACTGCAACATATTGGCCGCCTGTTCGGATTCCAGCTTCCAGCGTTTTGCACACTGCATGAGCAATTTGTGTGCCGTATCCGCGACCCGCGTAGCCTGCACGCGATCGACGGAATAGCGTCCGGCCATGGCCTGCACGCTGCGCTCACGCGCGTCCTCATGCTGCAAGCGGCCAAGATGATCGTAAAGCAATCCTTCTCGAAGCGCGCCGTCCGAGGTCTGCAACTTTTTCACCTGCAACACATCAACGAGTTCGACTAAAATCGCCAGGCCGCCAGGCCAGACCTGCGCACGAGGTTGCGGCAAACCGGGCAACTGCAATTTCGCGATATTGTCGAATTGCGCGACGCGCTCGATCAACTGCTCGACTGCATCCTTGGTCAGCTCACTGGATTCGACAATTCCCAGTTCGCGCGCGACAGCGGCAGTGGCAAGAATTGTTCCGGAGGTGCCGATTACATCCAGGTCGGGCGAGTGCGGAAAAAACGACTTGACCGGGGAGATCTCCAGGCGCGCTGCGAGGCGCGCTTTTTCGAACGCACGGCGCGTGATGTTGCCTTTATGAAAATACTTTTCGGTCATGGCAACGCAGCCGAGATGCAGGCTCTCGAGTGCTTTCGGTTTGACAGCATCACCGAGAATCAGCTCGGTGCTGCCGCCGCCGATATCCATAACCAGTCGCATTCCCGCGCAGGGCGGCAGACTGTGAGTCACGCCTTTATAGATAAGTCGCGCTTCCTCGATACCTGAAATGACCTCGATGGGATGCCCGAGCGCTTTCGCGGCTGCCTTACGGAATGCATCGCTGTCACGCGCGCGGCGCAACGCGCTGGTGCCGGCAGCACGTACGCTGGAGGCTTGCATATCGCGCAGTCGCTGACCGAAGCGCGCCAGGCATTGCAGCGCACGTTTGATCGCTGCGTCATTGAGGTCACCGTGATTGCGCAGACCTTCCGAAAGCCTGACGGTTTCCTTGAGGCGGTCGATAATCGTCAGTTGCCCGTGGCGCAATTCGCCGACGACCATGTGAAAACTATTGGAGCCAAGGTCGACTGCCGCAATTACCTCGGGTGCAGCGTCCGGCGCATCATTATCGTTCGGACGATCTGCAGTAACTGTGCTGATCTGCCTGGCCTTCCTGAAAAGGGTAACGTAACTCCGGCGGGACGTTAGACGCTAAACGACGAACCACAGCCGCAGGTCGTCGTCGCGTTTGGATTGCGAATGACGAACTGTGCGCCCTGGAGATCTTCCTTGTAGTCGATCTCTGCGCCCATCAGGTACTGCACACTCATCGGATCGATGACCAGCGTAACTCCCTGGTTCATGACGCTGCTGTCACCGTCTTCGATCTTCTCGTCGAATGTAAACCCATACTGGAAACCGGAGCAGCCGCCACCGGAAACAAACACCCGCAGCTTGAGCTCCGGATTGTCTTCTTCCAGCATTAATTCATTGACCTTCTTTGCCGCTGCGTCCGTGAAGACGACCGGTGGCGGAACAGCCATAGTGCCGATTCGTGGTGTGTCAGTCTGCATAAATCAACTAGTCCTGTGGTCGTCGGCGTATATCACGACCCCGTTACGATCTTGACGGGCGACTCGAGGCGCTGTGTGTCGACAGCTTCCGGTCGAGGCCTTCCCGGAGGCTCCATGCGGTTGGTCTTTTCCAGCATCGGCATCTGGCCGCCGGGCTGGTGTACCAGTTTACCGTTTATTTCCGCGCCAATCGCCATTTCGATCAAATTGTAATACACATTGCCAATGACCCGGGCCGTCGGCCCGAGTTCAACCCGTTGATTGGCGAAAACATCACCTCGGACCACGCCGTTCAGGACGACATAAGGGACGCGTACGCCGCCCTCCACACTGCCGTCTTCGGCGATGCTCAGCGCGGAGTTGCTGTCCGGATCTGCGTTCACGTTGCCCTTGACGACACCATCCACGTGGCAACGTCCCGCAAATGTAACGTCACCGCTTACCTTCGAATTCGGTCCGACCAGCGTATCGATTCGGTTTTCCATCGGCGTCTTTCGGCCGAACATAGCGTTCTCCCTGATACCCGGTTCAATAATGCCCGGTTAACCCTGGCCTGATTGCCAGAGAAAACTCTGTTCAACACTCGCGATCGACTTGGTCCGCGAACGTACTTCGATATTGACCTTCTCAGGCGTGAAGCCATCCGGGAGAATCAGCCGTCGATCGAGATTCTGGAAGTAGCGAAACGAAAACGGCCATTCGCTGTCCTCGTCTTCGGGAACAAGTTGCGCCAGCGTGTAGGTAGTGGCCACGCCATCCTGAGCGCCCTCCAGCGAGAACGCAACGTCGCCATTGACGCTCAGATCGTGCTGCATGACCTGCACCAGCACCAGGTTGACGTGGTAAAGGCCTTCGTCCTGTCCTTTACTGACCTTGAGTTCCTGGACCCGCAGTCCTCTGCCACCGTCAGACGGCGAGATGATGCCGCGATAGAACGCAATAGCTTCGCGCTGTTCATGGATCTTTTTTTGCAGGTCGGTGAGGCTGGATTCGACCTCTGAATAGGCTCCTCGGTCAATATTCCGGTGTGTCTCCAGCAGAATGATTTGCTCGCGAAGCGATTTGATTTCGCTATTGAGATCGTCGATCTGCGCGCCCAGGGCACGCCGTTCCGCCGTGATATCGACGATGTTGTAGTCAGCCTGGATGCGCCCGAGTTCGAACGTCAGATACAGGCAGGCCGTGACTGCGAAAGCGATCGCTGCCACCAATGCCCAGCCTTTGGCGCCATGGTGCCGCAATGCACCTTGTGTTCTCGCCACGATATCGGATCTCTCACCATTCGGAATGATTATGTTACGCGGTGCCCCGGGCAAACAGAAGTGCGGCAGGTCACGGATTCAGGGACCATTTGGTGGACAGTCGGCTCAGAACGGCTGATTTCGCCCGGTCTGGCACGAATCGCGCGCCGGGTCTGGCGCATGGTCAAACGGTGTCTGCTGCGGCACACTGCCAAAACAGTTGATGCCTGCGGGCACCGGGACGCACGGAGCAAGAGAACGCCCAATGCATTTTTCCGCCTATTACCTCTGGATCAAGGCCTTGCATATCGTGTTTGTGGTGACCTGGTTTGCGGGGCTGTTCTATTTGCCGCGACTTTTCATCTATCACGCGGAAGCCGGCGATGCACTGAGCAGGGATCGATTCACCGTGATGGAGAATCGATTGTTTGCCATCATGACGATTGGCGCGATCGTGACCGCCGTACTGGGTTTCCTGCTGCTGTGGCTGAACCCGCAATTGCTGGCTTTTGGCTGGTTCCAGGCGAAACTCGTGCTGTTGCTGGGCCTCATCGTTTTTCATTTTTATTGCAAACGATGGATCACGCAACTGGCCGCACGCGGCGATCCGCAGCCCAGCCGCGGATTGCGATGGTTCAACGAGATTCCGGTTGTCTTTCTGCTCAGTATGGTACTGCTGGCTGTTCTCAAGCCTTTTTGACAGTGGCTAG
>CAYVLL010000218.1:0-3589 GCA_964452235.1 uncultured Woeseiaceae bacterium
GGCACGAGGAACTCGGTGTGGCCTATACCGGCACGCACGACAACGACACGACACTGGGCTGGTTTCAATCGCTGGGCGACGATATTCGCGAGCAGGTGCTCGAGGTGACCGGCGGCAGGGCGGGGGACATGCCTTGGCCGGCCATCGAAAGCGTGTTCCGTTCCCGCTCGCGGCTGGCCGTGGTGCCGATGCAGGATATGCTGGCTCTCGATTCGCGGCACCGCATGAACCGTCCGGGTGTTGCGGAAGGAAACTGGGGCTGGCGGCTCGACGACAACGCACTCGGCCCGGCACTCGCCGAGCGAATCGGTGATTTGGTCACGCGTTCGAGTCGTCACTTGCAGCCTGTCGACTGCAAAATATAGCCTAACGGTGCTATAAACACGGGATAACAAGCGTGTCGACCGCACCGCCGGTCAAAGGCAGCAGCAAATGCCAGGTTCGAAATGCTGGTTCCGGGTAGCAACTTTTTTGTGCGCGATTGCGTTGACTGCGTGCGGCGATTCGTCGACATCAGCCGATGCCCGGCCCGGTCTTGCTCCGCAAAAGAAAGGCAGCCCCGTTGGCGTGTGGGAACGCCGCTGGCAGGACGCAGTCGGACAGCCTTATTTCGAAGTGCTGGAGATGTTCGATGACGGTGTCTACGTCCGGCATGCGAGCGGCTGGTCGGCGGATCGAGGTCGGTACTCCCTCGACGAAGGCACATTGAGTTTTCGCAGCGATGCCAACCAGCGCCACAATCGCGATGTCCAATTGGTTATCCGCGATGGCGAGACCATGTCGCTGACGCTTGACAGTCCCACGCCGTCGCCGGTCGTCGAGGAATGGTGGCGCTCCGGTCTGCGCCCCAACTTCACGACGGTCGACATTGATGGTCGTCATGTGCCCCAGGGATTGCCGGACCTGGTAGCGGCAGCCTTTACCGCCGAGGCCCTGCCATGGCAAGCGGATGCACTGCTGACAGGCGTGAACGTTGAGGAACAGCAGAACGGGCATTACGCAGTAAGCTTTTCTTTCTACTCGCCATCCAGCGTAGCGGAGCTGACCGTCACGGTTACACCTTACGACGTCGGTCGACGTACCGGCGACGGTTCACGGACGTCGGCTGCTCCGCTCTTGCCCGACTTCCTGGATCTTCGAGAAGCACTTGCGGTCGCACATGCCGAGGGCGTTTCCGGCCCGCTTAGGAAGGCACGTTTAAGCAGCTATACGAATTATGGTGCCGCCTGGCTGATTTCTACCACGTCCCCACGCGGCGTGACCATATCGGCCGAGTCAGGAGAACGGATCGATGCGGATGTCACCGGCTACGTCGCACATTACGAGGCGGACTGGGATCGTGCCGGAGAACTCTGGCGACAAGCTCTCCAAAGTTACGCCGGCTGCGACATTGGTGAAACGCGCTATTTGGGCAACTGCGAAACCTCACGTACAATGGAACATTGTTTGAAATCAGGTGGTCAGTGGAAAAAATCTGATTCCCACTCCATCTGGGGAGGTTATTGCGATCACCTGATCGACCAGCGTTACAATTTTCCCATCCAGAGATGAAATCGGCGCGCGGCATTCTGCACGGGATTGCTGCAAGTTCTAGTTCGCGTGCACGCGAACGGTTTCCCCGATATCGTTCATGATCTTCCGCAGTTGGTCGTAGTCCGGATGACGCACGCGCATCCACGCATTGGCCATGTAACCGCCTTCGACCGGCTGGGTGGGAGTGCCCGGATTCGGCAGGCGCGCAGCAACGATACAGTCACCGTAACGCCGCTGGATCTGATCGACCCCTGAATAGCCGCTGATGCGGCCGTCGCGTTCGGGACGCAACGCGATCATACCGGCCGAATAGCGTCGCGACGGCTGGCGATGCGCGGCGCCATGCACGATGGCCGACGCCCACTCGAAATAAAGATCGAATTCGTTCGCTGCATTGTAGACATCCCATTGTCCGACACCCGGCGGGCGGCAGCCAATTTCGGAGAAGCGCAGTCCTTTTGGCCCGGCAAACCACTCCATGTGCGTCGCTGACGTACCGATGCCGAGAATCGTGATCACCCGCCGTGCCATTTCGCGGACTTCACCGTAGCCCGGCGCGTCGATGCGGTTTGTCGTCACCATTTGCGGTGAAATCCAGCGCTCGCGCATGGCTTCGAGCACGTTAGGGTAATAATGAGTGATGAATTCATGCGCGACCTGGCCACGAATGGCGAGCGTATCGAGAAAACCCTCATGGCCTTCAATGAATTCCTCGATAGCGACAGCATGCCCGTCGGCGAGGCCCGACTCCTGGATGACTCGTTCGAGTTCGCGCGCATCGCGCACCCGCCAGGTGCCGGATGCGCCGGCACCGGCTGGTGGTTTGACGATCAAAGGGAAACCGGCCTCGGCAGCGAAGTCGCGGGCATCGTCGGCTGTCCTGGCACGGGTCGACTGCGCGCAGGGAATGCCGGCACGGCGCAATGCTTCTTTCATCGCCGGTTTATCCCGGCAAAGATAGGCGGTTTCTACCGAGGTGCCAGGAATGCCGCAGGCTTCGCGAACTGTTGCGGCAGCCATGATGTGCGCCTCCACAGTGGCTTCGAGGCGATCGACCCAGAGGCGCTTTTGCACAGCGCGCACGGCGGCCAGCAAGGTCGGTTCGTGCACGACCGAGCCAACCTGCACGTAGTCAGCCAGCCAGTGTTTGACTTCGCCATCGAGGAACGATGCGGGTCTCTCGCCGATACCGATTACGTTCGCGCCGGTCGCGTGAAGCGCGCGCACGAACTCGCGCTGGTTATAGGGGAACGACGGTTCTATGAAAACGACATTCATGTGCCACCTCGCAGGCGCCGGAACAGGTCGACGTAGATCTTCCCCTGACGGTCCCAGGACAGGTCCTTGGCCATGCCATTCTGCATTACGACCTTCCAGGCAGGCTTGTCCTCGAACAGGTCCAGCGCGGCGTTGATGGCCCAATCGAGTGCGATCTCGTTGTAATCGCGAAATACAATACCATCACCCTTCTGCGTTTCCGGATCATATAACTGCACTGAATCGGCGAGGCCGCCGGTCTCACGCACGATCGGCACCGTGCCGTAACGCAGGCTGTACATCTGGTTCAGCCCGCAGGGCTCGAATCTCGATGGCATCAGGAACATGTCGCTGCCGGCCTCGATCCAGTGCGCGAGCCGGTTGTTGAAACCGCGATAGAAGCAGACGCGATCGCGGTGGTTTTGCTGTAACCAGTTGAAAAAACGTTCGTAACGCGGCTCGCCGCTGCCGAGCACGGCAAGGGAAAACGAGCGTTTTTTCAGGAGCGGCGGCAGCACCTTCTGAATCAGGTCGATGCCCTTCTGCGCCGTCAGTCGAGTTACCATGCCTATCAGCGGCTGTTCCGCCCCGCCGGCCAGCTCCAGGTCCCGCATCAGTTCAAGCTTGCAGGTGGTCTTCCCAGTGAGTTTGTTGCGCGAATAGTTGGCCGGAATGAGCGGGTCCGTTTGCGGATTCCATTCATCATAGTCGACACCATTCAGTATGCCGACCAGCGTTTCGCTGCGCGCGCGCAGCAGGTCCTGCAAACCCATGCCGTATTCGTCGCCCTGGATCTCGC
>CAYVLL010000219.1:0-3546 GCA_964452235.1 uncultured Woeseiaceae bacterium
GATTATCGCCCGTGGTACGGGCTCCTACAGGTGGTGATCGAAGCGCTGTAGGAGCCCGTATCACGGGCGATAACGTACCATTCGAATAGCCTGGCTGTAGGAGCCCGCCCCGCGGGCGAATGCGGCAGCGACGAAACGCTTCGAATTCGCGCGCAAGGCGCGCTCCAACGCCGAGCGCACGTTCGCCTGCCCTGTGGGCGATACTCGACGATAACGCCCGGCGCCGATTCTGCTAACCGCCTGGAGTTCCCGATTGCCGATGCAGAGCGCTGAAGAGAAAAAAGCAGCAAAAGCACGTAAGAAACGCGACAAGGTTTCCTTTGTCCAGGGCATCCGCAACCGCGTTCTCGAAATACGGGGCCTGGGCACGGTGCTCGTCAACGAACCGCGCGCCTTTCCGGGCGAAACCGGCCGCTTTCTCAGGCGTTCGTTGCGCAAACTGTGGCATGCTCGCGGCGGCGGTCTCTACGCCTTCGGCTACGTCGTAACCTTCGTATGGCTGGAGATCAAAACGATCGCCGGTGAGATCGTCGAAAGTGACAGCGTGCTGGCGTTCTTCAGCGAACAACTGTTCGAGATGTTTTTCCGCCTGCTGTCCGAGACGTTCGTCAATTCGATCCTCGCGTTCATCTGGCCGGCTTTTGTCTTGCAATGGTCGCCGATCTGGGGAATCCCTATTCTCATAGCGCTTTACCTGGTGTTTCCACGCTTTATCAAGCCGACGCTCAACAAATGGCTGTTCAACGATGATCTGCCGCCGACCAGTGATGCGGATCAATCCGGACCCGGAAGTAATTAGCCCAGCAATGCTCTTTCGGCACGCTGCAGGTCATCCGGTGAGCCGAACAGCACCAAAGCGTCGCCGGCCAGCAATTCGGTGTCAGGGGTAGGGCGAAGTTTTCGTTCTCCTTGCCGCACCAATGCGGTCACGACAACGCCGTCCGTATCGAAGTCGGCGAGTGCGTGATTTACCGCCGGACTGTCGTCGACAACCAAGACCGAATGCAGTCGGTCTCCGCGCCATTCGCCGTCGTTCTGCGCAATGGCGTCGCCACTGAAATACTCCCGCAGCAGCCGGTAGCGGCTGGCGCGTTGCTCTTGTACGCGACGCATGATGCGAACAAGGGGCACGTTCAGCAGAAACAGGGCGTGCGAAGCGATCATGAGTCCCGCTTCCAGCGTTTCAGGGATGACCTCGGTCGCGCCGGCCGCGCGCAGCTCCTCGACATGGGTTTCGTCGCGCGTTCGCACCATCACGGGCAAATCCGGGCGGCGACGTTTGATGTGGTCCAGAGCCCGCCGCGCCGAGGCAAGATCCTCATGACTGATGACGACGAGGCGCGCCATGTCGAGCCCAAGCGTGTCGAGTACGTCGCGATCGCCCGAGTCGCCGAAGAACACCGGCTCGCCGGCAAACCTTGCTTCCCTGACCCGGGTGGAGCCGAGTTCGATGGCGACGTAAGGGATGTTTTCCTCCTCGAGGAAGTGCCCGAGGCTCTGGCCGATACGACCGTAACCGCAGATGATGACATGTCCGTTGAGCTCGCCGGCAGCGGCGGGATCGATGCGCAGTGCGGCCACGTCTTCGTGCGGTTCGGAGCGCCCGGCAATGACTTTGGCGATGACATGGTTGTAGCGAATGAGCAATGGCGCAGCGATAAAGGAGAACAGTACCGACGTCAGCGCAATCTGCGACGTCAGCGAATCGATGGCGCCGGAAGTGAGCGCGATGGCAAGCAATGCAAAACCGAATTCACCGCCGACTGCCAGCAACAGGCCGGTACGCCACGCCGTCTGCGGGTCGATGCCCGACCAGCGCACTATTTGCGCGACAATCACGATCTTGCTCAACATCAGAACGGCGGCACCGATCAGCGCCCAATGCCATACGGCCGGCAACGATGCCGGGTCGAACAGCATTCCGATGCCGATAAAAAACAAGCCGAGCAGCACATCGCGAAACGGCCGGATGCTTGCATCGACCTGGTGGCGAAATTCAGTCTCTCCCAGCACCATGCCGGCCAGGAACGCGCCGAACGCCATCGAGAGACCCAACTCCTTCGATGTCCACGCCGCGGCCAGCGACACGAGCAACACCGTCAACGTAAACAACTCCGGGGAGCGGCGTTCGGTCACCAGGTGAAACAGCGGACGCAACACCCAACGCCCGGCAAAAAACACGGCGGCAAAAGCCAGCAACGCTTTGGCCATCGCCCAGCCGAGCGCGCTGAACAAGGCGGCCGCGCCGACCGCACCGCCGAGTACCGGAATAACGACCAGGAACGGTACCGCCATGACGTCCTGGAACACGGACATGGCTGTGCCGAGGCGGCCGTGACGGCCGAATTCCTCGCCCTGTTCCGCCAGTTGCTTGCTGATGACAGTCGTGGACGATTGAGCGAAGACCGCGCCGATAACGAAAGCGGCAGCCGGCGACAAACCGGCCAGCCAGCCAAGCAGGCCGACAATGACCGTGGTCAGGACGATCTGTCCCGTACCGAGGCCAAGCAGCACGTTGCGCATTGCGTGAATCTGGGGGATCGAGAAGTTCAGGCCAATTGTGAACAGCAGGAACACGATGCCGAATTCCGCCAGCGCATGAATCTGCTGGCTGTCGATAACCGGGCCCACCGTGTAGGGGCCAACGACGAAGCCGACAATGAGATAACCGAGACTCGTCGGGATATGCAGCCGCTGAAACGCGGCGATGATCGCCACGGCCACGGCAAGGAGGACTACGATCTGGACAAACTGTTGTTCCACTACGGCATTACCTGGTCGTTCCAAACGATCGATGCACGCACGTGGGATCAAGAATACACGCCGGGTAGCAATTGTAGGCTGCCGGACGTCGTTTGCGCCGTAGACCGGGGCAGGTTATCGTGCCTGCCACTCAGCCAGTAGAGAAGCCGGCATGAAAATGACCAGGAAGATGACCACTAACCCGTCGCTGCGTGTCGCCTGCCTCATGTGCGCTGCCGTCTTTATAGTCGCTTGCAGCGGCGAGCAGGCACCAGACCAGGGTCCTGGAACAGACACCGCGCCTGTCGATGCCTTTATGGCGCGCATTGCCGGGCATTGCGGCCAGGCGTTCGCCGGACGCATCCTGACCGATGTGCCGCAACAGGATGACAACGCGTTCACCGGTCAGGAGCTGACCATGCACGTTCGCGAGTGCAGCGAGAACGAGTTGAAGATTCCGTTCCACGTGGGCGAGGATCGCAGTCGTACCTGGATACTGACCCGCACCGCAGACGGCCTGCGACTGAAGCATGACCATCGCCACGAAGACGGGTCGCCCGATGCGGTGACCATGTACGGCGGCGATACGGCAGAGGCGGGCAGCGCCGTGCGGCAGGAATTCCCGGTCGACCAGGAATCGATAGCGATGTTCGAGCGCGAAGGGCTCAGCGCCTCAGTGATTAACGTGTGGGCTATGGAAATCGAGCCCGGCGAGCGCTTTGTTTACGAACTGGCGCGGCCGGGTACCGAGCGCCTGTTCCGCGTCGAATTCGATTTGTCCACGCCGGTGGAGGCGCCGCCGGC
>CAYVLL010000220.1:0-3535 GCA_964452235.1 uncultured Woeseiaceae bacterium
ATGTAGGCGTCGATCAGGTCATCGGTGAACACGTCGCCCGCTTTCAGGAACGCGCGGTCGGCACTGGCGGCCAACAATGCTTCTTCCAGGGAGAACGCAACGTGGTCGAGATTCTTTTCCTCTTCCGGTGGCAGGTCGTACAGGTCCTTGTCCATCGCGTCGCCCGGATGAATCTTGTTCTGGATGCCGTCGAGACCCGCCATTAACAGTGCGGCGAACGCCAGGTATGGATTGGCCATCGAATCCGGGAAACGCACTTCGATGCGGCGGCCTTTCGGGTTGGCCAGGTACGGTATGCGGATCGACGCCGAGCGATTGCGCGCCGAGTAAGCAAGGATGGTCGGCGCCTCGAATCCCGGTACCAAACGCTTGTAACTGTTGGTCGAGGGATTGGTGAAGGCGTTCAGCGCGCGCGCATGCTTGATGATGCCGCCGATGTAGAAAAGCGCAATATCGGAGAGACCGCCGTAGCCGTCCCCGGAGAACAGGTTCTTGCCGCCCTTGAACAGCGACTGGTGCACGTGCATGCCGTTTCCGTTGTCGTTGACCAATGGCTTCGGCATGAAGGTCGCCGTCTTGCCAAAGCTGTGCGCCACGTTGTGCACGACGTATTTCAGCACCTGCACTTCGTCCGCCTTGCGCACCAGCGTGTTGAACCGGACGCCGATCTCACACTGGCCGGCCGTCGCGACCTCGTGGTGATGCACTTCGGTTTCGAGACCCATTTCTTCCAGTGCCAGGCACATCGCGGAACGTATGTCGTGCAGCGAATCGACCGGCGGGACCGGAAAGTAACCGCCCTTGACCGTCGGCCGATGACCGGTATTCATGTCTTCGTAACTGCGGCTCGTGTTCCAGGCGCCTTCCTTCGAATCGATCGAGTAAAACGCACCGTTCATGGTGTCGTCCCAGCGCACGTCGTCGAACACGAAAAATTCGTTCTCGGGTCCGAAGTAGGCTTCGTCCGCAACACCGGTCGACTTCAGGTATGCCTCGGCACGCTGTGCCAGCGAACGCGGACATCGGTCATAGCCCTGCATGGTCGAGGGCTCCACGACGTCGCAGCGCAGAATGAGCGTCTCTTCCTCGGAGAACAGATCGACGACCGCAGTTGCCGCATCGGGCATCAGGATCATGTCGGACTCATTGATACCCTTCCAGCCGGCGATGGACGAGCCGTCGAACATCTTGCCCTCCTCGAACAGGTCCTCGTCGACAACGCGGGCCGGCACGGTGAGGTGTTGTTCCTTGCCTTTGGTGTCCGTGAATCGCAAATCGACGAATTTGACTTCCTTTTCCTCAATCAGGCCAATTACCTCAGCAGCGGTCATGAACGTTTCCTCTGGTTGTTTTAGTCAGTAGCATGGCGTCATCACGATGCACGAACCATGCCACGGGTCGGACCTCAGTAAGGCATTGATTATAAAAGGGTTGCGGCATTAGCTTGCGCGGCCGGTGCACCGTTTTAGTGCATCCTGAACGGGCGGTGGCACCATAATAGTGCAAACGACAGCGATACGCACCTGTTGCGCCGTGCCGGGCGGCGGGCTGTCCGGCTACCACAGGCGCGCTATACTGCGGCGCCTCCAATAGTCCGCGAAATCATTGATGGTCAAGGAAAACCCGCCTGTCTGCCGTAATTTCCAGGAGCTTATTCTGACCTTGCAGCAATTCTGGGCCGAGCAAGGCTGCGTCATCGCGCAGCCCTACGACATGGAAATGGGTGCGGGCACGTTCCATCCGGCGACCTTCCTGCGCGCCGTCGGCCCTGAGCCGTGGAGCGCCGCCTATGTGCAGCCCTGCCGGCGGCCGACCGACGGCCGTTATGGCGACAACCCGTTCCGCTTGCAGCACTACTATCAGTACCAGGTCGTGATCAAGCCATCGCCGGAAGATATCCAACAGCGCTATCTGCAATCGCTGGCGGCCATCGGCATCGACCCACTGGTGCACGACATCCGTTTCGTCGAAGACAATTGGGAGTCGCCGTCGCTTGGCGCGTGGGGTCTCGGCTGGGAGGTGTGGCTGAATGGCATGGAGGTCACGCAATTCACTTATTTCCAGCAAGTCGGTGGACTCGAATGCCGGCCGGTGACGGGCGAGATTACCTACGGCCTCGAGCGTCTCGCAATGTATTTGCAGAACGTCGAAAGTATTTTTGACATCACCTGGACCGACGGCCCGCTCGGTCGCATCACCTATCGCGACGTCTATCATCAGAACGAAGTGGAACAGTCGCGGTACAACTTCGAGCATGCCGACATCGATGCGTTGTTCGCTTCATTCGATCACGCCGAGCGAGAATGCCAGCGGCTTATCGAAGCAAAACTTGCACTGCCAGCGTACGAGCAGATGCTCACGGCGTCGCATACGTTCAATCTGCTGGATGCCCGACAGGCGATTTCGGTAAGCGAACGGCAGCGCTTCATTCTTCGTGTACGCAACATGTCGCGCGCTATAGCCGAAGCTTATTTGGCGAGTCGGGAAGCGCTGGGGTTTCCGATGCTGGCGACCGTCAAGCCGAAGCAGACGGGCTGACGCATGGTAAACGCTGCTGCTGCCGATTTTCTGGTCGAGATTGGCACCGAGGAATTGCCGCCTAAATCGTTGCACGATTTGTCAGCCGCCTTCGCCGCGAACCTTGCGTCTGAGCTGGATCGACAGCACCTGGAGCATGGGGACGTGTCGCCCTTCGCGAGTCCGCGACGCCTGGCCGTGCTGGTGCGTGGCCTGGCACGAGCACAAGCGGCACGGGAGACGGAACTGCGCGGACCGCCAGTCGCGGTGGCGTTCGACAAGAGCGGTCAACCAACCGCGGCCGCACGCGCGTTCGCCGGCAAGTGCGGTGTCCCGCTGGCGGACGTGGGTCGCACGAAAACAGCGAAGGGCGAATGGTTGTCGTGTCGATTGCAGGAGCCCGGACAGAGCGCTGCTGAACTCGTTCCGGCGCTCGTGCAACAGGCGCTCGACAAGCTCCCCGTGCAGCGCCGCATGCGCTGGAGTGATCACGAATTCGAGTTCGTCAGGCCGGTGCACTGGGTGCTCATGCTCCACGGCGACTCGCATCTGGCCGGTCAGGTCGCCGGCATCGCCGCCGGCGGTATTACCTACGGCCATCGTTTTCTTGCCCCTGCTGCGATCGAAGTCCCGACACCCGGCGACTACGCCGAATTGCTCGCGAACGAGGGCTTCGTGCTGGCGAATTTTGCGTTGCGGCGCCAGCGCATCGAAGACAGCGTGCGACAAGCGGCGGCTGAGGCGGGCGGCACTCCCGTTGGCGACGACGCTCTGTACGACGAAGTCACGGCGCTGACCGAGTGGCCGGTCGCTTTGACCGGGACCTTCGACGACGTGTATCTCAAACTTCCCCAGGAAGTGATCATCGCTACACTCACCGGCCATCAGCGCTACTTCCCGATTACCGATGCCGCAGGCAAGTTGCTCAACCGCTTCGTCGTCGTCGCCAACCTCGCCAGTCGTGATCCGGACAAGGTTCGCGATGGCAACGAGCGCGTGATTCGCCCGCGACTCGCGG
>CAYVLL010000221.1:0-3513 GCA_964452235.1 uncultured Woeseiaceae bacterium
TCTTCGCTGACCACTTCCTCGATCTGCAATGCGCTGACACGCTCGAACGGACCGACGATCGTGATGGCCCGAATCGGTCGATCGAGCAGCGAAGCACTGAGTTCGTAACTCAGGACGACGACGAATGCCGCCGCAACGCAGGCCGACAATCGGGCGACCGGGACGCTCGGCAGACGCATCTTCGGCAATTTCCTCTGCTTGCGCTTGCGTGCCTGCTTACGCGTCATTGGCGGCCGCCTCCAGTGTTCGAATCCCGTGTTCGGTAACGAGACTCGTCTCCAGAATTCTCCAGCACAGTTCTGCGAAGTCGATTCCCGCCGCTTTCGCAGCCATTGGCACCAGGCTATGGCTGGTCATGCCAGGAACGGTATTTATCTCGAGCACATACGCAGTACCGTCGCTGTCCGTCATGAAGTCGGCTCGTCCCCATCCCGAGCAGCCGAGTTCACGAAATGCCGCCACCGCCAGCTCGGCGTAGTGTTGTTCCTGCGCCGAATCAGCAGTCCCCGGGCAGAAATAACGGGTACTGTCGGCCTCGTACTTCGCGCGATAGTCGTAGAAAACCCGCGGCGTTTCGATGCGAATACTCGGCAGCGCTTCGCCCTGCAGCACGGCAACCGTTATCTCGCTGCCGATCACGCAACGCTCGGCCAACGCCAGACCGCAAAAGCTCAGCGCCAGATCGACCGCTGCACCCAGTTCGCTTTCCTCGAAGACTTTTGTCATGCCCACGCTCGAACCCTGCCCGGCCGGCTTTAGCACCAACGGGTAACCGAGGTCACCCGCTGCCGTCAGGGCGTCCGCTCTCTCCGAAACCACGGCAAAATCCGGCGTACTGATACCGGCTGATCGGAAAAGCTTCTTGCTGCGAATCTTGTCCATCGCGAGCGCTGAGGCCATGACACCGCTGCCGGTGTAGGGAATCTCGAGCCATTCCAGTGCGCCTTGCAGCGCGCCGTCCTCGCCACCCGGTCCATGCAGCGCGATCCAGACACGGTCGAAACCGGCATTTGCAAACTCGCGCAGTGAGCGCTCGGCCGGATCCCAGGCGACAGCGTCTACATTGCGTGACGTCAGCGCTTGCAGGACCGCATTACCGCTATCGAGCGAAACCGCGCGTTCGCTCGACTTACCACCCAGCATCACCGCGACCCGGCCAAAATCAGCCGGCGTGCGGGTCTGCATGCGCTGTTCGCGTTGCGTGGGCTTCATTTCGCTGCCTCACCGACGATCCGGACTTCGTGCTGCAACGACACGCCGTGCAGGTCGCGCACGGTTAGTTGCACATGATCGATAAGTCGTTCGATATCTGCGGCCGTGGCGTTGTGTCGGTTAATGATGAAGTTGGCGTGCTTCACCGATACTTCCGCGCCACCGATGCGGTGTCCCTTCAGCCCGGCCGACTCGATCAGTCGCGCGGCATGATCTCCGGGTGGGTTACGAAACACCGAGCCGCAACTTGGCAGGCCGAGCGGTTGCGTATCCTTGCGCCGCGCGAGCATTTCCTTGAGCAGCGTCATACTCGGCCTGGCGCCCGGTTCGAAGTGGAAATCCGCTTCGATAAACCATTCGTTAGCCGGCCCCTGCACGGTCCGGTAGCCAATGGTGTAATCGTTCGGTCTGCGAATCCTGGTTTCGCCGGCACGGGTCACGGTAGTGACGCTTGTTACCCGTTCCCAGGTTTCGCCGCCATGTGCGCCGGCATTCATCGCAAGCGCGCCGCCCACAGTGCCCGGAATACCGGCGAAAAACTCCGACGGTCCGAGACCCCAGCGAATGCACTGCCGTGCCAGCTGTGTACAGGGGACGCTGCTTCCGGCACGCACGCCGAGTTCACCGATGCGGTCCAGCTTCCGGAAGGCAGAACGCGCGGCAATCACCGCACCCCGCAGTCCGCCATCGCGTACCAGGAGGTTGCTGCCGAGCCCGAACCAGAAAACCGGCACGGTGTCGTCGAGCCCGCGGAGAAACCGGCACAGGTCGTCGAGATCCGCGGGCTGGAAGAACAGGTCGGCGGGACCCCCGATGCGCCAGGAGGTGTGCTTGCTCATCGGCTCATCGCGTCGCAACTCGCCGGTCACTTCACTGGAACGCAATGCGGCCATCATGACTGCACCTTGAGATCGGGTTTGCGACTGAGGCGCGCGACCAGCTGCGGTACGAAAGCGCCAATGTCGCCGGCGCCCATGGTCAGCAACAAATCTCCGTCAGCGACAAGGCCATCCAGTACCGTCGGGAGATCCGCAAGTGACTCGACAAAGACCGGCTCGACCGCACCACGACTCCTGACCGCGCGCGCGATCGCCCGGCCGTCCGCGCCAGCGATAGGTGCCTCGCCCGCGGCATAGACTTCCATAACTATCAGAACGTCTGCTTGGGAAAGCACCGTTGCAAAATCGTCGAGGAGATCGCGTGTACGCGTAAACCGATGCGGCTGGAAAACCAGCACTATGCGGCGATTCGGCCAGCCACTGCGTGCGGCGGCGATGGTCGCCTCGACTTCGGTCGGGTGGTGGCCGTAGTCGTCGACCAGCATGACCTTGCCGTTACGGGTACGTATCTCGCCGTAGTTCTGGAAGCGACGGTCAATCCCTTCGAATTTCTGCAGCGCGGTCACCACCGCCTGATCGGCTACCTGCAATTCACCGGCAACCGCAATTGCAGCAAGCGCGTTGCGGACATTGTGCAGGCCGGGCAATTGCAGGCAAATGTTCAGTGGCTCGTCGTTACCTTCACGCTCGACCGAAAATTCCGTCAGCCCACCGGTAAACCGGATATCACGGGCTCGGACACTCGCGTCGCTACCGATGCCGTAAGAGATGATGGAACGACCGACGTCTCCCAGGATGGCGTTGACACCCGGATCATCCGTGCACAAAACGGCGAGTCCGTAGAATGGCAGGTTGTGAAGAAATTCGACGAACCCGTGACGAAGTTTGTCGATGTCGCCGTCATAGGTCGACATGTGGTCGGCATCGATATTGGTAACAATCGCGAGCATCGGCTTCAGATGCACAAACGAAGCGTCACTCTCGTCTGCTTCGGCGACGAGGTACTCGCCCTGCCCGAGGCGCGCGTTGCTGTCCGCGCTTTTCAGCCGGCCGCCAATGACAAAAGTTGGATCGAGTCCGCCCTCTGCCAGTACGCTGGCCACCAGGCTGGTCGTGGTGGTCTTGCCATGCGTGCCGGCAACCGCGATGGAGTAACGAAAGCGCATGAGTTCGGCCAGCATTTCCGCGCGCCGGACCACCGGCATGAGCAGCTCGCGTGCGGCAGCCACTTCGGGATTGCGCTCGTCGACTGCGCTTGATACGACAATTGCATCGGCACTGCGTATGTTGCTGCTGTCGTGTCCAATGAATACGGTGGCGCCGAGTCCGCGCAAGCGCTCGACCTGGGCGCCCGCACGAAGGTCTGAACCCTGCACGCGATAGCCAAGGCTCAGCATGACTTCCGCGATACCGGACATGCCGGAGCCGCCGATGCCGACAAAGTGCACACAATTGATGCGGC
>CAYVLL010000222.1:0-3494 GCA_964452235.1 uncultured Woeseiaceae bacterium
GGCCAGCGGTCACTGCCACTTAAGAGGCGGTGCCATGCCCAAAAGCATCAGGAGACCCCATACTACGAGCGCAAACCCGCCGCAATAGTACAGGGCAAGAAAAAAATGAAACGCAAATGGATTTTCCTTGCGATTCGGCCGATACGCACGGTGAAAATTCGGGCCGGCCGGTAGCACGCCCCTGCACTGGCCCTGATAGGCCACGGCCAGCACGCCCGAACCCAGGGCAATCAGAATCGCTGCACCGAGTAAAACTGGCGTGCTCATCGATCCACACCGATAAGCTTCCGCGCAACCAGCAAGGCCAGCATGATAACAACGCTGAGTGCCGCCACTTGCAGGATCTCGAATGGCCAAAGGTTGTGTGATGTCGGATCGCGCGCGACACCGAATACGATACGCAACACAACGAAAGCCAGCATGACCAGCGGCACCGCGGCTGCGACCCGCCAACCGCCTTGCCAACGCCGCATCGCCCGCACTGGCGCGCCGAAGCCGATAATGCCAACGGTGAAAACGAGCAACATGAACCCGCTGAACAGCAGCGTGTCACCGGGCTTTTGCGGCTCGTTCTGACGTCTTTCTAACTCAGCCTTTCGCGCATCCTCGGCTTGCTGTTTCAGGTCGACTACCCAGGAGGGCTCGCGATGGCCGGTAGCGGGTTGACTGCCGGCAACGATGCGCACCGGGTAGCTAATTGCCAGTCGGGTGCCATGCACCGTGCCATCGCCGACACGCACATCGATCTGGTCCACTTCGTCGCCCGGCTGCATCATAAAGAACCAGCCGAGCGCTTCGCCTCGGCCGGTATACGTGGCGGAGGTATTCGTCCCTGCTTTCACTTGCTGGCCGCGGAAAGTCGGGCGCACCCAGATGTTGACCGGCTCGTCAGTGTCATAGGCGATACGCAGGTAAAAATTCTGGTTGCGGCCCAGCGTTACCGTCTTGCCGGGTGGGTCAGTCGCAAGTATCTCAATGGCAGTTTCGGCGTGTGTTTTACCGCCGGAAAATAATCCTGCAGCCAGCGATATGAAAATGGCAATTGCGCATGTTCGCATCCAATATCCCCCCGGCGATCACGGAAGTATCGACGCGCTGGTCGAAAGAAAGCAAGGCGAGAACCGTATTGTCCGCGTCCAACTGTGCGAAGATCGGCGATCCACCGCCGGGCTCAAGAGATCGATGCCAGAAAACCAGGGACGCCTGTCCCGCGAACTTGGCGTTTTCAGCGCCACCATGCTGGGCCTCGGATCTATACTTGGCACGGGTATCTTCGTCAGCCTCGGCATTGCAGCCGGCGTAGCTGGTCCTTCCGTCATTGTCGCAATTGGCCTGGCAGCGGTTCTTGCCACCTGCAATGCGCTGTCCAGCGCACAACTGGCGGCCGCCTATCCGATCAGCGGCGGTACCTATGAATACGGCTATCGCCTGCTTCATCCCGCACTTGGTTTCACCGCAGGCTGGATGTTCCTGTGTGCCAAAACCGCCTCGGCTGCAACTGCCGCGATCGGGGCTGCAGGTTACCTGCTGCATGTCATCGGAATCGATCCGACACACTGGCTTCCGGCAATGGCCGCCGCCATCGCTGCCAGCCTGACACTTCTGGTGCTGAACGGCCTGCGGCGTTCAAGTTTCATGAATATCTGCATCGTTTCGGTGACGCTTCTGGCGCTGACAGGATTCGGTATCGCCGGAATCCTGAACCTGGGTAGCAGCGATCGACAGCCCTTCACCCCGTTTTTCCCCGGCAGCGACTCCGGGGGTACCCCTGCTCTCCTGTACGCAACCGCATTGATGTTCGTTGCCTACACCGGTTACGGGCGTATTGCGACCATGAGTGAGGAAGTGATCGACCCACGGAAAACCATTCCACGCGCTATCGTCATGACGCTCCTGATAAGTGCGCTGGTTTACGTGCTTGTCGCCGTCGCCGCTATCGCTTCGGTCGGCAGCGACCAGCTCGGTGACACGGCGGCCGCAAGCGCAACGCCACTCGAAACGGCCGCGGCAGCCCTGGGCGTGCCTGGGCTCACGCTTGTTGTTGCCATCGGTGCTGTTGCTGCCATGCTCGGTGTGTTGCTGAACCTGATCCTCGGCTTGTCTCGCGTTGTGCTGGCTATGGGCCGGCGTCATGACCTACCGCCTTTGTTCAGCGCAATTACGGCGCAGGGTGTGCCACGCGCGGCCGTTACAGGTGTCGGCCTTTTAGTCGCGGCCCTGGCGTTAAGCGGCGACGTTGAAACCACCTGGGCATTCAGTGCATTCACGGTCCTGATCTATTACGCACTAACCAATCTCGCTGCGCTCAGGTTGCCGCGTGACCTGCGCCTCTATCCGACGTTCGTCGCCTGGCTGGGGCTAGGCGGCTGCCTGTGCCTCACTCCGTTCCTTCCGCTCCGTATCTGGGCAGTCGGCATAGCGCTGATCGCAGTCGGATTATTGTGGCGTTTGGCAGCGCGCCGGATCTGGCCTGCGGCTGTCCGCTGAGCCGGTCGCGGCGGCTGCAGTAAGCGGGCGAAACGGCGGTGGCATGGTGCTTGCAAGACTCGGACTCAATAACAGGCAACAAGGAGCGAGACATGTCCGCGACGACGCAGCGAAGAATCAGCCACCCTGAATCGACCACTGTACCGCCGGATCCCGACGAAGATCCGGGTCCGAAGCCGGACCGCCCGCCAGTACCGCCCGATCGTCGGCCGGTACGCCCGATCAAGGAGCCGCCCGGCCCCGGACGAGACGTGCCTGAGCCGCCTGTCGAAGATCCGCGACCAGACCAGCCGCGCAAGCTTTGACTGCGGGGCCGTAACGCGAAAATTTCATGAGCCTGCCTCGTCAATCGAGGTCGATATCCTGTGAAAAAGTTACGCCCGCGCGGTAGAAATTGCCGCACAGTTGGCGGAATTAATCTGTTTGCTTCGCTCAAACGCGTATGTCATGCCACCTACCATTCGAACAACATTTGGCACGAAAAATGCTTTACAGCAATTACCGGGTTTTTCCGGAAGTTAAACAATTCTTACAACAGGAGATTTGCAATGCATCTATCTGCCTCCAGTCTGAAAGGCAACAATGTTCGCAATTCGCAAGGCGACAATCTCGGCAAGGTCGAGGACTTCATGCTCGATACCTCAACCGGTGAGGTCAGCTACGCTGTGCTGTCGTTCGGCGGCGTGATGGGGATCGGCGACAAGTTGTTCGCGGTTCCGCTTCAAGCGATGCGAACTGACGCTGATCAACACGAATTTATACTCGACGAGTCCAAGGAACGGCTGGAAAAAGCACCCGGCTTCGACAAGGACAACTGGCCGAAGACTGCCGATACCAAGTGGCATCAGGAAGTCCGCACTTACTACAACTTGAAGTAGGGCGTTTATTTCGCTGTGATACCCTGTGGGAGCGCGCCACCCGAGCGAATACGACAACGTTTGACGTTGCAATATTCGCCCGCTAGGCGGGCTCCTGCGGGGTGCCAGGGCGGTTTCATTGCGCTAAAA
>CAYVLL010000223.1:0-3487 GCA_964452235.1 uncultured Woeseiaceae bacterium
CTCCGGCTATATCTACAGCACCTACGGGTTCGGCTATATCCAGGAACTGGAATTACTGCGGGAAGCGGGCTTTTCGACCCTCGAGGTCATTTACTCGGCCACCTTGCAGGGCGCGCGCCAGATCGGTATCGCAAATGACGTCGGCTCCGCACAAGTCGGAAAAAAAGCCGATTTCGTGGTGAGTCGCGAGAACCCGCTGCACAATTTGCGGGTATTGTTCGGCACCGGCACCATTCGACTCAACGACGAGACCGGCAAGGTGGAAAACATCGGCGGTATCGATTACACGATCAAGGACGGCATCGTCTATGACGCGAAGGCATTGCTGGAGGACGTCGCCGAAATGGTACGGGCGGAGAAAGTCCGACTCGGAATCGGGCCGGGAATCATGCCGATTGCCAACGCGGACCAAGCGCATCAGTTACAGTAGCCGTTGATCATAAACCGAGGAGGCTCCACATGGCGAAATCCCAAACCGGCTGGCAGGGCGTATTCCCGGCGGCGACGACCCAGTTCGCCGATGATCTGTCGGTCGACATCGCCGCCACGCAGCGTGTCCAGCGTGGCCTGATCGACGACGGTGTCGACGGGCTGATCGTGATGGGCACGGTTGGCGAGAACAATTCACTTGACGCCGGGGAAAAACTTGCGCTGCTTGAAGCGGCAATAGCAACCGCCGCGGGACGTGTCCCGGTACTCACAGGAGTTTCCGAGCTGACGACGAAGCAGGCTGTCGAGTATGCAAAAAAGGCCGAGGAACTCGGAGTCGATGGACTGATGCTTTTGCCGGCGATGGTCTATGTGCCGAAGCCGGATGAACTTCGTGCGCACGTAACCACGGTGGCCCGTGCGACGTCGCTGCCGATCATGCTGTACAACAATCCTCCTGCGTACCGCGTGGGATTCAGTATCGACGATTTGGCAATACTTGCAGATCAACCGACCATCAAGGCGATCAAGGAAAGCGCGCCGGATACGCGCCGCATAACGGACGTCATCAATGCCTTTGGCGATCGCTTCGATGTCTTCGCAGGGCTTGACGACATGGCACTGGAGTGCCTGCTGCTCGGCGCCAAAGGCTGGGTGTCCGGCCTTACCAACGCATTCCCGCGGGAATCGGTGGCGCTCGTTGCCGCCGCACGCCGCGGCGACCTGCAAACGGCGCTGGCCATCTATCGCTGGTTCATGCCGCTCCTGCATCTCGATGCCGACCACGACCTCGTGCAATCGATCAAACTCGCCGAACAGATCATGGGGCGCGGTTCGGAGCGCGTGCGCATGCCACGCTTGCCGCTGACCGGCGAACGACGCAAGGACGTAATCGCGCTGGTGGAGGCCGCGGCTGCCTCACGTCCGGTCGAAGCGTGCAAGAGGGCGAGCGCTGCCTGAGGCACATGCGACACGTATTCTTCTGCATCGACGGACATACGGCCGGCAACCCGGTGCGCCTGGTCGCGGGCGGCGGCCCGTTTTTGCGCAGCGTGACCATGGCCGAGCGCCGCCTGGAATTCATGGAACAGTACGACTGGATTCGAACCGGTCTCTGTTTCGAACCGCGCGGACACGCGCAGATGTCGGGCGGCTTTGTTTTCCCGCCGACTGCTGGTGACACGGATTTCGGCATTCTGTTTATAGAAACCAGCGGCTGCCTGCCGATGTGCGGCCACGGCACGATCGGCATTGTGACCTTTGCACTGGAACAAGGCCTGGTGCGGCCGCGATCCGAGGCTGAACTGCGCGTCGAAGTACCGGCCGGCGTGTTGGACGTCAGCTATACGCGACTGGGCAACCGCGTGTCCTCCGTGCGCATTCGTAACGTGCCGAGTTACGTGGCGGCGGAAGGCATCGTTGTCGATGTACCGGATTTCGGAAAGCTGACCGTGGACATTGCCTACGGCGGCAATTTTTACGCGATCATCGAGCCGCAGGGTCGATATACCGGCCTCGACGATCTCGGGGCCGATGGCCTGATCCGTATCAGCCGCCACGTACGGTCGCTTGTGCGGGACGCAATCGAGCCGGTGCACCCTGAGCACCCGTCCATTCGTGGTGTCAGTCACGTGTTGTGGACCGACAAGCCGAGCCACGAGGGCACGGACGCGCGCAACGCGGTGTTTTACGGCGACAGCGCCATCGATCGCAGCCCCTGCGGCACCGGGACAAGTGCCCGCATGGCGCACCTCGTGTCGCAAGGCAAGTTGGCGGTCGGTGACACGTTTGTGCATGAGAGCTACATCCGCAGCCGGTTTACCGGCCGTGTCGAGGAACGGGTCAGGCTCGGCGAGTACGACGCGATCGTGCCATCGATTGAAGGCTCGGCGTTCGCTACCGGCTACAACACCGTGTGGATCGACGATGAAGAGCCGTTCGCGCGAGGATTCCTGGTCGAGTGAGCAAGATTCAACATATAAAGTGGGACGACATCGAGCTGGAATCGGTGAACCCGAGCATGCAGCGCCAGATTGTGACGGGTGAGCGCATGACAGTTGCTCGTATCTGGTTCAAGGATGGCTATTTTGTCAGGCAACACAGCCATGAGCAGGAACAGATAACCCAGGTTGTCTCCGGGACATTGCGCTTCCGTTTGGGTGGCGAGCGTAATGAAGTCGTGGATGTCGGGCCGGGCGAAGTCATCGTGATTCCGTCCGACTTGCCGCATGAAGCACTGTGCATTGGCGATGTCGAGGAAATTGACATGTGGTCGCCACGACGCGACGACTGGCTGAACAAGACAGACGATTACCTGCGGGATGCGCCTGGCGGGAATTTGCAAAATTCCTGAGCTGCGTCATTGCGCCCGGTCGCCGGTCGTTGTTTAATCCGCCGTTCGTTTTTGCCGGCACCCAGATGACAATTTCCGAAAAAGTACAATTGAAACAAGCCCTGCTCGATCGTCTGATCTATTCAGTCGGCAAGGACCCGCAACACGCACTGCCGCGGGATTGGTGCGTTGCGCTGACGCTTGTCATTCGTGATCGCATCGTCGATGCGTGGATGGCTTCGACGAAATCGACGTATGAGACCGGTGTAAAGCGTGTGTACTACCTGTCCATGGAATTCCTGATCGGACGCCTGTTGTCCGACACGATGTCCAACCTGGAAATTACGGATGCCTGTCGCGAGGTAATCGATGAACTTGGTCTCGATTTCGACGCCATCATCGCCAGCGAGCCGGATGCTGCGCTTGGCAACGGTGGACTCGGCCGACTTGCGGCGTGTTTTCTCGATTCCATGTCGACGCTCGGCATCGCCGGGTTCGGTTACGGTATTCGCTACCGGCACGGGCTTTTTCGCCAGCGGTTTGCAGACGGATGGCAAATAGAGCAGGCCGAGAATTGGCTCATGTTCGGGCATCCCTGGGAATTCGAACGGCCGGAGTCGAGTTACCTCATCAGCTTCGGCGGGCATGCAGATGCCGGCCCCGATGCCACTAGCCGCTGGACGCCCGGCGAGACCGTCATCGCCAGTGCCTACGATACCCCGATCA
>CAYVLL010000224.1:0-3486 GCA_964452235.1 uncultured Woeseiaceae bacterium
CGCAGACCATCGACCTGTTGTCGCGACTGCGCGCCGGGTTCACCCTGGAACCGGTTATGAACCGCCGCGTGCAGACCGAGCTCGACTGGTTCCTGCGCAACCCGACTTACCTGGTGCGCGTGTTCGAACGCGCGCAACGTTACATGCCGTACATCGCCGACGAACTCGAGGCGCGCGGTCTGCCCCTCGAACTGGCGCTGTTGCCGATCGTCGAAAGCGCCTACGACCCGTTTGCCTATTCCCACGGCCGCGCGGCCGGCCTGTGGCAGTTCATTCCCGGCACCGCGACTCGTTTCGGCATGCGCCAGAACTGGTGGTACGACGGACGACGCGACATCGTCGATTCGACCGAAGGCGCCTTGAGCTACCTGCAGTACCTGAATGAGCTGATGGACGGCGACTGGTTGCTTGCGGTGGCCTCGTACAACGCCGGTGAGGGCAGTATCGGCCGGTCGGTGCGTCGCAACCGTGATGCCGGCAAGCCGACGGACTTCTGGAACCTGAGCGTCCCCAAGGAGACCAGCGCGTACGTACCGCGATTGCTGGCGCTGGTGACGCTCGTGCGCGATGCCGAAACCCTCGGCATTGCCCTGCCCGACCTCATCGACGAACCGCAGTTCGTTACGACGGACGTCGGCGGGCAACTCGACCTCGCGCTGGCCGCGGAACTTGCCGGGCTCGATGTCGACACGCTCTACGCCTACAACGCCGGCTTCAACAACTGGGCGACGGATCCGGCCGGGCCGCACCGGCTCGTGTTGCCAATCGATGTCGCCGACACGTTCAACGCCGCGCTGGCCGCGTTGCCCGACAACGAGCGCCTGCGCTGGCAACGGCACAAGATTCGTTCGGGCGAGACATTGTCCGGTATCGCCACCAAATATCACACGACGATTGCGGCGATTCGCAATGCCAACGGCATATCCGGCAACACGATTCGCGCGGGTCAATACATCACCGTGCCAATTGCCAGCAAGCCGCTCGATGCGTACAGCAAGACCGCGGCCGCGCGCCGCGAGACTACTCAGAACCGTGAACGGGACGGCACACGCGTCGAACACCACGTGCGCGCCGGAGAAAGTTTCTGGTCGATCAGCCAGCGCTACGGCGTCACCACGCGTCAGGTTGCGGCGTGGAACGGCATGGCGCCACGCGACACGTTGTCGATCGGGCAGAAGCTCGTGGTCTGGACCAAGGGTGCCGCGCCGGCCGGTGGCCCGATGCGCAATGCGACGACACGCAAGCTCAATTACACGGTAAGGCGTGGTGATTCGCTGTACCTGATCGCGAGCCGCTTCCGTGTGACGGTGTCCGAGTTAGTGCGCTGGAACAATATCGACAAGAACAAGATCCTGCGTCCAGGACAGAAGCTCATGATGTACGTGGACGTGACACAGCAGTCGAGCTGAGTGTTGTCGCGATCGCCCGCCCATCGGGCGAACGGGAAACGGTTAATCGTTTGCACATTCGCCCGCGGGGCGGGCTCCTACAGGCTGCTTTTGTAGGAGCCCGTATTACGGGCGATCCAACGTTCGTTCGCGCGCCGTGGTATTTCGCCCGTGGTACGGGCTCCTACGGGGGTGATGTGTTCGAGCGTGACTTGCGCGTGAATGGGAAAAGGCTCGCCGGCATCGCGTTCGCCCGCGGAGCCGGCTCCTGCAGGGTGCTTTTGTAGGAGCCCGTATTACGGGCGATCCAACGTTCGCTCGCGCGCCGTGGTATTTCGCCCGCGGGGCGGGCTCCTACAGGGCTTCGATCAGCCGATCCGGTTACAATTTGGAACGGTTCCTGACGCGAGCACTCGAATACCGGGCATGAAATCACTTTTGACCTTATTCATGGTTGTTGCGACCGGGCTACTTGCGAGCGCCTGCAACAACGGCTCCTCGACGGAGTCCGCAGCCGCGCCGACGCCGCGTGCCAGTCAATCCCTGCCGGTCCAGGTGCTCAATGTCGTGCCCCGCGATCTCTCGCGGGTCGTGGAGATTTCGGGTCAGGTCGAGCCACTGCGCACCATTCGCCTGGCTGCCCGCACCGATGGCGTGCTGACCGAGGTGCTGGTCGAGGCCGGGGACCCGGTGCGCACCGGACAGGTCCTCGCGCGTATCGATGTGCGCGAGCAAAGTGCGGAACTGGCGCGGGCCAGGGCCAATCTGCACGAGAAGCAATCCACGTTCGAACGCTTCGAGCAGCTGAAGGAGCGCGCCTACGTCGACGCGGCCAGTTACGAAGCGGCACGCGCGGCGCTGGAAGTTGCCGAAACCGAGATACAGCTCTGGCAAACGCGCGTGGATTTCGGAACGGTGCAATCGAGCATCGACGGGACGGTCGTCGCGCGCTACATCGAGCCGGGCGAGGCGATTGCACGCCATGCGCCGCTGTTTTCACTTGCCGACCTTTCAAGCCTTGTCGTGCGCGTCGGCGTCTCCGAACTGGACCTGCGCAACCTGTCGGTCGGCGATAACGTCGCCGTGCGCATCGACGCCATCGCCGACAGCAACCCGGTCGCCGGCCAGGTGCGCCGTATTTTCCCGGCCGCCGAGGACAGCAGCCGCCTGATCGTCGTTGAGGTCGAGCTTGCGCCGACCGGCACGAAAGTCGTGCGCCCCGGTTACCTGGCGCGTGTGCAACTCATGGTCGACAGCCGGCTGGACGTGCTGGCGGTGCCGGCCGGCTCGGTTGCGCAATCCGAGGGCGCCTACTACGTGATGGTCGTCAACAATGACGAGCGCCTGGCGCGACGTATCGTGGAACCCGGCATTATCCGCGGCAACTGGCGCGAGATCACGGCCGGTCTCGAGCCCGGCGACCGGGTCGTTGCCGCAAACCCGCAGGAGATGAGTGAAGGCGAGAGAGTTCGCATCGTGGACTGGACCACCTGAGCGCGCACGTAAATGATTGAAACTGCGAAAAAGCCTCACACACCCGACCACGACCCCGCGCGCGGCACGCGTTACTATCGCGGCCTCACCCACGCGTCCATTCGCCGCCCGGTCGGCACGCTGGCCATCGCCTCTGTCATCGTGGTGCTGGGGCTCTTCTTCCTCAATCGCCTGCCGGTCAACCTGTTGCCCGAAGTCGAGTTTCCGCTGGTCCGGATCACCGTCAATTACCCGGGGGTGGCTCCGGAAGTCATGGAGGAACAGGTCACCCGGGTGCTCGAACGCAACCTCGCGTCGGTTGAAAACCTGACCGGCATTTCCAGCCGTGCCTCGGAAGGCCGCACCAACGTCAACCTGCTGTTCGAGCACGGCATCGACCTCGACATCGCCATGCAGAATGCCGCGCGGCAACTCGAATCGGCGCGCCAGCAATTGCCCGCCGACATCGAGCCGCCGCGTTTGCGCAAGTGGGATCCGGGCGAATGGCCGATCTGGCGTGCCGGCCTGTCGTCCCCGACCCGCACGCCGCGCGAAGTGAGGGACTGGGTGGAACAGCGGCTGGTGCCGCAATTGCAGTCGATCAAAGGCGTCGCGGCAGTCGAAG
>CAYVLL010000225.1:0-3466 GCA_964452235.1 uncultured Woeseiaceae bacterium
CAACCTCGCGAATGTCATACATATCGTCCAGTTGCAGCGCCCGCGCAAACAACGCCGCTGGCAAGAACCCGCTCGCCAAAGCCACCAACACCACCAAATACCGCATGCTCACCCCCCCTTTTTTATTTAGGGACAGTGACCTTTATTTTATCCAAGGTAACTGTCCCTAATTGTAAAGGTCACTGTCCCCATTTTTTGTCTCGATACTTTAGCAACGCGCGGGCCGTGGTTCGCCCCGATTCCACATGTTGGGGCGCGCTCCTACAGCGATCTTTCCGGTCCGGCCTACTCCGCTACCGGGCGGTCGGCGCGAATGAAGAACCACAACGCGGCGCCGACGATTGCGAAAAGGGTGCCGGTCATCATGGCTGCTGTCCAGCCGAATACTGCGGCGGTGAATGGCACCAGCAATGCATTGACGATGCCGCAGGCATTGCCTCCGGTATTCATCACGCCGCAGGTGGCGGCCGCGTTTTTGCCGCCGATTCCGATGCCCGCCGCCCAGAACGCCGCTTCGGTGAGCTGGTTCGAGAAGAAACAAAGCGCGAGCAGTGCGACGGCCATTAGCGGATTGACCGCGAGCGAACCGAGCATCAGGAACACGCCGGACAGTCCGACACCGACGATGGCGGGCCACGCGCATCCCCAGCGAATGCCGTGGCGCCGGCACAGCCAGTCGCAAAGAAATCCCCCGAGCGTGGCGCCGACCGCTGCCGCGATCCACTGCACCGACGTCAGGTAGCCGGCTGCCTGGCTCTCAAAGCCGCGCACTTCTACCAGGTAATAGAAGACCCAATTGAACATCTGGTAAAAGACGTAGTTCATGCAGAAGTAGCTGAGTGTCAGCAACAGCACGTTGCGATTCTTCAGTATGCGCAGCCAGCTCGGCGCGCCGTCCTGGGCAATCTCCGCCACCGGGCGATTGGCCGTGATCAATGCGATTTCCGCTTCGTTGACGGCGGCATGTTGCGACGGGTAATCGCGCACGTACCACCACCACAGAAACGCGGCGATAAAGCCCAGCGGCGAGAGCATCGCAAACGATTCCCGCCAGCCGTATTCACCCAGCATCCACGCCAGCAATGGCGCCGTCGCAGCGGTGCCGAGCGTCAGACCAGTGCTCGATAATCCATTGGGCAATGCCCAGCTACCGATTGGAAACCAGCGCTCGACGACTCCGCCGGTCAACGGATAGATAGGTGCATGCACGGCACCGACCAGGAAGCGCACCACGATGAGGGCAGTCACAGTGGTCGCCGTACCGGCAACGCCGCTGCCGGGCACGAGGCCGGTCAGGATCGTGAGCAGTCCCCACAGGACCATGACGATGGTCAGCGCGCGCCGCGGCCCGAACCGATCGGTGAACAAGCCGCCGGGAAACTGGAAGATCGTATAGCCTGCGGTGAACGCAGCGAGGATATAGCCGAGTTGCTGTTCGCTTAGCTGCAGGTCCTCCATCATGGTGGGACCGGCGGTCGATACGTTGTATCTCAATACATAGGAAATGAAACTGGTCAGGACCAGCAAGGCGAGAATGCGCCAGCGAACGCCGCTCGGCATCAGGCTATCGGGTATCGATCCAGAACCGGACCCAGCGCCTTCTTCAGCGGCTCGAGGTGCTCCTCGAAATGTCGCCATTGCTCCAGCCCCTCCTTATATATGGGTTTTCTCACCTGTTCCGAACTGGGCGTGCGGACGGCCCGTTCCGTTTCGTAGAAACGCAGGCATTGTTCTTCGAATTCGAGACCGCAGTAATCGAGTACGCGCCTGATCTGCGTCTCGCTGTCGGCGACCATTTCTTCATACTGTACGCGCAATACCCGTTCCGGCAAAACCTCGTCCCAGTGATCCATCAGGCTGACGTAATCGCGGTAGTAGCGGCCGAGATCCGTGAGCTCGTAGGTAAACGTCTGGCCGCGAGCGAATAATTGCTTGTAGCAGGAGAAACAGCCGGCCATCGGGTGACGGCGCGCGTCAATGATCTTCGCGTTTGGCAGGATCAGATGGATAAGCCCGATATGCTGGAAGTTATTCGGCATCTTGTCGATAAAAAACGGCGTGCCTCGACGTTGCACGCGCGTCGTCGACAGGTAGCTTTCGCCAAGTTCATGCACTTTGTCCTTCGTCAGGTCCGCGAGAATCTCGGGATAAAAAGATGCCCGGTTCTTGCGTGATTTCTGGCCGAGTTGTCGCGAGATGGCAATGATGTCCGGCAACTCGGCTGTGCCTTCGACCTGGCTGTGACTGGCGAGAATCTGCTCGAGCAGTGTTGAACCGGCGCGCGGCAGTCCAACAATGAAAATCGGGTCAGGAGCATCGCAACCCCATCCCTTGCGTGTAGCAAAAAACTCCGCGGTCAACGTGCGGATTTGTCGTGCCGTATTGACGACGTTGATCCTCGCGCTGTAGCGGTGGTGTTGGCGGCGAATGTCATTTCCGCGTCGATAAAACCCGAACGAGTCATCGTATTCGCCGCGATCCTCCAGTGCTTTGCCAAGCGCGAATGCAAGGTGAGCCTGATCCTCCGGATCGCCGCCCTCTGGAACGATTTGCTCGCGCATCGCCTGAATGTCGGCGTCACTGAACCGGAAAGTCTTGAGGTTCGCCAGGCTCCAATAGGATTCCCCGGTGTCCGGCCGGAGGTCGATACTCGTGCGATAAGCCTGAACCGAATCATCGAGCCGACCAACCGTCTTTAAGGTATGGCCATAATTCATGTGCGCCGCAGACTGGTCGGGGTAATCCTTGAGTATGCGTTCGTAGAGCTCCAGCGCCGGCAGGTGATCGCCCTTGCGCACCAGGATCGTGCCTTTGAGAATCAGGTAGTTCGGATTGTTCGGTTCGGCCTTGAGCAATGCCTCGACCTGTTCCAGCGCCTTTTCGAGTTCGTGCCGCCGGAACAGCACGACTGCGTAGCCATGTCTTGCAAGATGGAAGCCGGGGGCCAGTTGCAAGCAACGTTCGAGCAGCCGTTCGGCATCCTCAAGTTGCCCGAGTTTGATACCGATCGAAGCCAGCAGGCGGATAGCAACGACGTCGGTCGGGTCCTTCTTCAGGATATCGCGCGTCAGTCGCTCGGCTTTCGCCACATTTCCCTTGCGCAAAAAATTCGCTGCATCGACGAGCTCCGGATGCCGGGTCGATAGCGCGAGGTGGCGCTCGTAGGCCTCCTCGGCGGCTTTTCCTTGCCCCGCCGCGCTGAGTTGATCCCCGAGACTTCGCCATGCCGCCGCGTGTTTTGTATCCAGCGCTACCGCTTTCTCGAGCACGGCAACCGACTCAGCGCCGCGACCGGCTGCGCCGAGACATAAACCATACTCGTGCAATACGTCGGCCGAGGCGCCGTGTCTCTTTGCGAGCGGCTCGATGATCGTCAGCGCTTTCACAGGTTCACCCGACAACCGAAAAGCGATGCCGAGAACCTGCTTCGCCGCCTCCAGACCAGGACTGGCAAGCAGTATTTCCT
>CAYVLL010000226.1:0-3446 GCA_964452235.1 uncultured Woeseiaceae bacterium
GAATTCACATCATCAATCTCGAGAAGAGCCTGCCCATGGCTCGCGAGGCCTGCGCGTTCGTCAAGGCGGTCGTAGCCGATGGCGGCACCTTGCTGTTTGTCGGCACGAAGCGGTCGGCGCGCGAATCCGTAAGCGTTCAGGCTGAACGGGCCGGCATGCCGTACGTCAGCTATCGCTGGCTCGGTGGCATGCTGACCAATTACAAGACCATCCGGCAATCGGTCAAACGCCTGCATCAACTGGAGCAGATGGCAGAGGACGGTGGTTTCGACAAGCTCACCAAGAAGGAAGTGCTGGGCCTCAATCGCGAACGCGAAAAGCTCGAGCGCAGCCTGGGTGGTATCAAGAACATGAACTCGCTACCGGACGCCCTGTTTGTCGTCGATGTTGACCACGAAAACATTGCCGTCCGTGAAGCAAAGAAACTGGGCATACCGGTCGTGGCTGTCGTGGACAGCAACTGTTCGCCGGATGGCGTGAATTACGTCATTCCGGGCAATGACGACGCGATGCGCGCGATCGAGCTTTATGCAACGCTGATGGCCGATGCGGTGCTGGACGGCAAGGCCTCGTTGCCGCAGGTGACGCTGGGCGAAGACGAGTTCGTCGAACTCGACGAGGATGGCAAGCCAAGAAAAGCCACCGGGCGCAAGAAAAAGACGGCCAAGAAGCCGGTCACCAAGACCACGCGCAAGACGACGGTAAAGAAAAAGGCATCGACCGCGACAAAAGTCGCTGCCGACGAGCCGGGCGATACGCCGGAAGAGCCGGCAGATGCAGGGGACAGCGCCACGGCACCCGAAGACGCGGCTTCAGAAGACAAGGCGTAGCCGTTACAGCAACAGATCAAAGAAAGCAGGAGTTGTAATGACCATCAGCGCATCTATGGTGAAGGAGCTGCGCGAACGAACCGGCGCCGGCATGATGGAGTGCAAGAAGGCGCTCGTTGAGGCCGGAGCGGATATCGATGCCGCAGTAGAAATACTGCGTACCTCCGGTCAGGCAAAGGCTGACAAGAAGGCTGGCCGAATTGCCGCCGAAGGCCGTATTGCCATTGCCAGCAGGGGTTCGTCCGCCGCAATCGTGGAAGTGAATTCGGAAACCGACTTCGTCGCCAAGGACGACAATTTTGTCACCTTCGTCGATGCCGTCGCAGAACGCGTATTGACCGGGAAGTCGGCCGATGTTCCGTCGCTGATGTCAGAAGAACTTGGCACCGGCAGCACCATCGAGGCCGCAAGGACCGAACTGGTCGCCAAAGTGGGCGAGAATATTTCGGTGCGCCGTTTTTCGCGCGTCGAAGCGGCGGAGCAGTTGGGTAGTTATTCGCACGGTGCGCGAATCGGCGTGCTGGTATCGCTGGATGGCGGTGATGAAGAGCTGGCCCGCGACATCGCCATGCACATCGCAGCGAGCAACCCGGCCTGTGTCGATGAGTCGGGCGTACCGGCTGACACGCTTGAGCGCGAGCGACGCATTTTCGCGGAACAGGCCCAGCAGTCAGGTAAGCCGGCCAATATCATCGAAAAGATGGTGGAAGGGCGCGTTGCCAAATTCCTCAAGGAAATCACCCTGCTCGGCCAGTCCTTCGTCAAGGACCCGGACATCACGGTCGGCAAGTTGCTGCAGAACGCCGGGGCCCGTGTGGTTGGTTTCGTGCGCTTCGAGGTCGGCGAAGGCATCGAGAAGAAGCAGGACAATTTCGTCGAAGAGGTAATGGCCCAGGTCAAGCGCGGCTCCTGAGCGGTTGACCATGGTTAATCCAGGGCTGACTTTATGAGCGAACCGCGGGTTCTTTACCGACGTGTGCTTCTCAAGCTCAGCGGCGAGGCGCTGATGGGTGAGCTCGATTACGGTATCGAGCCCAAGGTCATCAAGCGAATAGCGGCCGAGGTCGCCGAAGTCCGCAAACTGGGTATCGAGGTGGCAATTGTCATCGGCGGCGGCAACATCTTTCGCGGGGCCGGCCTGGCGGGAGCTGGCATGGATCGTGTGACCGGCGACTACATGGGCATGCTGGCCACGGTGATGAATGCGCTGGCGCTGCAGGATGCGCTGGAGTCCATGGACGAGTATGCGCGGGTGATGTCCGCGATCCAGATTCACGACGTGTGCGAAGACTACATACGGCGCCGGGCAGTCCGGCATCTTGAAAAGGGTCGCATCGTGCTGCTCGCGGCGGGCACTGGCAATCCGTTCTTTACCACCGATACGGCGGCGAGCTTGCGCGCTATCGAAATCGGCGCGGATGTGCTGCTCAAGGCAACGAAAGTCGCCGGAGTTTACGATTCGGATCCGAAGAAAAACGCTGCAGCGTCTTTGTACGACACCGTTTCATTCGACAAGGTGCTTGTCGACAAACTCAACGTAATGGATGCAACCGCCGTCGTGATGTGTCGTGATAACCATTTGCCATTGCGGGTTTTCGATATGACCGAGCACCGGTCGCTGGTGCGTGCCATGACCGACGAAAACGTCGGTACGCTGGTGACTGCGTAATTATTGTTAATTATTGTTATGAGTCGGGCGACAGAGGGCAACCATAGTGCTGAATGACATCAAGAAGGATGCGGCATCGCGCATGGCCAAGAGTGTCGAGGCGTTGCGGCTCGAGCTGACCAAGTTGCGCACCGGTCGCGCGCACACGAGTTTGCTCGATCACATTACCGTTGAATACTACGGCAGCGAAGTACCATTGAACCAGGTAGCGAACGTCAACGTCGAGGATTCGCGGACTCTGACGATTACGCCGTGGGAAAAGAACATGGTGCAGCCTATTGAGCGAGCCATCATGAATTCGGATCTTGGACTGAATCCCGCATCAGCCGGCACCGTCATTCGGGTGCCGTTGCCACCGCTCACCGAAGAACGGCGCAAGGACATGATTCGCATAGTGCGCCAGGAAGCGGAAGGGGGACGTGTTGCCATCCGCAATATTCGTCGTGATGCGCTGAGCGATATCAAGGACCTGCAAAAGGAAAAACTGATTGGCGAAGATGAAGAACGACGCGCCAACGACGAGATTCAGGCAATTACCGACAAACACATCGCCGAGGTCGATCGGGTACTGTCCGAAAAAGAACGCGACCTGATGGAAGTCTGAGCGTTTGGGCCCCGGCTGACTGTGCAACGCTCGATTACAACCGCTGCTGACAACGAGGTAGAGCGTTTGCCACGACATGTGGCTGTCATCATGGATGGCAACGGCCGTTGGGCAAAGAAGCGCTCGCTTCCTCGTCATGCCGGTCACCGTGCCGGCGCTACAGCAGTACGTAAAACGGTCGAAACGGCCGCCAAACGGGGCATCTCGTGCCTGACGTTGTTCGCCTTCAGCAGTGAGAACTGGCGCCGGCCACCACAGGAAGTCAGTCGGCTGATGAACCTTTTTCTCGAAGCGCTGCAACGGGAACTGGACGAGCTGCATCGTAACGAAGTGCGGCTGCGGT
>CAYVLL010000227.1:0-3436 GCA_964452235.1 uncultured Woeseiaceae bacterium
GATGCTTATGAACTTTAAGAAAAAGCGGAAAGTAACTGTATCAGAATGACAAATTTCTGATAAAACCGAGTTCAAAGATATGGATTTGAGCGACGCCGGCCTGCGCGAGCAACCCTTTCGCACGCAAGGCCCACCGTTAACGGTCGTGCCCTACGCGTCGCAGCGTGCCGCTATACAATTCCTGGCCGATACATATGCCCATGCCGACGGTCTCGGCCTGTTGCAGGGGCCCCCGCTCAGTGGCAAGTCCACCATCCTGCGTCATTATGTTACCTCGCTGCCCGATGATCCGGCGTGGGCGATTGTCGATGGCGCCGGCGCCGAACCCACTACGTTGCTGAACGACATACTTTCGCAGTTTGGCTACGAACTGCAATTTAATTCGGTCAACGAGCTGGTCAACATGCTGAAAGTGTTCATCCGGCAACAGGCCGGTGCGGGTCACCCGCCGCTGTTGATTGTCGAGAATACACAGTCGATGACACCCGCCACGCTCGGCATTCTTTGCGACCTGGCGACGCTGCGCGTCGCCGATTCGAGTGCGTTGCGGATTGTACTTGCCAGTGACCGGACGTTGGCTCCGATGATCAGGGCCCCTGCGCTGATATGCATTGCGGAGCGCATGACGGGCAGTTTTTTCGTTGAGCCGATGACCCGCAGTGAGACTGCTGACTATCTCCGGGCAAAGATGCGCGCCGGCGGCAACACGGAGCCCGACAAAGTTTTCCCGCAAGCGGTTTGCGAGGAATTGCATGACGCCTCCAGAGGCTGGCCCGGGGTGGTCGATCGCTTGTCACTGCTCGCCCTTGCCAAGGCAAAAAAGTGCCCCGTCAGCAAGGAACAAATTGAACGGCCCACCGTGGAGGAAGAGCTTCCGGCATTGTTGTTCCGGATTGACGAAGCAGTCGAGGCCGTGGAGCTGGCTGATGCGCCGACGTTGATCCTGAGTCACAACGGCGAGACCCTGGAAGAAATCCGGCTGACCAAGCCGCGCTTGCTGATTGGTCGTTCAGAGCACAACGACTTGCGCATCAGCAGCCGTTTCATCAGCCGACACCATACCTTGTTCGTGCGGCACGACAAGGCTACATTCGTCATGGACCTGAACAGCACCAACGGCACGTTCGTCAATTCGCGGCGCATATCGAACTTGATGATGAAGAATGACGATGTGGTGCAGATAGGCAACCATTACATCAAGTTCATCGATCCGTCTGCGACGGACCGCATCTCAATGGATGATCCAGGATTCAGCGAGACCCTGGTAATGAAGAGCCTGGAAGATGTGCGTCGGTTGCTGGCTCGGGAAAACACGCGCGCAGTGAATTCCGCTGCGGACGGTCCTGCCGCGGCGTCGAACGGCAAGCGTTAACGGCAATAGATTGCCGGCAGGTACTCAGCCAGCGGCGCGCGTGGCCTTCGCTATTCGCGACTCCAGTGTGTCCGTTTCCGCCGCTCGGTAGAAATCCCTTTTGAAGTGCTTGCGGCACATCGACACGTAGCGGTCGTTGCCACCGATTTCGACCTGGGAGCCCTCGGTCACCGCGTTGCCGTCCCGATCGAGCCGAATAATCATGGTGGCCTTCCTGCCGCAGTGACAGATCGCTTTTAGTTCATTCAGGTTGTCGGCCCAGGCCAGCAGGTACTTGCTGCCCTCGAAAGGCTCCCCTTGAAAATCGGTGCGAATTCCGTAAGCGAGAACCGGAATCTCCAGCTCGTCGGTAACCTGCCCTAGCTCAAAAACCTGGGCCTTGGTGAGAAATTGCGCTTCGTCCACGAGCACGCAATGCAGAGGATCTTCCTTGCAGTATGCCGTGACAATATCAAACAGGTTGTCGCCAACATTGAAAGTCGTAGCCTGCGCTTCCAGACCGATCCGGGATACCACGCGTCCTACGCCGTAACGGTCGTCAAACGCCGGAGCGAGCACAAGTGTGTTCATGCCGCGTTCCCGGTAGTTGTAGCTGGACTGCAGAAGGGACGTCGACTTGCCCGCATTCATCGATGAATAATAAAAATAAAGTTTTGCCATAGCCTTTCAGCGAAATCCCGGTGCCTGCGGATAGTCACCTATTCTGACACATTCGCGCGTCGTAGTCGGATCATTGCCGTTCGATCGGAACTTCCGGATGCAGTGCTGCAAACCGGTCAATCCATTCGGTGGCGGCCGTGCCGGCTGCGGCAACTTCCTCGGCCTCCATGGCAGGTTCGAGTTCTTCACGATTGAAGTTTGCGTCACTGTCCCCCAGTGTTGCGGCGATCTCCAGCCACATGTAAGCGCGCGTGTGGTCAACGTCCGTGCCGAGACCATTCGCGTACATGTTGCCCAAGCTACGCTGTGCCGCCGGAAAGCCGTTTTCTGCAGCTTTCTCATGCCATGCGAACGCCTTTGCATCGTCCTGGTCGACGCCCCACCCGTTCTGGTACATCACGCCGATGTTGTACTGCGCTTCGGCGTGACCCTGGCCGGCCGCTAATTCGTACCACTTCAGAGCCGCGGCGTCGTCAAGCGGCACGCCCCAGCCATTTGCATTGAGCAAACCCATGCCGAACTGACTGTCCGCCTCGCCCGCTTCTGCCAGTGGCTGCCACACGGCAAGCGCGGTTTCGTAGTCGCCCTCACTATAGGCGTAAAAGCCTTTCGCGAAATCGTCGCCCCAGCCCGGGCTCGTGAGAACAACGGACAGAAAGACTGCGCGTAACGCAAAAGCAAGGCGCATGGCGGTCGCCCTTTGTTGAGGCTTCAGAGGGTATTACCCCACCTCTCATTCTACGCCTGTGGATTGACGATACACCACCATCGAGTGGACTCCGGCAGCCTTTGCCCGTGCGGTAGTCAGAAGACGCAGGCCAGGTATGGCAGAGGCTAACTTGAACGCCGGTCACGCTTTACATTTCTGCTATGCATTAAATTATCCCGTGTGGCATTGCGACCCGGAGAGTCGTCATGAGCGAAGCAAACGCGATAACGAATCGCCTGATCAAGCTTGGTGAGGAGCTGGCTGACGACTTGTCAGTCGAAACCGTTGTCTTGAGCGACTCGGGAGTCATGGATACGGACGAACTCAAGCAATTGCTCGAGGTCGATGCGTCCGGTGACAGTGACGACAAGACCCCGGACGAAATAACATGAATGAGGCAGAACTCGTGCTGGCGCTGAACGAATGGATGCGGAAATTTACCGAGACACCGCAAGATTTCGATGAGCAAATGCACCAGATAACGCAGTCGCTGAAAGAACAGGGTGCGGAACCCAGTTACGGCCTGGCGGGTGCGGCTTTCCTGCAACGGTGCCTGCACGACGCAAGGCAAAGAATGACGTAGCCGACGCAATCCCCGCCGATGCAGCGGCGCGCCCCTCGTTTCAAAACGCTATTGGTAGTTGGTGCCCGGAGCCGGACTCGAACCGGCACGGCCTTTCGGCCAACGGATTTTA
>CAYVLL010000228.1:0-3436 GCA_964452235.1 uncultured Woeseiaceae bacterium
ATAATCTCGAATAACTGGCCGAAGTCGAAGCGCCGCGCCTGAAGGAACATCGACGTGTTGTCGTGGAAGCCGCTCGGTCCCTGGTAAAGAAATTCGGCGCCGGCGAGATCGAGACGCACGCTGCCGACAGGCGACGGAGCGCCATCCACGACCTCGAGTTGCAGGAGCGACCCGTCGCGGCCGCCGAACTCCGCGCTCCAGCCGCCTGGCGAAAATTCCGCGCCGGCAACGGCATCGGGTGCAAAGATGGAGTAGCGGCCGCCATTGAGGATTTCGCTCTCATCGCCCAGCGTCTGCTCGAAGTGCGCGACTTGCTGGAACGGGAAACCATCGACATAGATCAGGTTGCTCTTGGGACCATGGCCCCGCACGGAAAAGGCTGCAAACTCGCCGTTGGAGACGACCCCTGGCAGGCCGCTCAGCGCGCGCATGGCGTCACTGCCGCTGCCAGCCGCGTTGCGTAGCTCGTCGCGGCTCAGGAATGTGTCCGAGACGCCGCCGAAAGGGTCTGCCTCGCGTGCACGAGCGACAACGACGATCTCGTCCAGCGAGTCGGACAACGGTTGCAATTCGAAGCGAAGTCGGCCTGTGCGTTTTTCCAGTATTCGAACCGCGGGCTCGACGGCCGTGACGTATCCCGCCGATTCTGCACGCAATCTGAAGAAACCATCTTCCAGGCTGTCGAGCAGTGCCCGGCCATTATCTGTCGTTGCCGAGCGCACCTCGCCGTCTCGCGACTCGGCCGTAATCGTCACACCGTCGACGGGCCGGAGCGTCACGGCATCGACGACCTCTACCGATATCGCGCCAACGTCGGCAACAGCGGTGGTTGCCGCAAGTAGCAGCAAAAGGACCTTTTGCATCCCGAAAACAGCTCGATGGACACTATGTAAATGGAAACTATGAAACATGGCGAGACCTGATGAGAAGTGGTGATTGCGAGGTTTGTCTTGTTGCGCCTTGGCTCGCTGAAGGGCAGCCCCATAGTCCGCAGTTATCGAGCCGCTGGTACATTGGGAAACTCATGGCATTCCAAGGCGACAGCTTACGCGGGCGATTGCTGTCGGCTTGTAAGAAAATGTAACAACGTTGTACCTGACGGACCGGCAGTGACCGCGAGCTGAGATGGCTGCGCCGGTCCTCGTTTGATTGCGGCGCAACCTGCGCCTCGCGGACAACCCGGCGTTGCTCGGCGCCACCGACAGCACACACCATCATCCGATATACTGCCGTTTTCACCTCCGCTAAACCTCCAGAAGAACTGTGATGTTCTAACGCTAGCGTAGTAACTGTGAAAGAGATGTCGCCGAACCGTGACCTTGCCGTCGATATGCGAAACTGACGGCCGGTTGAAGAACGACACGCCTCGTCGCCGTACTGCGAACGGGATGGAGGGGCGGTCGTTCACGTTTTGGTCACGTTGCGGCGACCGATTGGTCAGCCTTCGCGACGCAAACTGGAACGTGTCGGCAACGTCCACGGGAGGACGGCAACAATGACACTGGCTCTGCGTGCAAACTGCATCCGTGTACTGGTGGTCGAAGACAATCGGGACATCTGCGAGAACATAGGTGACTATCTCGCTGCCCGAGGTCATATCACCGATTTCGCACACGACGGTATCAGCGCAATGCATCTGGCGCTGACGGAACCGATCGACGTGATCGTTCTGGACCTCATGCTCCCAGGCATGGATGGCTTGACGTTTTGCCGGAAACTGCGCCTTGAGGCGAAACGGGATACGCCGGTCCTTATGCTGACGGCGCGCGATACGTTACCGGACAAACTGGCGGGGTTTGACGCTGGCGCCGACGACTACCTGGTGAAACCGTTCGCACTTCAGGAGTTCCATGCGCGCCTCGTGTCCCTCTACAGACGCGGCCAGACAAAGACCACGCAATTGCTGAGCGTCGGGGACTTGACGATGGACAAGCAGACCCTCGAAATCCGGCGAGGTAATCAAAAACTGAGTCTTAACCCTGCGTGCCTGAAGATCCTGGAGCGGCTGATGGAAGCTTCACCCGCTGTTGTGATGCGCGCCAGTCTGGAAACCCTGCTCTGGGGTGATGAGCGACCCGATAGCGATGCGCTTCGTTCCCATCTGTACAAGTTGCGCCAGGCGATCGATAAGCCCTTTGACCGGCAGCTATTGCACACCGTGCATCGCATTGGTTATCGGCTGTCAGAGTCGGACGACGATGTTCCGACATAGCCTGCGTACCCGCGTTGTCTTCGCGTTTGGATTGTTTGCGGCGCTGCTCGGCATCGCCAGTGGATTCGGTACATTCGCGGCGATTGTAGTCACCGAAGACCGTATACTGGAAAAACAACTTCGCCTGTACGTGACAGACTACATCGGCCGATCCGGGATCGATCCCGACGCACCGCTGCCGCACTCAGCCTATGTGAAGAGCTATCGCGAGCCCGTCGACCTGCCAACAGCGTTGCGCGATTGGGCGGCCGACATGCCCGATGACGGATACTACGAATTCGAGAGTGATGAATTGTATGTCGCTGTAGTAACCACCGGCATACCTCCGAGACCCCTGTACGTCGTAGCCGACGTTTCAGGCATAGAGGCTTCCGCGACCGAAGAAGTGTGGTTGATTACTGCCTTGGTCACAATTGTCTCGATGTTGACCCTGCTGGCGATCGCCCTGGGTGCCCTTATCAGCCGTCGCGCCATCAATCCCGTAATACGCCTGGCCGAAGCGGTTGGAGGCATAAACCCGGAACAGCTGTCGGACGACGACTGGCGGCGCGTCAAGGCTGAGTGTTTTCACGACGATGAGGTCGGGCTGCTGGCAAAGACCATCGAGAAGACCGTGAAGCGCATTTGCGCGTTTATCGACCGTGAACGCTATTTCACGAGTGCCGCGAGTCACGAACTGCGCACCCCGATAACGGTCATTAGAGGAGCGTTGGAACTACTGGAGCAAGCCGAGCTCTCCGAGAACGCATCCCGGGCAATGGGACGGATCAAACGCGCAACGATTGACATGCAAACGACAATCGATATGTTCCTGTGCCTTTCTCGTGAATCCAATGACAGCAGTTACAGCGAACGCTTCGAAGTCGGCCCCTTGGTTGACAAGGCGATCGAGCAACAGCGCCACCTGTTAGCCAACAAGGACATAACCGTCGACGTGAAGCGCTTGACTAACCCGAGTTTGCTCGGTCATCCGCAGGCATTCGCAATCGCAGTCGGCAATCTGGTACGCAACGCATTCGAACACACGCCTCATAGTCAAGGCCCCGTTCGCGTCCGGATCGATCAACACGAAGTGTCCATCAGTAACCACAGCGGCCTGGAAGTTGACGATCCTGAGGAATTGAGTAAACAGCGCTCCCGCGGATCGGAGACGCCAGGGTTCGGACTCGGGCTTAGCATTGTCGAGCGACTCTGCGAGCACAATGGCTGGACATTCACGCTGGA
>CAYVLL010000229.1:0-3421 GCA_964452235.1 uncultured Woeseiaceae bacterium
CTATGCCGCCGATCAGCTGTACGTCGAAGGGCCGCATGCCGAGCGTGCGCCGCGCGGCCTCGCGGGCGACGGCAAACGCTTCGGGCAGGAGGTCGTCGAGCGTCGCGCCTTGCGCCAGGCGTTCACGAAACTCGCCGGTACGTGCAGTCAGCTCTGCGTCGTTGAGGCCTTTCAGGCCTTCTTCCATTTCATTGATGCGACTGACAAGTTTCCCGTATTGCCGAATCTGCCGCTGGTTCCGGCTACCGAATAAGCGAGTCAAAAAATTGGCCACCTGGCCTCCTCAATGTGATGGTTCCGCTCACCGCAAGCTGATCAGCGGGGCGACAAAGTCCGGTATTCTACGGACTGGCCCGGAGAATGCATCTTGGGACGCCGCGCGGCGACGTCAAGGGGTAAAAGGCAGGGTGCTACGGAAAAGCGGGCGTGTGAGGTGCCCCGACGGACGTTGCCGCAACGGATGGCGGCGCGCCAGAGGCTGGATTATTAATCGGCGCCCTGGCGGATGAAATTGACCGGATTGACCGGACGGCCGTCCTGCAATACTTCAAAATGCAGATTCGGCCCGGTGGCGCGCCCGGTCTTGCCCATCAGTGCAACGGTCTGGCCCTTCCTGACCATGTCGCCGACAGCAACCAGGTTCTCAGAATTGTGTGCGTAGCGGGTGGCGTAGCCGTTACCGTGGTTGATTTCCACCAACTCACCGTAACCGTAGCGCTTTGACGACCAGGTGACGACCCCGTCGGCAACCGCCATGATTTCGGCGCCTTCCTTGCCGGCGAAATCGACGCCCTTGTGGTTCGCGGGCTTACCCGTAAACGGGTCGGTGCGGCGGCCGAAATAGGAGGAAATCCAGCCCGAGCTGACCGGGCGTCCCTGCGGAACAACTCGATCGACCAGGCTTTGCCCCATCAATACACCTTCCAGGGCACCCAGCTGGGCTTCGCGACTGTCCAGCTGCCGGTCGAGGTCCTGCATCGCTGCCAGAACTTCCGGCACTGCCAGCGCCCAGCCGGACAAATATGGTTCTTCCGGACCGCCGAGAGCCGGTTCAGAGTCAAAATCGAACTCGCCGTCCTCAAGATTCGCCATTTCCGTCATACGCCGACCCAGCGCGTCGAGGCGAATAACGCGGGCGTTCATTTGCCCGAGCCGGATAGCCAGAGCATCCAGGGTGTCTTCCGTATGCTGGCGGGTAAGTGCAATCGCCTGCCGCTGGCTGGCGAGCTCGTTCTCCAGGGCACGCAGGTCGCCAAGTTGCATTCCTGAACTGTTTTGCGCGGAATACCAGGTGCCACCAGCAAATGCTGCGCATATAAGAATGCCGGAAATGAGTGCCGCCACAACGCTCACGGTCGTGCCCGAAAGGTTGATCTGACGGGGTTTGCCAAACCCCTTGCCGAAAATAACTACATGCATCAGGTGTTTCCCGGGCACATACCGCGTAAACGATATCTTATTGATTTTGAACCGCTATTTACTCCGGCCGGCTGCCTGGGGTGGCAACCGTACATAATTGTCGGCCCGCTGAGGTCGGTCACTTCGGTAGCCCCGCTATCGTAGGAACAAGTCCCTTAGATCGGTGGTTTTGCGTCCCCGTCTTTCGGCGGGTATGCCTTTATCGAGAGGGTCAATATGCATAATGCTCCGTTTTAATTCAAGATTGAGGGCAGGGAATATTGATCCCGTTCACCCTAAGAGCAGATCTGATTGCCAACTTCGTCACACTTCGATGTCTGTAATCCGTCTCGAAAACCTGCTGAAAACCGATGCCGGCACGCCGCTGGAATCCATAGTCCGGCACGCCAAGAAAATGGACGACCTGGCCACCCGGCTGCGCTCGGTCCTCGGTACCGAGGTATCCGGGAACCTGCTGGCCGCCAACCTGCGCGACGACGGGGAATTGGTCCTGATCTGCCGTTCGCCCTCGTGGGCCGCCCGCCTGCGCTTCGAAAGCGAGGCCTTATTGGCGGCAGCCGCCGGCTGCGGGGTGAAAGCCGACCGGGTGCGGGTACGGGTTGCAAGCCGGGTTGAGAGATAAGGCTGCTGTAGGAGCCCGTATCACGGGCGATCGACGCCCGGGTCTTAATTGGCGCTGATCCGCTATCGCCCGTAATACGGGCTCCTACGGACGCGATGTTTGGCGCTGCTCAGGCGTAGGCAGGAGTCGCGTAGGAAATCGGCGCGGTCTTCGGGTCTTTGAAAGTCACTTCTTCCCAGGCGCTCGCATCCGCAAGAAGCGCACGCAACAGGCGATTGTTCAGTTCGTGCCCTGACTTGTTGGCGGAAAACTCGCCGACGAGGCTGTGCCCCAGCAGATACAGATCGCCGATGGCATCGAGAATCTTGTGAATGACGAACTCATTGGCGTAACGCAAGCCGTCCTCGTTCAGGATGCGGTAATCATCGAGCACAATCGCATTGTCCATGCTGCCGCCCAGCGTGAGGTTCCTCGCTCGCAGGGTTTCGACATCACGCAGGAAGCAGAAAGTCCTGGCACGGCTGACTTCCTTAAGGAACGAAGTCGAGGAAAAATCGATGGATGCATCCTGGCTTAGTTTATTGAATACAGGATGATTGAAGGCGATCCGGAAGTTGACCTTGAAGCCGTTGAATGGCTTCAGTTCCGCCCACTTGTCGCCGTCTTCGACGCGGATTTTCTTGCGAATGCGAATGAAGCGCTTCGCCGCATTCTGTTCCTCGATGCCGGCTGACTGCAGCAGAAAAACAAACGGGCCTGCACTGCCGTCCATAATCGGCACTTCCGGTGCCGACAGATCGACATTGATATTGTCGATACCGAGTCCGGCCAGTGCCGACATTAGATGTTCTACCGTGGCAACCTTGACGCCATTCTTGATCAAGGTCGTGCCGAGCATCGTCTCGCCGACGAGTTGCGGGTCCGCCGGTATGTCAAGCGGATGGTCGAGGTCTACCCGCCGGAAGGTAATGCCGGAATTCTCTGTCGCCGGGCGCAGGGTCATGTACACCTTGTCGCCGGTATGCAAGCCGACCCCGGTGGCGCGTATCGCGGTTTTAAGCGTGCGTTGTCGTAACATAGCCACAGAACCTCCGGCCGTAGCCCGAGCGACATCGCGCCACGGACCGAAAGAAAAAACCCGGTGTAACGGCGGAATGACCGGCGTCGCTGCCACAGCAGGGATCACCCGGGCCCGCCCCGACGGATTCACCGCGCCTTGCCTGTTGCGCAATGTCGACGCCCGAAAATGACGTAAATTGATAGCGCAATTTCAATGGCTTACGGCCGATGCTTGATACGGAATAGCGCGGAAGGTTAGCACAAAAAATTCAATGAAACCAAAGAAATGTCTCGCTTTCGCAAGCCCTTGGAACGGCTTCCCGGGGAGAGGTTCACGGCATGGGTCATAAAGAAGGCCGACCCGGGTTGCCGGACCGGGTC
>CAYVLL010000230.1:0-3392 GCA_964452235.1 uncultured Woeseiaceae bacterium
CGATCGTGCTATTGCAAACGCGCCCAGCTAAGGAGTTTCACCGCATTTTTCTGCAAGTCGAAATTCTTGGCCAGCGCGGCCTCGATATCTGTAATGTCGGAGTGTTCGTCCATCGGGCGGTTCAGTTCGACGACACCACTGAATTCGTTGCCGCCCCGATACCAGGCATCAGTCAATCGAAACTGCGTGTAGTACTTGACCGCCATGTGCAAAAGACTACGTGACCAATCCCGGCCGGTCTGTGAGCCAAAGCACAATTCTTTCGGCGCCGGCAAAAAGCCTGCAGAGACCCTGCCGCAGAGCCGCGATTTTCAAGCCGGTGTATGGGTCCGGTTTCGGAACTGTTGCACAGTTTCAGTCTTGCCCGGCAGGTAACATAAAATGCGAAGTGGCGAGGCATCAGTCCGGCGGCGCACGCTCGAGGCGGCGCCTCGAAGGAACCTGGGCGGCTCCCGAACGTCTTATTGAAACGTTGGCCACGGTCGTAACTTGTTGTTTTCTTATATACGGACGCGAAAGAATGACTTTTGAAACCCGAACTGCAAAGATTTTTGCGCTTACCTTGTGGCTCCTGCTGGCCGGCTCCGTGGTCGCGCAGGACGCGCTCCGCGGCACTTTTTTCAAGGACGCCGATGCATCGCGCGCGCAAGCTGAGGCCGCGAACGCCGAGTTGCTGTCGCCCACGAACTACCAGAATGGCCTGAAGGACTACGAAGCGGCCGAGAACGGCCTGCAGCGGGGTCGCAACATCGAGTACGTGCGTGGCAAAGCCGCCGATGCGACCGCGCATTTCCAGAAGGCTGCCGAAACGGCGCGGACCGCCGGCACCGTTCTGTCCCAGGTGATGAAGAGCCGGCAGGACGCAGCCAACGCAAGGGCGCCGGAACTGTCACGCGACATTTGGGACAGGGCCCAGCGGGAATTCGGTGCCGCTATCCGCTTTGTCGAGCGCGGCGACCTGAGGAATGCACAAAACAAGAATATCGAGGCAACGGCGCTGTATCGGGATGCAGAACTCGTCGCGATCAAGGACCAGTACCTGAGCCAGACCCGGCAGCTGCTGGCCGACGCGGACAGGGCCCGGGTCGACCGCTATGCGCCCATCACGCTGAGCCGGGCGAAAAAGTTGCTTGCCGATGCGGAGCATGAGCTCACAGCGAACCGTTACGACACGGACCTGCCGCGCAGTCTCGCACAGCAGGCAAACTATGAAGCCAAACACGCACTGTACCTTTCCGAGGTCGTTCGCAAGGTCCGTGACCGCGACCTGACGGTCGAGGAGCTGGTGCTGCAATGGGAAGACCCTCTGCAGCGCATTGCCGACGCGGCCAACATCGTCCCCCACATGGAACAGGGGCACGATCAATTGCAGCAGGAGCTCGTCATGTTTATCGAGAACCTGCGCGCGGAAAACCAGGAGTTGCAGCAGGAAAACGAGGCAATGAACCTGCGCGTCGCCGATATGAGCGAGGAAATTCGCGCGCTGGATGAGCGCCTCGGTGGTGCTACTGCGGAACGTACGGCCCTGGTTCAGCGGCTGGAGGCGCAGGCCCGTGTCAAAGAGCAATTCGAACGGGTCGAACAAATGTTTACACGGGAGGAAGCACGCGTGTTTCGCCAGGGCGATACGATCATCCTGCGTCTCGTCGGCCTCAATTTCGACAGCGGCAAATCCGAGATCACGCCGGCCAGCTTCGAGTTGTTGACCAAGGTCGAGAAAGCAATTGACGTGTTTCCACGCAGCGAACTGATCATTGAAGGCCACACGGATTCGTTCGGCAGTGATGAGCTGAACCAGAAGCTGTCGCAGGAGCGGGCCGAGTCGGTACAGCAATACATGATCAACGCCATGCGCATTCCGAGCTACCGGCTGATCGCTACCGGTTACGGTGAGTCCAACCCGGTCGCCAACAACGAAACGGCGTCGGGACGCGCGCAGAATCGTCGCATCGACATCGTCATCAAGCCGAATCTCGAACCGGTTTGATGCCAATGGCAGTTACTTGACCCGGATCGCCCGCAATGCGGGCTCCTACAGCCCACGAATTGGGCGGGTCGCGGGCTGTAGGAGCCCGCACTGCGGGCGATTTACCTTAACTTAAATGCCATTGCGCTTAATGCCGTTCTCTATGCGTTAGCTCGCCACCAGTTGCGAACCTGCGTGGCGCAGGTTTCGTTGATCAGATAGCCATACTCAGCGTGGACATTCAGCTCGCCGTCCGAGCGGTAGTAGTTGAACACGGCATGGTCCTCGATCTCCTCGATGAGTCCTAGTTCGATCATGTCGGAAAAATCATTGCGCAGCGTCATATCGACGGCCGTCAATTCACCGAACGCCGCGATGTTCACCCAGCGCCGTATATTGTTCGGATAGCGATTCGAGCCTTGATCCGTCGAACCTTTGAGGCCCCGCTGGATGGTGCGCTGCCCGAGCGGACTGCCCATGGTCAGGAACAGGTCGACCCGCAACTCGTCTATGGAATCTCGACTCATCTGCCACAGCGCTTCGTAAGCGATCACGGACCCCATGCTGTGGCCGATGAGGAGGATCGGACGGCCGCCTTTTGCGGCCGCGCGCAATGGGAGCGAGACGAGCCGGCGAATCGCATCGGCCACTTCGAACTCGTTGTGCACATAACGGCGCAAATCCCGCAAGTGCAGCTCCAGTCGCTCGTCCGCCAGTTGCGGGACAAGGAACGGCAGGTAATCGGCGAGGTGATACAGCCAGCGCAGAGCGCGTCTTTTCAGGGATACCGCTTGCCGGATATCTTCCTGCGTCGCCTCCGGCTGTTGCAGGAGACGCTCTATGGCGGGCAGGTCGAGTGCGATGTCCCGGTGCTTGCCGTAAAAATCATAGGTCCAGGACACGACGTCGAAGCACGACTCCTGTTGTTGTATCTCACCGGCCGACTCCGGGTCGATCCGGCGCACGCCCTCCACAAGGCAGCGCAACAGTTCCCGTCGATGCGTACCCGGCGGTGGCTTCGCACGCAAACCCGGTACGTAAAGCAGCAAGGGTTTGCCACTCATGAACCGCGGGGCTCCGTGTCTCCCCCACGCGCAGTAGTGAGCAAGTCCTGTAACTCCTGCAACGTTGTCACGATCGCATCGGGTGGCCGCAGTTGATGCGGCCACCCATCGCCTCTCCGGTTCATCCATGCAGTAGTGAAACCGGCATCGGCTGCGCCGGCCACATCGATTTCCGGGTGGTCGCCGACATGCAGGATCTCGGCGGCAGCCACTCCCGCTCGCTCTACGGCTCGCTCGAAGATCGCGCGAGCGGGTTTTGCGGCCCCGGCATCGACGGCGGTCACCACGTCGAAAAACAGGTCGCGAATGCCGATGGTTTCGAGGTTGGCGTTGCCATTCGTAACCGCAATGATCGGGAATCG
>CAYVLL010000231.1:0-3336 GCA_964452235.1 uncultured Woeseiaceae bacterium
TACCTGCGGGCATCCCGCCGGTGATCGACTGATCATGAAAGTTGCGGACCAATTGTTGCATACCGTCGGCGCACAGGGCACGGTTGCGCGCTTTGGCGGCGATGAGTTCACTGTGTTGCTGAAGGATGTAACGCGCCGCGAAGCGCGGGTGCTCGCGGAATCCATTCTCGACGATATGCGCCGCCTTGCCCATATCGAAGAAGACCAGGTAATTCATGTACATTGCAGTATCGGCATTGCAATGATCGGGTCTGGCAAATGTGATACTGATGAGTTGATGGCACGCGTGGATATTGCTTGCCGCCAGGCGAAAACCTCCGGCAGGAACAGACTGGCATTTCACAGTGTGTCTGTGCGTGAGGCAGAGCAAATGGCTGCTGACGTCAACTGGATCAGCAGGCTGCGGGAAGCCATCGACACAGAATCGTTGGTGCTGCGTTACCAGCCTATCGTTTGCGTCGTGACGGGCAAAACAAGCCACCACGAAGTGCTGCTGCGCATGAAGGGTGACCATGCCAAGATGATCGGCCCCGACGTGTTTCTGCCAGCGGCCGTGCGGTTTGGACTCATGGCTGAAATCGACTCCTGGCTGATCGAGAGAGCGATATCCGAGCTGGCCAGGTATCGCGTGGAAGCACCGGACCTGCGGTTCGCACTGAACCTCTCGGCAAACGCTTTCGAAGCTGAAAACCTGTCAGCTTTCGTGCGCTCAGAATTGAACCGGCACAATGTGCCGGCCGATGCTGTCATGTTCGAGATAACCGAAAGCCTTGCTGCCAGGCACTTGAATCACGTCGAGAAGCAGATAGCCAGCTTTCGCGAACTGGGTTGCGAAGTGGCTCTGGACGATTTCGGTACCGGTTACAGTTCATTCAGCTATCTGCAGCAACTCTCTGTGGACTACATCAAGATCGACGGGGCGTTCATCAGGGATATCGTCACCAACCCGGTAGACCAGAAGATGGTCCAGATGATCTGCGAGATTGGCAGGGAAGCGGGCATGAAGATCGTCGCGGAGTATGTGCAGGACTTCAAGACCTATCGAATGCTGGGTGGTCTCGGTGTCGACTATGCACAAGGTTTCTACATCGGACGCCCCTCCGCGACGCCCATGAGGAAATCCATGCCCGCATCCTGTGCCCCCCGCAAAGCAGCCAAGCGCGGGAAAGCCAAAGTGCGGGCGGTTGGTTGAAGCCAGGCGCAGGTCGGACTGCCCGTACCTTCACGACTTGTTGTGGTTACTTCGACCGGGCGTGCAAGAATTGCCGACCGATCTGCAAATATTTCCCGCACCTGCATTGGTCCCTTACAGACTCCCAGGATTATCGGGGTGCCGCACCGGCACGCATGTTGCATTCCCTCGTACAGGAAATCCGTGACACCAGAGGCAAACGAACATGCAATTCAAGCTAGAGCCGCTACCGTACGATTACGGCGCACTGGAACCGCACGTCAGTGCACGAACGCTAAAGATACATCACGGCAAGCACCATCAGGGCTACCTTGACAAATTGGAGAAAGCCATCGACGGGAAGCCACTTGCCGAGGAGAGCCTGGAGACCATCATCCGCAAGTCGGACGGCGACACGTTCAATTTTGCGGCCCAGGTGTGGAACCACGACTTCTATTGGCAAAGCATGTCGCCGGCTGGTGGCGGCAAGCCCGACGGCAAGGTTTCGAAACTCCTGGCCCGCGACTTCGGCAGTGTCGACAAATTCAGGCAATTGTTTGCCGAGGCGGCCAAGGGTGAATTCGGCTCCGGCTGGGCATGGCTAGTGGCGGACAAGGGCAAGCTGCGTGTCAAGAGCAGCACCGATGCCGAGAATCCGCTGACGGACAATCAGGTGCCACTGATGACGCTGGATGTATGGGAGCACGCCTACTACCTTGATTACCAGAACGAACGAGCCACTTACATCGACGCCTTCCTCGATCACCTCGTAAACTGGGATTTCGTACGCTCCAATCTCGGTGACACGGCTGAGAGCTAGCATCCGATGACCTTTTCCATTGTGGCCGTCGATAGCGCGACCGGCGACTTTGGTTCGGCGGTGGCGAGTTGTTCGGTTGCCGTCGGCGGAACCGTCAGCTACTCGCGAATGGGGGTAGGCGTAGTCAATACGCAACATCAGGCACATCTTGCAATCGGAATGCGGGTATTGGATCAAATGGACGACGGCGTACCGCCGCAGGAGGCATTGGACAAGGTCCTTGGCGCACATGTGGACGCGGATGTGCGGCAGTTTGTTGCTATCGATGCAAAAGGTCGACAAGGAGCCTGGACCGGCAGGGACTGTACCCCGGAGCGGCGTCATGTTTATGGGGGAGATTGCGTGGCAGCCGGGAATTACCTTGCGACCGACAAAGTTGTTCAGTTAATGGTCGACGCCTTCAAAAAGTCGAACGGCGAGATACTCGAACAGCGATTACTGAACGCTTTGCTCGCCGGCGCAAACGCGGGCGGTGACAGGCGCGGGCACAACGCCGCCGCCATCAGCGTGGTGCCGGGCGCGCAGGCCGACACCGCCATTAATCTCGATATCCGGGTCGACGATCACGCTGAGCCCTTCAACGAGATTGTTCGATTGCACAAGGCGTTTCGTCGCGAATTTCCGCTGTAGCGTGCCCGGCGAGCGATGCCCCGCGTCAGTTCGAGTCCTGTGACCGATTCCACGTTTGCGAGCCAGTGCTCGTCGGGAACTCAACTTTCCCATGTGTGAGCTGTTCGTCGCGTACTGTCGCTCCGGTGACGGCGCTGCTGACCGCCGCAAACATGAATTTCACACCTTCGATACCTGACCGGTCCCAGTATTCGGCGTAAGTCGGAACGACCTCGACCAGTATCAGGTCCGGATCTTCACGCCCCATTTCAAACCAGATGCCATGGGACGCGTCCCACAACTCGTCGATTTTTGTCGAATCCCGCGTAGCTCGGGTCGTGCCGGAAATCGACATAAACCTGCCGCTGGCCTGCATCGCCACGTTGACCACCGGATTGTCAGTTATCTCACCGAGCTTGCCACTGTCGATGCTGGTAATGAACCAGACCCCTCCTGACTCTGTTCGTCCGGCGATGGCCATCGGCCGTGAGCGCAGCTCGTTATCACGCTGTGTTACCAGCATGGCCGTATCGAAAGTCCTCAATACGCGGGCAAATTCTTTCAGATTGCTGTCGTTCATTGCTTGTCTCCTCGCTTTCAGTACTGTGCGGTACGGAGTCCTTTTGCAAGAAGGTGCGATGCAAGCTTTGTGCCGGGGAATTTGAAGCCTCAGGAGTTCAACAGTCGATCCACCTCACCGACATCGAGTAACGGTGCCGCATCGAGCGTGCCGGCG
>CAYVLL010000232.1:0-3330 GCA_964452235.1 uncultured Woeseiaceae bacterium
GTCGAAAGCGTCATGCTCGGCTTGTTGGTGGCGGCGTCGAGTATCGCGGTACTGACTACCATCGGCATTGTCCTGTCGGTTTTGTTCGAAGCGCTCCGCTTTTTTCGTGAAATACCCGTGACCGAGTTTCTTTTCGGCCTCAACTGGAGCCCGCAAACGGCGATTCGTGCCGACCAGGTTGGTTCGTCGGGCAGCTTCGGTGCAGTGCCATTGTTTACGGGCACGCTGTTGATCACGGGCATCGCAATGTTTGTATCGGTACCCGTGGGTCTGATGACCGCGGTTTTCCTGGCCGAGTACGCGTCTCAGCGCGTACGCGCAACGACGAAACCATTATTGGAAATCCTCGCAGGCATCCCGACCGTCGTGTACGGGTTTTTTGCCGCCTTGACCATGGCGCCGGCGATCCGGCGCGCCGGCGAATCGATCGGGCTGGAGGTCGCGTCGGAAAGTGCGCTGGCCGCAGGTGTCGTGATGGGAATCATGATCATTCCTTTGATCTCCTCGTTGTCCGACGATGCCATTACTGCCGTGCCGCGTTCATTGCGGGACGGCGCCCTGGGCCTGGGCTCGACCCGCTCCGAGATCATGCTGAAAGTCATCCTTCCGGCCGCGTTACCGGGCATCGTCGGTGGAATCCTGCTGGCAGTATCGCGCGCGATCGGGGAAACCATGATTGTGGTCATGGCGGCCGGACTTGCCGCGAATCTCACGGCCAATCCCCTCGAAGCGGTGACGACTGTGACCGTGCAAATCGTGACTCTGCTGGTCGGCGACCAGGAATTCGACAGTGCCAAGACGCTGGCGGCATTTGCGCTGGGACTGGTCCTGTTCATTGTAACCTTGTGCCTGAATATCGTCGGCTTGCAAATCGTGCGCAAGTATCGCGAACAGTATGAATAACACCGGGATCGCGATATGAACAGCCAGGACACTCGCAGAATTGTTGAATCAGGACTACGCCGCCGGCATCACCGCGAAAACCTTTTCAGACTAATTGGCGTGCTGGCGACCGCTGTCGGCGTAATCTTTCTTGGCGTGTTCTTCGCAACGCTGATCGGCAACGGCGCATCCGCTTTTCTGCAAACACATATCGAACTCGACATCGAGTTCAGCGAAGAAGTTCTCGCACCGGGCGGCACGGCAGACCTGCAGTTCGCCGACTTCGATGCGTTGGTTCGCAACGCATTGTGGAAATATTTTCCCGACGTGACGGATCGCCGCGAGCGTCGTCAGCTAGGACGCCTGATCAGTGTCGGTGCCGATTACCAGTTGCGCGACGAGGTTCTGGAGAATCCGCAGGTAATCGGTACGTCCCGGCGGGTCAGCGTGCCGGTGGCGGCTAACGTCGATATGTTCGTCAAAGGAAAGATCGACCGCGATACAGATGCCGCGCTGCGGCCCCTGTCCGATCTTGAAATAGCATGGCTCGACAGGTTGCAGGCAGAGGGTCGCCTGAAGCGGAAATTCAATACCACGCTGTTCACCAATGGCGATTCGCGAGAACCGGAACTGGCCGGTATCAAGGGCGCATTAATGGGCTCAATTTATATGCTGGTCGTAACGATAGCATTGTCATTTCCGCTCGGCGTGGCGGCTGCAATCTACCTTGAAGAATTCGCAACCAAAAATCGATGGGCCGACCTCATAGAAGTCAATATCAATAATCTTGCGGCGGTTCCATCGATCGTTTTCGGCTTGCTCGGGCTTGCGGTGTTCATCAACTGGATAGGTATTCCTCGTTCTGCGCCGCTCGTTGGCGGCCTCGTGTTGTCGCTTCTGACCTTGCCGGTCATCATTATTGCGTCGCGTGCGGCCATAAAGGCGGTCCCGCCTTCCATTCGTGAGGGCGCAATTGCGCTTGGCGCATCCCGCATGCAGGTGGTTTTCCATCACGTGATGCCGCTTGCATTGCCCGGCATGCTCACTGGCGCAATTATCGGCATGAGTCGCGCACTGGGCGAGACAGCACCGCTGCTGATGATCGGCATGGTTGCATTTATCGTAGACGTGCCTGCCGGTTTTACCGATCCCGCGACGGCCCTGCCGGTGCAAATCTACCTGTGGGCAGACAGTCCCGAGCGTGCTTTCGCAGAACGAACCTCGGCCGCCATAATTGTCCTGCTCGCGTTTCTCCTGTTAATGAATCTCACGGCAATAATTCTGCGCAAACGTCTGGAAAAGCAATGGTAGCTTTGCCGATTGCGGGCCGCGACAAGGTGTATGAGAATGAAACCAATGTCTGAATTACGCTCAGTCGATGACGACGAGGTTACGGTGGAAAATACCACGAACGCTACGGATGCCGCTGATACCGGGGCCGAGGCCGCGGTCAGCAACACCGACAGTGCCAGCCAACGAATCGAGGACATCGCCGGCCGTCCGGGTGCTACCGTCGGCGAGGTGCGCTGTGTCGAGCCGTTCATCGTTGCCGAAAACATCAACGTCTATTACGGCGATATCCATGCCATCCGTGACGTCACGCTGGAAATCGGCAAGCAACAGGTCGTTGCCCTGATCGGTCCATCCGGCTGCGGCAAATCTACGTTTTTGCGTTGCCTGAATCGTATGAACGATTCCATCGAATCTGCTCGCGTAACCGGACACATAACACTCGACGGTCAGGATATTTACGGCAAGAATCTTGATCCGGTGGCGTTGCGCGCACGCGTCGGCATGGTGTTTCAAAAGCCGAATCCGTTCCCGAAAAGCATTTACGACAATGTCGCCTACGGCCCGCGAATTCACGGCCTGGCCGCCGACCGCGCAGAACTCGATGAAATAGTACATACCAGCCTCGAACGCGCCGGCCTCCTGAAGGAGGTGCGCGACCGCCTCGAAGAGCCCGGTACGGGCCTCTCCGGCGGCCAGCAACAGCGCCTCTGCATTGCACGCACAATCGCTGTCAATCCCGAGGTCATACTCATGGACGAGCCGTGCTCGGCGCTCGATCCGATAGCGACCGCACGCATCGAAGACCTGATCGACGAACTGTCGGAGAACTACGCCATCGTCATCGTGACCCACTCCATGCAGCAGGCAGCACGCGTCTCCCAGCGTGTCGCTTATTTCCACCTCGGTTCACTGATCGAAGTCGACGAGACCGACCGCATCTTCACCAACCCGCAACACAACCTGACGGAAGCCTACATTACCGGGCGCTTCGGCTAACTCGGTCGCACTCGTTTGGGCCTTTGATTCGTCGTTTGGGTGAGGGCCTGGTCTTCGGGAGGTTCTTTGACGGAATGGCTCCCTTCGGTCCGCTTTATTTCCGTCAAAGAACCTCCCGAAGACCAGGCCTGAAGCGTCTCGCAACTGGCGCGCATTGAG
>CAYVLL010000233.1:0-3320 GCA_964452235.1 uncultured Woeseiaceae bacterium
CACAACGCCGAGGCCACCCTCGAGGAACTCGTGTCGCACCTGAAAGATGCACAGCGAGGTGAGCGCGGCTACGTGTTGACGGGCGACGAGCGCTTTCTTGAGCCCTATCATCAGGCGCTCGCCGAAATCGACAGCGAGATCGCGGATCTCCAGGAGCTTATTCGTGATAACGCGGATCAGACCGCGAGGCTTGATGCACTGCGTCCGCTGATCGACCAAAGCCTGAAAAAAATGGACGAAGTGATTGCCGCGCGGCAACGTTCCGGCTTCGAAACCGCCGCCGCCGCGATACGCAATGGTGCCGGCAAGGACATCATGGACCGCATCGTTGAGATCGCCGCGCTGATCGAAGAGGAAGAGGAAAGGCACCTGAACAATTCCTCGGCCGAGGCCGCCTCCCGCGCGGACTGGGTACTGATGTTCATCGCCCTGAGCAGCGTTCTGGCCATCACCATCGTCGGCGTCGCGAGTACTGTCGTCCACCGCGACATCACCGAGCGCAAGCGCGCGGAAGCCGAACTGCAGGCGGCATACGGCGATCTCGAGCGGCGCGTGCAAGAACGTACGGCCGAACTCGCTGGCGCGAACACGGGACTACGCAACGAAGTAAGCGAGCGCAAGCGTACCGAGGAGAAACTGGGCGACATGCTGGAGCAACTCGCACAGAGTCGCAGTAACCTCCTTTCGATTCTGAACCAACTCCGACTTGGCAGTGCATTGACGGACTGCAACGGATGCGTGACGTTCCTCAGCAGCTTCGCACAGCAGATCTTCGACAGCGATGCGGAGGAGACGTCGACACTCGGCAAGCCGTGGGAGAGTGCCTTTCCACTTTCACTGAAAGATACTGCACGACTGCAGGCGATGGCTGATCTGCCGGTTGCGGAGCGCAGTCGCATTCCTGTGCGCCTGGAAGCGCGCAATGGCCGGCGCTACTGGATGGAGATAGACATCCAGGACGATCCCCGCAATCCGCGCGGCAAAATTTTCTTCTTCTACGACGTCTCCGAGACCTACGACCTGAGGCGCCTGCTCGACGAGCAGGCGCAATTTGCGGACATCATCGGTCGCAGCGAACAAATGAGAAGAATCTTCCAGCAAATTCGCGACGTCGCGCGAGTGGATTCTACCGTGGTCATCGAAGGCGAGACCGGAACGGGCAAGGAGCTCGTTGCGCGTGCCGTGCACGCAACCAGCGAACGCAAGGACCAGCCGTTCGTAGCAGTCAACTGTGCAGGACTCAGCGAGTCCCTATTGGACAGCCAGCTGTTCGGACACAAGAAGGGTGCGTTTACCGGCGCAGTCAGCGATCACGTGGGTCTGTTCGAGGCCGCGAACGGCGGGACCCTGTTTCTCGATGAAATCGGCGACATCCCACTCAATGTACAGACAAGCCTCCTGCGTGTGCTGCAGGAACGCGAGATCATGCGGGTAGGCGAATCCCGCTCCCGCAAGATTGACGTGCGCATTCTGGCCGCGACGCATCGCAATCTGCAGGAAGAAGTCAAGAAGGGTACGTTCCGCGCGGACCTTTTGTATCGCATTCGCGTCGCACGCATTCAACTTCCGCCCTTGCGCGAGCGCCGCGGGGATCTGCCGTTGCTGGTTGCCTCGTTTCTTGATCGCGGCCGGACGGCAAAAGGCACGGCGCAGGAAATGAGCGACGAGGCCATGTGCTCCTTGCTCGCCTATTCCTGGCCCGGCAACGTCCGGGAACTCAAGAGCGCGGTGGAGTTCGCATTGATCCGATGTCAGGGTGCGATTGTTCTCGCCGACCACCTGCCGCCTGAAGTGCTCGACGCTACGCGGTCAAGAATCCAGACGACACAGCATCTGCCGCTATCGCTCGACGATGAGAAAGAGCGCGTAGTCAATGCGCTCGAACATGCCAATGGCAACCGTGCTGCCGCAGCACGCATGCTCGGTATCGGCCGAACGACACTTTACCGCCGGCTCAACTCGCTCGGAATCAGCCGCTCGGACATGTAGCAGCGCCTAAGCCCAATGGCACGTATTAACCATGATCGCCCGCAGTGCGGGCTCCTACAGAGCCCGCGAATTGTACTGTTCGCAGGCTCTGTAGGAGCCCGTCCCACGGGCGATTTACATTGAGTACGTGCCATTGGGCCTGAGCCGCTCAAGGTGTTCCACCACGGAACACCTGGAACAGTCGCGGAACGTGTCGAACGCCTTCCGCGTCGCCTCGTCGCATTGCCAATCTCCCGGTTATTCAAGAGGAATCAACGACTAATCAAGTCTGGCACGGCGCTTGCAATATCTCCAACCACCAACACGGCAAACGGAAGGCGATGAACTGCGATGTGGGCACTCGATCATGCAAATCCGACGGACAATGCGGGGCTACCGGTCAGCGGCGGCCCGTTTCAACTGAACCCTGTGCCGACCAGCCAGAGTGTTCCGGTCCTCGCACGCGCTGCTCCGCGCGTCGCACTCTACTCCCACGACACCATGGGTCTCGGTCATATGCGCCGCAATCTGCTGATTGCGGCAGCGCTGCGCCGTACGGAGCTGCGTCCGGACCTGCTGCTGATTACAGGGGCAATCACTGCTGGCGCGTTTGCAGTTCCGCCGGGTGTGGATTGCCTTACGCTACCGTCGATCTGCAAGAAGTCCGACGGTCACTATCACGCAAGGCGTCTGAATCTCCCGCTACGAGAGATCGTGGCGCTCCGCGCCCATATCATGCGCGCTACCCTGCGGGCGTTCGCACCGGAAGTACTGATTGTCGACAACGTGCCGCGGGGCGCAGCCAGAGAACTTGACTCCGTGCTTGCCGACCTTCGACGCGAGGCAGGCACACGCTGCGTACTGGGACTGCGCGATGTGCTCGACGAACCCGGGGCCGTCCACCGTGAATGGCAGCGTGCGCGGAATGCAGCCGCAATCGACGACTATTACGATGCCGTCTGGGTATACGGTGACCCCACCGTTTACAACATGGTGAGCGAGTACGGACTCCCGGACACGGTAGCGCACAAGGTCCGGTTTACGGGCTACCTCGATCCCCGCACGGGTGCGGCGTCGAGCGCGGAAGAGAACAAAAAAATGCGCGAAGCGCTCGCGCTGCCTCGCGGCAAGATCGTGCTGTGCCTCGTCGGCGGCGGCGAAGACGGTGCTCGAGTTGCCGAAGCCTTCGCCTCCATGTTGCTCCCCGAGGACACAACCGGCGTACTTGTCACCGGGCCGTACATGCCGATGGAGACGCAGCTCATGCTGCGGCGGCGATGCGCCGCGAACCCGCAACTGCGTGTGCTGGATTTCCTGCCCGAGCCCGCGGCGCTGTTGAGTGCGGCCGATCG
>CAYVLL010000234.1:0-3307 GCA_964452235.1 uncultured Woeseiaceae bacterium
GGCATGTGCTGGTCGAAAATTTCAGTGGCCAGCGCGACCAGCGCGGGGTGCGCGACCCAGGTGCCGTCATGGCCATCCTGCACTTCCCGCTCCTTGTCGGCACGCACTTTGGCCATCGCGCGCTGGTTGGCATCCTCGTCGCCCTTAATGGGAATCTGCGCGGCCATACCGCCGATGGCATAGGCGCCGCGCCGATGACAGGTGCTGATAACCAGCTTGGAGTAGGAGCGCAGGAAATGCGTGGTCATCGAAACCTCGCTGCGATCCGGCAATACGAATTCCGGGTAACGGCGAAATTTCTTGATGAAACTGAAAATATAGTCCCAGCGGCCGCAGTTCTGGCCCACGATGTAGTCTTTCAGCTCATACAGTATTTCATCGATTTCGAACGCGGCGAGAATGGTTTCAATCAGCACTGTGACCTTGATTTCGCCCTTGCCGACCACGCCCTGTTCTTCAGAAAACCGGAATACGTCGTTCCACAGCCGTGCCTCGAGGTGCGACTCGAGTTTCGGCAGGTAGAAATACGGGCCCGTCCCACGCTTCTTCAGCTCCTTGGCGTTGTGATAGAGATAGAGCCCGAAGTCGACCAGGCCTGCCGGAATCGGCTTTCCGTCGACCAACATATGATTCTCGGGCAAGTGCCAGCCGCGCGGACGCACGATCAGCGTCGCCGTGTCGTCGTTCAGCGAGTAGACCTTTCCCTTGGAATTCAGCTCGATGCTGCGATTCACGGCGTCGCGGAGGTTGATCTGGCCGCCCACGATATTGGACCAGGTGGGCGAAAGGGAATCCTCGCAATCCGCCATGAAGACAAGGGCACCGGAATTCAATGCGTTGATGATCATCTTGCGATCCGTGGGCCCGGTGATTTCGACGCGGCGGTCACATAAATCCTGCGGCACGCTGCAGACTGTCCACTCCGATTCGCGAATCTCGCGCGTCTCCGGGAGGAAATCGGGCATCTGGCCGGCATCGATTGCCTGTTGTCGTTGCTCACGCAAGGCCAGGAGTTCATCGACACGCCCCGAAAACCGGCGCGCCAGAGAGGCGAGGAAGCGCAGCGCCCCTTCACTCAGGATGCTCGAGAACTCGGCGGTCACCTGCCCCGTGATTTCAATTTCGTGTTGCGACTGGCTGCGGTTGGTCATGCTTTATGCGCCCTTTCAGGAAATAAAAATTACTTAATAAACAGATTTATAAACGATCTTTACGATGTGAATTCTCGGACTGGAGTCGGGCACCTTTTTGCGGCGCAGCATATTAGCCGCCCTGCCTGAGGCACGCAACGCGACCAGTATACTGGTGCGGTCCCGTCTTGCGACCTGCCTGTGCCACTGATTCTGCTCAATAAACCTTTCCGCGTGCTGAGCCAGTTCAGCGATTCCGGTGCTCGCCGGACACTGCGCGACTTTGTAGCGACTGCCGACGTATATCCCGCCGGGCGCCTTGACTACGACAGTGAGGGACTCCTGCTGCTGACCGACGACGGGCGCATGCAGGCGCGCATCAGCCAGCCGAGAGCCAAGCTATCCAAGCACTACTTTGTTCAGGTCGAAGGCATAGCGACAGATGAACACCTGCGCCGCTTGCAGCGCGGTGTGCAACTCAAGGACGGCATTGCTGTGGCGGTACACGCGACCCTGGTGGACGAGCCAACCGGCCTTTGGGAGCGCGACCCGCCGATACGCACACGCAAAACAGTTCCTGAAAGCTGGATCGATCTTGCCATCACCACCGGACGCAACCGGCAGATACGACGCATGACGGCGGCAGTTGGCCTGCCGACCCTGCGCCTGATCCGGTACCGTATCGGTCCCTTTGCGCTCGATGACCTTCAACCCGGAGAAACCCGGGAGCTGTCGCTCGAAGAAGCCTGGGCCCTCCTCGACCGAAGGAAGAATCGCCCGTGACACGGGCTCCTACAGCGGCAATCGAAGCCCCCGGATACGGGTTCCTGCAGCGGCAAACGAAGCCCCCGTAGGAGCCCGCCTTGCGGGCGAATGCGGTGTCGATCAAGCTTGTCACGTTCGCGCGCAAGGCGCGTTCCAATGACGCTCGGATCGAACCTGGCAGGAGCCCGTATCACGGGCCGATTATCAATCGTCCCGCAAACCTTCGCCGGCGGTCAGGAACTCCCGTTGCGATGCAGGCCGGCAATGCGCATGGCAATTTCCATCGCCTGCTCATAATTGAGCCGCGGATCCACGGTCGACCGGTAGGCGCGAGCCAGGTCCCGGTCGGTAAGGCCCCGGGCGCCGCCGGTGCATTCCGTCACGTTCTCACCGGTCAGCTCGAGATGCACGCCGCCCAGGTAACTGCCCATGGCCTGGTGCACACGGAAAGCGGCTTCCAGTTCAGCGACGATGTTGTCAAAGCGCCGTGTCTTGGTGCCGTCGGCGGTGCTTTCGGTATTGCCGTGCATCGGGTCGCATACCCACAGCACCGGCGAGCCGGTTTCACGCACGGCCCGGATGAGCTTTGGCAGCCCCTCTTCAATCGATTTGGCGCCGAAGCGATGGATCAGCGTCAGGCGTCCGGGTTCGTTGTTGGGGTTCAGGACGCGAATCAGCTTCTGCATCCATTCCGCGGTCATGCCGGGACCCACCTTGATGCCCATCGGATTTGCGATGCCGCGGAAATACTCCACATGCGCGCCATCGACTGCCGCGGTTCGCATGCCGATCCACGGGAAATGCGTGGTCAGGTTGTACCAGCGATTGCGGCGTTCCAGGAAACGCGTTTGCGCCTGCTCGTACAACAGGTGCAAGCCTTCATGGGCCGCATAGATGTCGGCGCGCTGCGTCTGGTGCAGTGCGCGCCCGGATATCGATTCCAGGAAATCCAGCGAACTTGAAATTGACTGGACGATGCCGTGGTATTCCTCCGCCATCTTCGAATGGCCGACCCAGTCGAGATCCCAGTATTCGGGATGATGCAGATCGGCGAAACCGCCATCGACCAGCGATCGTACAAAATTGAGTGTGAGCGCGGCGCGTTCGTACCCCCGGAGGATGAGCTGAGGATCGGGCACCCGGTCATCGGCGGTAAACGGATTGCGATTGACCAGGTCACCGCGGAAGGTCGGCAGGGACTGGCCCTCGCGCGTCTCCGTATCGGCCGAGCGCGGCTTGGCGTACTGGCCCGCCATGCGACCAATACGCACGACCGGCTTTTTCAGGCCGTACAGCATGACCAGGCTCATCTGCAGCAGGATCTTCAGTTTCGCGACAATGCTGTCCGACGTGCAATCGTCAAAACTTTCCGCGCAGTCACCGCCCTGCAACACGAACGCTTCGCCATTTTG
>CAYVLL010000235.1:0-3297 GCA_964452235.1 uncultured Woeseiaceae bacterium
TAGCGAAACGGCATCATGACGGCCCGCACACGATCGGCTCCGAGGGCATCGCAGGCAATCGCGAGTATGAGCGCCGAGTCTATGCCGCCCGATAATCCCAGGACGACGCCGGGGAAATCGTTCTTGGTGACGTAGTCGCGCGTGCCGGTGACCAGCGCTCCGTACACGCTTTCCTCGGTGTCCTGCAGCGGCACTATCTCCAGACGCTCCGGGCGGACCCCCGATGCATCAGCAACCAGTTCAAGGCGCAGCAATTCCTCACGGAAAGGCTCAGCCCGAAAAGTTATTTCACCGTCGCGATCCATCGCAAACGAACCGCCATCGAACACGAGTTCGTCCTGGCCGCCGACCATGTTGACGTAAACGGCGGGAATACCGACCTCCTTGACGCGCTTTCGTACTACGTCTTCCCGAATACTCTGGCTTTGCAGTTCATACGGCGACCCGTTGATAGCAATTATCACTTCTGCGCCCGCCGCGCGCGCAGCGGCCGCTGGTGCCGATTTCCAGACATCCTCACAAATGTTGAGGCCGATTCGGACACCCTTGAGGCGAAACACCGCTGCATCCTTGCCCGCCGTGAAATAGCGCTCTTCATCGAAGACGCTGTAATTCGGGAGCATGTGCTTGCGGTAGTGCGCCAGCACCTTGCCGTTGTGATATACGGCGCAGGCGTTATAGAGGTTGTCGCCGTCGTACTCGGGAAATCCGACGACGACCGCGATGTCCCTGACACTCGTGCGAATTATTTCCAGGGCGTTGCCCACTCGCTTGCGCAGACCGAAGTGGAAAAGCAAGTCTTCCGGTGGATAGCCGCAGAGGCTCAGCTCAGGAAACACCACCAGGTCCGCGCGCAACTCGTCACGCGCACGATCCGCATACTGGAGAATCTTCGTCGTGTTGCCGGCCACGTCGCCGACGATCATGTCGAGCTGGGCAAGGCCCAACGTCAGGGTGTTTTTCATTGGGGCTCAGTAAGATTTCCCATGGGCGCGCGGGGCGCGCCCCCACAGGCGCCGTACGGGATTCAACTGTTGGAGCGCGCCCTGCGCGCGAACAGGAAAGGTTTCGTCGCCACCGCATTCGCCCGTTATACGGGCTCTTACAAGGGTTCGATCCAGGGAATCGGCTGTCATTCGCCGAGCAATTTCAGCATCGCGCTGCCAAGCTCTGCAGGCGAGCGCACCGTGGCTACGCCGGCTGCGTCCAGTGCGCGGAACTTGTCTTCCGCCGTGCCTTTGCCGCCCGCGATGATTGCGCCCGCGTGGCCCATGCGCTTGCCGGGCGGTGCCGTTACCCCTGCAATATAGGCGACGACCGGCTTGCTGACTTCCGAGCGTATGAAGTCTGCGGCCGCCTCTTCGTCGCTGCCGCCGATTTCGCCCACCATGACGATGCCGTCGGTGTCCGGGTCCTGCTCGAACAGCGCGAGGCAGTCGATGAAATTCATGCCGCGAACCGGATCGCCACCGATGCCGATGCAGGTGCTCTGGCCCAGGCCGTTTTGCGTGGTCTGGTAAACCGCTTCATAGGTGAGCGTGCCGGAGCGCGACACCACGCCAATTCGTCCCTTCCGGTGGATGAAGCCCGGCATGATACCGATCTTGCACTCGTCGGGCGTGATGATGCCGGGACAGTTGGGTCCGATCAGCAGGCAGTCGAAATCCGCGAGCGCAGACTTGACCCGTACCATGTCCAGCACCGGAATACCCTCCGTGATGCACACGATCAGCCCGATGCCGGCATCGGCGGCTTCCAGTATGGCATCCGCGGCAAATGGCGCCGGCACGTAGATCATGCTGACATCAGCGTCTGTTGCGGCCACTGCGTCGCGCATGGTGTCGAAAACGGGCAATCCGAGATGCTCCGACCCGCCGCGACCGGGCGTCACGCCGCCCACAACCTGCGTACCGTAGGCCAGGCACTGCTCAGCGTGAAACGAACCCTGGTTGCCGGTGATGCCCTGGCAAATGACTTTGCTGTTCTTGTCGACGAGTATGCTCACGATGCAGCCCCTGCGGATGCATCCGCCGCGGCGGCAACCGCCTTTTCAGCGGCATCGGTCAGGTCTTTCGCGGTGATGATATCGAAGCCGCTCGATGCAAGAAGCTCGCGCCCCTTCTCGACATTGGTACCTTCGAGGCGGACGACGACCGGAATGCTGACGCCAACTTCCTTCACGGCATCGACAATACCCTGCGCGATCAGGTCGCAGCGCACGATGCCACCGAAAATATTCACCAGTATGGCCTTGACCCGATCGTTGGACAGGATGAGCTTGAACGCTTCCGTTACGCGTTCACTGGTCGCACCACCGCCGACATCGAGAAAGTTCGCCGGTTCGCCGCCGTGCAGTTTGATGAGATCCATGGTCGCCATTGCAAGCCCGGCCCCGTTCACCATGCAGGCGATATCGCCATCCAGTGAAACGTAATTGAGGTCGTGCTCGGCCGCCTCGCGCTCCTTCTCGTCTTCCTGGGTGGCATCCCGCAACTCCGCCAGTCGTGACTGCCGGAACAGCGCGTTGTCTTCGATACTGATTTTTCCGTCCAGCGCCATGACGTCGCCACTCTTCGTGACAATCAACGGATTGACTTCGACCAGGCTCGCGTCACATTCCAGGAACAGGCGGTAAAGACCTTTGAGGAGATCGCCGAACTGCTTGATCTGGGCCTTTTCAAGGCCGAGTCCGAAGGCCAGCTGCCTGGCCTGGTAATCCTGCAGGCCGGCGCCGGGTGAAATTGCCACGGACAGAATCTTCTCGGGTGTTTCGGCGGCCACTTTCTCGATATCCATGCCGCCGGCGGCCGATGCGATGAAGGCAACCTTGCTGACATCCCGGTCAACCAACAGGCTCAAATAGAGCTCGCGCTCGATTTCGGAGCCGGATTCGACGTACACGGTGTTCACGGGCAAGCCCTCCGGTCCGGACTGATGCGTCACCAGCCGCTTGCCCAGCATTTCGCCGGCAAATTGTCGCACTTCGTCGGCGGAGCGCGCGAGTTTGACGCCACCGGCCTTGCCGCGTCCGCCGGCATGAACCTGCGCTTTGACGACCCACAGTTTGCCGCCGAGTGATTTGACTGCCTTTGCGGCCTCGTCGGCGCTGCTGGCGGCAGTGCCCTTTGGAACCGGAATGCCGTACTCGGCAAAAAGTTCTTTCGACTGGTATTCGTGCAAATTCATGGATGACGGTTCTTGTGTGACGTCTCGCCGACGCCGCAGATGCCGCCAGAGGGACCGGGGAAAAATTCGCCGTATTTTGGAGCAAAGGCCCGGCAGACGCAAAACTGTTGG
>CAYVLL010000236.1:0-3256 GCA_964452235.1 uncultured Woeseiaceae bacterium
CCGTCAGGGCAGTGTGACCTCCGGGAACAGCGAGCGGATCGTTTGCCGGGGCTGAGGCATGATCATCGCCACCTTCTGCTCGGTCGGCGAGAATATGACGATCCAGTACATTTCCGGAACCTCGGCATGCTGCACTCCGCGAACGTACACTTTCATGCCGCCGCCCTCCGGGTGATCGAACAACTGTTCGCTGAGCATGGCCGTTTCCGGACCCATGGTTTCCCGCAACTCCGCAGAGGCTTGCCGCAGGCCCTGCGGGCTTTCCGTCATCGATCGCAGACCCTCGCCGGCATGCTTCCAGACCGTTTCGGCATCCCCGGCGAGATAGGCACGCAGCACGTCGCGCGGAAACGCCATTGCATTGCCTGAAAGGTCCTGCGCCTGCAGCGGAATGGCGAACACGAACAGCAAAGCGCCTGCAGCCAGAAAGCCCTGTCGACAGCAACGAGTTTTTGAAACCGGCATTACAGTCTCCCGTGAAAGTCGCGCGAGATTACTCCACAAGAGCCCGGTTTGGGAATGCCTGTACTGGAATTCAGTTACGGACAGCTTGCCCGGCGCGCGTGTCGAATCGGTACGCATCCATCGACAGCACGCCGGCGTCGATCGCCGAATAGACGCGGGTCGCAGTCCATGAGTGTCCTGCCGCGCCCAGTGCGACGAACAGGGGCATGAAATGCTCTTCCGTCGGATGAGCTCGCGCCGCCGCCGGCGCGCGATCGCGCCATGCAAGCAGGTCTTCACGCTCACCGCCTATCAATCGGTCGTTGAGCCATTCCGAAAACTGCACTGCATACTCGGCAGGCTGCGCAACATCGCGATGCGTTATCCAGTCCTTCAGATTGTGCGTGACGTGTCCCGAGCCGATCACCAGCACACCCTCGTCTGCGAGCGGTGCGAGCGCCTCACCGAGTTGCAGGTGATGCGTCGCCCCGAAATCCGGCTGTATCGAAAGCTGCACCACCGGCACGTTGCGCTCCGGATACATCCACCTGAGTGGCACCCAGGCCCCGTGATCGATGCCACGGCAGGCATTTACCGCGGCGGTGAAACCCGCCTCCTGCAGCAACGCGACAGCACGCGCCGCAAGGTCCGGTGACCCCTTTGCGTCGTAGCGTATTGCATAGAGATTCGCCGGGAAATTGTTGAAGTCGTGGATCGTCTCGAGCCGTTCATTGCCGGTGAGCAAGGGCAACTGTGTTTCCCAGTGCGCGGACACTATCAAGATGCGGCGCGGGCGCGGAAGGGAGGCCGCAAGTGCCTCCCATGCCGGTCCCGCGCCGCCCGCGTCCAGCGCATGCATCGGCGAGCCGTGCGACACGAACAATGTCGGCAGACGCTTCATCACCCTGCCGCGCGGGCCTCCGGCTTGCCGGGGAGGAGGCCTTCGTCTCGCAGTGCAGCCTGCACTGCCGGCCGGGCCGCGACACGGGCCTGGTAATCCTTGAGCGTCGGCCATGGCGAAAGGTCGATTTTATGGACGTTGGTCCAGTTCAGGACGACGAACAGGTACGCATCCGCGATGGTGAAATCCTTGCCGGTCAGGAACGGCTGCTTTTCGAGAATTTCGGAGACCAGCGTGAAGCGGTTGCCCAGCGCCTTGACGGTGCGCTCGCGCACCTCGGCCGGCGTCTCCGGCGACCACAGCGGACCAAAGCCTTTGTGAATTTCCGTGGCGACGAAGCCGAGCGATTCCATCAGTTTCCAGCGTTCGATCGAACCGAACTTGGGCGCGAGCGAGCCGGGCTTCTGATCGGCGATGTACTGCAAGATCACGTGGGCTTCGGAAATGGTGGTGCCGTCGTCGAGCACGAGGAACGGGACATAGCCTTTCGGATTCACGGCGTAGTAATCGGAGCCATCCGGCAGCTTGTGAGTGGCGAGATCGACTTTCACTGCTTCGAAGGGCAGGTCCAGTTCGTGCAGGGCGATGTGAGGAGCCTGGGAGCAGGCGCCGGGCGTGTAATAGAGTTTCATGATGTGTCTCCTGATCGTTGGGTAAGTGCCTGTCAGGATGCCTGTCCCTGAAGCAGGGATAAACAGTATTTATCTGGATAGACTATTGCGCATATCGCAATAATGAATGCGATAATCCTTCCATGGACAGATTTCGCGCCATCCAGACCTTCGCCAGGGTCGTCGAGTCCGGCAACTTTGCGCGCGCGGCCGAGCGGCTCGGACTGTCGACCTCGGCGGTGTCGCGCCAGGTTTCGGACCTCGAGGCGCACCTTGATGCGCGCCTGATCAATCGCACCACTCGCCGGCTCTCACTCACGGAAGCGGGGCAGTCGTTTTATGAACGCAGCGTCCAGTTGCTGGCCGATCTGGAAGAGGCAGAAAGTTCGATGCGTGCCGCGGCGGTGCTGCCGAAAGGCACACTGAAACTCACCTGCGGTGTGACATTCGGCGAGCGTTTCATTGCGCCTGCCATCGGTGAGTTTGCGGCGCGGCATCCGCAACTGGTCTTCGATCTCGATCTTTCCGATCGCGCGATGGATCTCGTCGAGGAAGGTTTCGATCTCGCGATTCGCATTGGCCCGGTATCGCAACAGGGTCTGGTGTCGCGCCGGCTTGGACGGACACAGATGATTTGTTGTGCATCCCCTGGCTACCTGGCGCGCCACGGCACACCGCAAACGCCCGAGGATCTGCAGGCGCATCAATGCCTTTCCTACACCTTGACCGCACTGCCCAACGTCTGGTGCTTCGAAAGTCCGCAAGGTGAGCGTTACGACCTGCAGATCACGCCGCGGCATCGCGCGAACAACGGGCACATGCTCACGAAGCTGGCCATGGCAAGCGTCGGCGTCGTCGTCGAGCCCGATTTCATCGTGTCACCGGAGGTGCGGTCGGGCGCGCTCGTGCGGCTACTCCCGGAGTACGCGTTGCCGCATCGCGCAATCGCCGCGGTATACCCGAGCCGTCGCCACCTGTTGGCCAAGGTGCGTACCTTCGTGGGTTTCCTGGCGGAGCGTTTCGCACGCGAGCAGCCTTGGTCTCTGGATTAGTTCTGCGATTCTTGGATTCGACTCGCCAAGTCGAGAAACAGTTTGACGCTGTCGTATCTCTCAAATCTTCGAATCGTCCGCGTCAAGCCGCACCGAGATAAGTCGGCCTCCACGACGGTGCATTAGTCACTAAACGTCGTATACTGTGCGTGTACGCACCTTCCACGGTGCCATGGTTTCGGTTCGTTACGCTCGAATGCCGGGCCGACGGACAGATAGCCGTGACGGGCCACTTTCATCTCCGGTCC
>CAYVLL010000237.1:0-3251 GCA_964452235.1 uncultured Woeseiaceae bacterium
AGCGCATTGATGTTCGAGGTCTTGCCCTGGTCGGTGCCGAAGCCGGTGAGCGTGTAGCGCTTTACGTGCTCGACGGATTCGAAGCCTTCCTGTACGGCCAGGTGGATGTCGGCGGCGGTGGTGTCGTTTTGCAGGTCGATGAAATGTTTGGCGTATGCGCCTTTTGCTAATGGGACCAGCCAGAGGGGGGAAGGGGTTTTTGCGGGTGGTTCGGTGATTGCGGGTAGTTCGGGCATGTCGCCGGTGTTGAAACCGCAGGCATTCGCGGCGTTGCTTGCTGCGGTTTGCGCTTCCTTTAGGGCGTTATTTAGATCGAATGTGCCGTTGCTGGCGCCGATGGAAATTTTTGACGTCTGTGGCAGATCGCCCGCGGGGCGGGCTCCTACAGGGGTGTTGTTTGGCCTCTGCGGGCGGAAGCAGGCGTGGGTTTCGTCGTAGTCGAGTTTGCCTTGTGCCTGGCTGTGCAGGTGCACGACGGGGCTCCAGCCGCCGGAGACGGCGAGCAGGTCGCAGGTGAGCCATTCGGCACGGCCGACTTCTTTGCCGGAAGCGGAAAGTTTTGCGATGCCGACAGCCGCGATGCGTTTTCGGCCGCGTGTATCGACCACAACGTGGCCCGACATAATCGGGATGTCCTTCGCGCGTGCCGCGTCAATGATCGCGCTCGACGGGTTTGAGCGTGGGTCGACGATGGCGGCAATGTCGCTGCCGGCGGCGTGCAGCGTTAACGCTGTTTCGTAGGCGTGGTCGTTGTTGACGAACAGTACGGCGCGGCGGCCGGGTTGTACGGCGTAGCGATTGACGTAAGCCGAGACTGCGCCGGCGAGCATGATGCCAGGGCGATCGTTGTTCGCGAAAACGAGCGGGCGTTCGTGGGCGCCGGTGGCGAGGATGACGTGTTTGGCGCGCAGGTGCCAGAGGCGTTCGCGGGTTGTTGCGGTTTTCTCACCGGGCTCGGAGAGTTTCTGGATGGCGGTGAGGGAGTTGTTGTCGTTGTAGGCGAAGACGGTGGTGTTCGGGAGGTAGGTCAGGTTTTCTTTTCGGCTTAGGTTTCTTTTGATGTCAGAGATCCAGTGGTTATTAGAATGCGTTTCCCGTTCGCGCGCGGGGCGCGCTTCTGAGGGTGGATCGCCCGTGATACGGGCTCCTACAGGGGGATTTTCGTCGATCAGGGTGACCCGGGCGCCGGTTGTGGTGGCGGTTTGGGCGGCCATGAGGCCTGACGGGCCGGCGCCCACGATCAGGATGTCGCAGTGGTGCCAGGTTCGGTCATAGGTGTCCGGGTCGGGTTCGGCGGGCGCTTTGCCCCAGCCGCCCGCGTGACGGATGACGGGTTCGAAAATGTGCTGCCACAGGAAACGCGAACCGAAGAAGGTCTTGTAATAGAAACCGGCCGGCATGAAGCGTGACAGGGTGCCCATGGCTGCCCCGGCATCGAACGGCAGCGACGGAAAGACGTTGACGCTTGTCGCAACCAGGCCGTCGTAAAGTCCTAGCTCGGTCGCTTTCACGTTCGGAACCGTGCGGCCGGCCTCGCCTGCCTGCACCATCGCGTTCGGTTCCTCGACGCCTGCCGTCATGATGCCGCGCGGGCGATGGTACTTGAAACTGCGTGCGACGAAATGCACACCGTTGGCGAGCAGCGCAGAAGCTAACGTGTCGCCGGGATGTCCTTCGTAGCGGCGACCGTTGAACGTGAACGAGAGCGTTCGTGAACGATCTATAGCACCGCCGCTGGGCAATCGGTGAGGCTGGCTCATTGAGGAGTCTCGCCCATGCGGTAGACAGCGAGAATTTCGTGCGTCACGGTATGCCGTCTCATGTTGAACCAGCGACGGCAGCCGGCTGCATGCATCCAGCGTTCCGCAAATTCGCCTTTCGGGTTGTCGCGCATGAAAAGAAAATCGGCCCACTCGGCGTCGGTCAGCGAATCCGGATCTTCCGGCCGCGCGATGTGTGCCTGGCCTCCGTAGTGGAATTCCGTTTCGTCGCGGACACCGCACCAGGGACAGGGAATGCGCAACATCAGTGGGCCACCGCGGCAGCGCCGTGCTCGTCGATCAGCGCACCGCTCGTGAATCGTTCGAGCGCGAACGGCGCGTTGATCGCGTGCGGCTCGTCGTTCGCGATCGTGTGCGCGAATACCCAGCCCGATCCTGGCGTGGCCTTGAATCCGCCCGTACCCCAGCCGCCGTTGAGGTAGAGATTCTTCACAGGCGTCTTGCCGATGATGGGCGACGCGTCCGGGCACACATCGACGATGCCGCCCCAGTTCCGCAACATCCGCAGCCGGCCGAAGATCGGGAACAGTTCGGCCACCGCGGCCATCTGGCCTTCGACGACGTGGAAACTGCCGCGCTGCGCGTAGGAATTGTAGCTGTCGATGCCCGCGCCGATTACCAGCTCGCCCTTGTCGGACTGGCTGACATAGACATGGATAGCGCCCGACATCACGACCGTATCGAGCACTGGTTTGATCGGTTCGGACACCAGCGCCTGCAGCGGATGGCTCTGGATCGGTAAGCGAAAGCCCGCCATTTCAGCTAGCACGGAACTGTGGCCCGCAGTAACGATGCCGACCTTGTTTGCGCCGATGAAACCTTTGGTTGTGTCCACGCCGGTGACGCGGCCATTCTCCCGCCGGATACCGGTCACTTCGCAGTTCTGGATGATGTCGACGCCGCGCGCGTCGGCCGCGCGCGCAAATCCCCAGGCAACCGCGTCATGACGTGCGGTGCCGCCACGCGGCTGGTAGGTGCCGCCCAGTACGGGATAGCGCAACGACGATGAGGTATTGAGTGTCGGGCAGAGGCGCGCGACGCCTGCAACGTCCAGCCACTCGGAATCGACGCCATTCAAGCGGTTCGCCTCGGCGCGGCGGCGTCCGGCACGCACATCGCCCAGGTTGTGCGCGAGATTCAGCACGCCGCGCTGGCTGAACATGACGTTGTAGTTGATCTCGTTCGACAGCGACTCCCACAGCTTCAGGGCGTGTTCGTACAGTGCGGCGCTCTCGTCCCACAGGTAATTGGAACGGACGATGGTGGTGTTGCGGCCCGTGTTGCCGCCGCCGAGCCAGCCTTTCTCCAGCACGGCGACATTGGTGATGCCGTGGTTCTTCGCGAGGTAATAAGCGGTGGCCAGTCCGTGCCCGCCGCCGCCGATGATAATGACATCATAGGACGGTTGCGGTGCCGGACTGCGCCATTGGCGCGTCCAGCCGTCGTGACCGGTCAGGGCGTTGCGCGCGA
>CAYVLL010000238.1:0-3250 GCA_964452235.1 uncultured Woeseiaceae bacterium
CAGGATGTCCCGCTGCATCGGTATTCCTACGGGGACTGCATTCGACGCGCACGCAGGCTTGCGAACGCCCTGGACAAGATGAACCTTGCGAGGGGTGACCGAGTCGCCACCATCGCCTGGAACGACTACCGCCATCTCGAAACCTACTACGGAGTCGGCGGTGCCGGATACGTCTGCCACACCATCAATCCGCGCCTGTTCCCGGAGCAAATCGTATTCATCATCAATCACGCCGAGGACAAATGGGTTTTTACCGATCCCATGTTCGTACCGCTGCTGGAAAAAATTTCAGCAAAAACCCCGGGCGTTGAGGGCTATGTTGTCCTGACCGATGATGCCCATATGCCGGACACACAGCTGCCGAACGCGATCTCCTATGAAGCGTTGATCGGCAGCGAAAGTGATCGCTACGAGTGGCCCGAGCTGGATGAGAACGATGCGGTGGCACTTTGCTATACGTCCGGCACGACTGGTGATCCGAAAGGCGTGCTTTACAGTCATCGATCGACGGTACTGCACGCGTTAGCGGGCATCGCCCCTGACGTGCTGAACCTGTCCAACCGGGATTGTGTCCTGCCGGTGGTGCCACTTTTTCACGTCAACGCATGGGGTGTTCCGTACTCCGCGCTGATGGTTGGCGCAAAACTGGTGTTTCCCGGACCGAAAATGGGCGATGGGGAAACACTCTACAATCTCATGGAGAACGAAAACGTCACCACGGCCCTTGGCGTGCCGACAGTCTGGCTGGCGCTACTGCAGTACGCGGCGAAGGCCGGCAAACGTCTCAACAAACTGCAGCGCACCTGTATCGGTGGCGCGGCCGTACCGGAATCCATGATCCGCGAATTTCGTGACAAGCACGATGTGGTTGTGCACCAGGGATGGGGCATGACGGAGATGAGTCCGCTGGGCACCCTCAACAGTCTCAAGGCTGGTATGGAATGCCTGCCTCCTGACCAGATCCTGAAGCTGCAGACCAAGGCGGGCCGCGGCATTTTCGGTGTGGAAATGCGCATAGTCGATGACGCCGGCACGGAGTTGCCCTGGGACGGTGCGAAATTCGGGGCGCTGCAGGTGCGCGGGCCGTGGATCTGCAGTGATTATTTCCGGCTCGACGGTCACTCCGGATCGCACACAGCGGACGGCTGGTTCAACACCGGCGATGTCGCTACGATCGACCCGGAAGGCTACCTGCAGATAACAGACAGGACCAAGGATGTCATCAAGTCGGGCGGCGAATGGATCAGCTCGATCGAGATCGAGAACACTGCGGTCGGGCATCCCGCCGTGGCAGAAGCCGCCGTCATTGGCGTCGCTCACGAAAAATGGTCGGAGCGACCATTGCTGATCATCGTCAAGGCTGAAAACGAAGTCCTGACCAAAGAGGATATGCTCGCCTGGTTTGATGGCAAGATCGCCAGCTGGTGGCTGCCCGACGATGTCGTATTCGTGGATGAGATTCCACATACTGCAACCGGAAAAATCAAGAAGACCGAACTACGAAAGCAGTTTAGCGAGTATCGACTGCCCGATGCGCGATCCTGACCAAAACTGTCCAGAACGGTCGCAACAAGGAACGAGATGGCTGAATCGAAACGCTTGTATGGTTTGAAATCCATCGTTACGGGTGGTGCGAGCAGCATCGGCGAGGCAATTGTGAGGACCTTCGTCAAGCATGGCGCCGAAGTCATTGCCGCCGATTCTGCGGACAGTCACATCGACAGCATCTACCAGCGCGTGCAGGGCGTGTATCCGCTCATCGTCGAGCACGGATCCTCCGCGATGGCAGCGAAACTGACTCAATACGCACTTGATACGCTCGGTGGACTGGACATCCTGGTGAATAATTTTCCCGCCATTTCTGATTCGCTGGGAGCGGCAGGCGGGAGCGAGGATCGCAGTCGTCTGCAACAGAGCCAGCACCAGTTGATCCTGGATACGTCGCGCGCGGTTTTGCCCTTGCTCAAACAAAGTCCGGCAGGGAGAATCATCAATATGGGCTGCTTGCCGAGCGTCTTCGGTGCAAGTGGCAAAGCCGAGTTTGCCGCGTCGCGCAAAGCGCTGGCGCAGCTTACCGCAACTCAGGCGGCAGACTGCGGTGTGTTCGGCATAACGGCAAACTTTGTCCAGCCGGGCGCCATCATGACCGCTGCGAGCCGCGAGATTTTCGATGCGGACAAGGAGTTTCGCGACCAATGTATCAAGGGCTCTGCGTCCCGGCGTCTCGGCGAGCCTGTCGACGTAGCCAAAGTGGTTCTGTTCCTCGCTACCGACGATGCCGTGTTCGTTAGCGGTACGGGTATTGTCGTCGACGGCGGCGCGATGTCGGGTACAGAGTAGGCATGACGCATCCCGTTCTTGACGACTTGCTGCGCCTGTTGAGTCTGGAGCGAATCGAAGACAATATCTTTCGCGGCGAAAGTCGTGATATTGGCAGCGCGCAGGTGTTTGGCGGCCAGGTACTCGGCCAGGCCCTGTCGGCAGCGCATCACACGGTGAACGGGCGTATTGCTCATTCACTGCATGCCTACTTCCTGCGTCGCGGCGACGTCGATGCACCTATCATCTACGAGGTCGATCGCGCCCGCGACGGTGGCACTTTTTCGGTGCGGCGTGTCGTCGCCATCCAGCACGGCAGGCCAATCTTCAATCTCGCCGCTTCGTTTCAGTCGCCCGAAGACGGCCTGGAACATCAGGCAGCCATGCCGGACGTCGCCGGCCCGGACGGATTGCAGGACGTTACGGAAGTTGCACCCGAGATTCTGGCGCGCCTGCCGGAAAAACTGCGGCGCTACCTGGTCGACCAGCGACCCTTCGAGTTTCGACCAGTACGGCCGTTGAACTTCACCCGGCCCGAAAAGTTGCCGCCGGTAAAACATGTCTGGATTAAGGCGGTTGACCGGCTTCCGGACAGCGTCAGCCTGCATCAGAACCTTCTGGCTTACGTGTCGGACTATGAGCTGCTAGGCACCAGCGTTTTACCTCACGGTCTGGCATTCGGCATCGGGCGCGTGCAAATGGCAAGTCTCGACCATGCGTTGTGGTTTCACCGCGCGCTGCGTGTCGATGAATGGCTCTTGTACTCGTTCGACAGCCCGAATGCTTCCGGTGCGCGAGGCTTTGCACGTGGGCAATTTTTCACCCGCGACGGCACGCTGGTGGCATCGACAGCGCAGGAAGGCCTCATCCGTGTACTGCCTGAAACGGCAAGCGACCGGAAACGCTCGGAACCCCGCCTGCAAGCGTGAAA
>CAYVLL010000239.1:0-3246 GCA_964452235.1 uncultured Woeseiaceae bacterium
CCCTGACGTCGCTGGGTTACCAGGTCGACCGTATCGGTCACCTGCAGCAACTGGCGCGACGACTCGTCGCGGGCGACCGCTGGGACCTGGTATTCAACATCTGCGAAGGCATGCATGGCTGGGGCCGCGAGGCACAGGTGCCGGCTTTGCTGGATGCGTACCAGATCCCGTACGTTTTTTCCGACCCGCTGGTCTGCGCATTGACGTTGCACAAGGGCATGACGAAAGACGTGGTGCGTGCCGCCGGCGTGGCCACGCCCGACTTCGTGGTCATCCAGGAGCTCGGCAGCGTGCGAAACGTGAAGCTGCCTTATCCGTTGTTCGCCAAACCGGTTGCGGAAGGCACCGGCAAGGGCGTCAGCAGCGAATCGAAGATCAAGAATGCTGAGGAGCTGCACGCCGTCTGCCGATCGTTGCTGGCCGAACACCGGCAGCCGGTGCTGGTGGAGCGCTTCCTGCCCGGACGCGAGTTCACGGTGGGTATTCTCGGTACCGGTCGCAAGGCGGGCGCCATTGCGACGCTGGAGATCAACCTGTTACCGGATGCGGATGCGGAGGTTTATTCCTATCGCAACAAGGAAAACTGCGAAGAACTGGTGGAGTACAAGCTGCTCGAGGAAGGCAAGTTGCGCGGCCGGGTTGAGTCGCTGGCGCTGCGCGCCTGGCGTGCGCTGGGTTGTCGCGATGCGGGCCGCATCGACGTGCGCGTCGATCACGATGGTGCCCCCAACTTCATCGAGGTAAATCCGCTTGCGGGCCTGCACCCGCAGCACTCCGACCTGCCGATCATGGCTTCCATGGTCGGTATGGATTACCGCACCCTGATCAGCGGCATCATGAATTCCGCAAAGGTTCGCTGCCGTCGCCGCGTTCGCGTCCCGGCCGACCTGCTCGCTGCCTGATCGTCCGGCGATGAAGCCGTCGCCGCACAGCGTTCTCATCCTGCATGAGAACCTGGGCGCAGACGCTCGCACGGATGAGGCGGACGCGCTGCGGCAGGTCAGCCAGGTGAGCGACGCGCTGGAGAATCTCCACTGGAAGGTTACGACCCAGGCAATCGATCTTGATCTTGCCAGCGGCCTGCAGTACCTCAGGGAACGTGAGCCGGGTTGCGTGTTCAACCTGGTCGAATCGCTGGGCGGCCGCGGTGAACTCATCGGTCTCGTGCCAATGCTGCTGGAGAGCGCAGCGATTCCCTTTACGGGTTCCGGCAGCATCGCGATCAATCTGACGTCGCACAAGATTCAGGCCAAGCGCTTCATGCGCCTCGACGGTATTCCGACGCCCGACTGGCGGGTCGACGCCGGCGAAGGCGTCGCGGACGAGGAAAGCTGGATCGTCAAATCGCTGTGGGAACACGCATCGCTCGGTCTCGACGACGGTTCGGTAGTACAGGGTCGAAGTGCCATGGAAAGCCGCATGCGTCACTGCGCGGAAGCCCATGGCGGTCTGTGGTTCGCCGAGCGCTTTGTCGATGGCCGGGAATTCAATATTTCACTGATCGAGCAAAACGGGCAGCCTTTGGTGCTGCCGCTGGCCGAAATGACCTTTGTCGACTATCCGCCGGGAAAACCGAAGATCGTAAGCTATGCCGCGAAATGGGACGAAAATGCGCCGGAGTACCGGGCCACGGAGCGCCGGTTCCCGTCGCTGTCCGACGCCGAACGGAAGACCTTGCAGGCGGTCGCAAGACGCTGCTGGTCGCTTTTCGGTTTGCGCGGCTATGCACGGGTCGATGTCCGGCTGGACCCGGACGGAACCCCGTGGGTACTCGAGGTCAACGCCAACCCCTGCCTGACCCGCGACGCCGGCTTCATCGCTGCGACCGTCGAGGCCGGCATGCGCTATCGGCAGGTCATCGAAATGATTCTGCACGCCGCCATGCGTCCGGCGTTACCGGTGCTGCGCCGCGTCAGTTGACGCGGAGCGACATTGCGGTACCGTAGCGCGACATGTTTCGTATCCAGAAACTGCATGATGTAACGACGCCGGCCAATCGCCGCCTGGTAGCGCAGGTACAGGCGATGCTGCGCGTGCAATTCCACAAGCTCAGCGAAAAAGACATTGCGAAGCTGCCCGCGCAGCTCGCCAATCCGCTCAAGTACAGCTTCCGCTCGATACTCCTTGTCGCGGAAGGCGATGCAAATACGGTCCGCGGTTTCGCCCTTCTGCTCCACGCCGCGGATCTCGATTTCGCCTACCTGGATTACGTCTGTGCCGGGCGCGGCGAGACGGGCGGCGGCATCGGCGGCGCCCTTTACTCACGTGTGCGGGAGGAAGCGCTGCAGCTCGCGACGGTCGGCGTGTTCTTTGAATGCCTGCCGGACGACCCGGCGCTGTCACCGGACCCCGCCGTCCGTAAGCAGAATGCTGCGCGCCTGAAGTTTTACGAGCGTTACGGTGCACGACCTATTGCCAATACGGCTTACGAAACGCCACTGACGCCGAACGACTCCGATCCGCCCTATCTCGTTTTCGACAATCTTGGCCAGGACGAGAAGCCCCTGAGCCGCAGCCGCGCACGAAAAATTGTTCGCGCTATTCTGGAGCGCAAGTACGGCCAGGTCTGCCCGCCAGCCTACATCGACAAGGTGGTCAAATCGTTTCGCGACGATCCGGTGCAATTGCGCGAGCCGCGCTACATCAAGGACGCCGCCGCGCTGCCCGACTACAAGCCGCGTCGCCGCTCGATCGCCCTGATCGTCAACGACAAGCATTCGATCCACCACGTCAACGATCGAGGCTATGTCGAGGCGCCGGTGCGTATCCGTTCGATTCTCAAGGAACTCGATCGCACGCAGATTTTCGAGCGGCAGTCGCCTCGGCATTTCGGCATCAGCCATATCGAGGAGGTTCACGAACGCGAGTTCGTGCGCTTCCTGAAGAAAGCCTGTGCCAACGTGCCGGCCGGGAGTTCGGTTTATCCCTACGTGTTCCCGGTGCGGAATCGTGCTCGTCCGCCGAAGGAACTGCCGCTGCGGGCCGGCTATTACTGCATCGATACCTTCACCCCGCTGAACGCCAATGCCTATAAGGCGGCCCTGGGTTCGGTCGACTGTGCCCTGACTGGCGCCGATTGCCTGCTGGGCGGAAACCGTGCTGCCTATGCGCTGGTCCGGCCGCCGGGACATCACGCCGAACACGAGGCTTTCGGTGGCTTCTGTTACTTCAATTCATCCGCGATCGCTGCGCATTACCTGAGCGCACACGGGCGCGTTGCGCTGCTCGACATCGACTATCACCACG
>CAYVLL010000240.1:0-3218 GCA_964452235.1 uncultured Woeseiaceae bacterium
CGCCGAGAACGAGGATGCGCAGCGGGCGGCCGTGACTGCCCGCTGGTTTTTCTGTCGCGATGGCTTGTGGCAGGCCGCCGGCCATGGCTGCGCCGCCCAACAGGCCGGCTTGCATTACTCGGCGTCGTGTTTTGTTCATAGGCTTTCCCGGTTGTCTGGCTCTGGTTATTCGCCCGTGATACGGGCTCCTGCAAATTGCCTGGCTCTGGTTATTCGCCCGTGATACGGGCTCCTGCAAGATGTCTGGCTCTGGCTATTCGCCCGTGATACGGGCTCCTGCAATTCGCGCGCTGTAGGAGCCCGTATCACGGGCGAACAATTGAAACGTCATTCAATTCGTGCATTGCAGCAGCCCGTATCACGGGCGAAGGAAATTAACGGTAGCGATTCATGACCTTTGCCAGTGTTTCCTTGCCCGGATTCAGCTCGCTGTAGGGAATCTTCGACAATGGCGTATCGACGCTGCCGGACAATTCGTGCATATCGCCCGTTTCTGCGTCGATATAAAGGAGCCCGGTGATGATCTCGCCCTTTCTGACACTGTCCCGCAAAAACGAGAACGCGGCCGCGCGACTGGTCGGATCGTAGTGTTTGTCAACCTTGCGGAAGACGATCTTGCTGCCGTCGTGTAATTCCACCGGCATTGCATCACCTTCTTCGTAGGCTGTGCGAATCTCCTCGGCCGGCGGCACGAAATCCGTGTCGATGACATGGTGGTAATGCTGGCGGGTGTGCGCGTAGCTCTTCGTCGAGCCTTCGTGATCGTTGAAAGTCACGCAGGGGCTGATGATATCCAGCAACGCGAATCCCTTGTGCGTAAGCGCGCCCTTGATAAGCGGCACCATTTGTTGCTTGTCGCCGGAAAAACTGCGTGCGATATACGTGGCGCCGAGGCCGATCGCCGTGCTCACCGGGTCGATCGGCATCTGCTTGTTCGCCGGTCCTTTCTTCGCCACCGTGCCGACATCCGCCGAGGCTGAATACTGGCCCTTGGTCAGGCCGTAGACTCCATTATTCTCGATGATGTAACACATGTTGAGATTGCGGCGGATCACATGCGCGAACTGGCCCATGCCGATGGACAACGAATCGCCGTCGCCGGACACGCCGATGTAGACAAGATCCTTGTTGGCCGCGTTCGCGCCGGTCGTCACGGAGGGCATGCGGCCGTGCACCGAATTAAAACCATGCGACTGGCTGACAAAATACGCCGGCGTCTTCGACGAACAGCCGATACCGCTCATCTTGCCGATCCGGTGCGGTTCGAGGCCCAGTTCGAACACTGCCTGAATGATGGCGGCCGTAATCGAGTCGTGGCCGCAACCGGCACACAGGGTCGATACCGTTCCCTCGTAGTCGCGAACTGTCAGCCCGAGCGAATTGCGCTTGAGTTTTGGGTGGGTGACCTTGGGCTTTGCGATGTAAGTCATTTCGGTTTGTCAGCGGGCAAAGACCCGCACTCCTTGGATTGTCTGCGCCGACCGACGATTACGCGGCGCGGCCTTCGGCCTGGTGCTCGAGCACTTTCTCGACGACGAAGCTGGCGGACATCGGCATACCGTCGTAATGCAAAACCGGCTTCAGCTTCCTCGCGTCGACTTCGAGGTCGAGCATCAGGAGCGAGCGTAGTTGCGCGTCGCGATTCTGCTCGACGACATAGACAACGTCGTGGTTATTGATGAACTCGCGCACGGCCTGGGAAAAAGGAAATGCCTTGACGCGGCAGTAATTGAGTCCGGTACCTTCTTCCTTGAGCCGCACCAGCGCCTCCTTGACCGCACCGTCACCGCTGCCAACGGTCAGAATTGCCCGCTTGTTGAACTTCGACCAGGCGATTTCAGGATTCGGCACCATGTCACGCGCTGTCTCCCACTTGACGAGCAGGCGGTCGACGACTTCCTGGTATTGCCTGGAATCCTCGGTGTAGGCACCGAACTTGTTGTGTCCCGAGCCGCGCGTAAAAAACGAGCCTTTCGGGTGTTCCCCGGGCAGTGTCCGGTAGGTAATGCCGTCGCCGTCCGCATCGAGGTAGCGGTAGAACTTCTCCATGCCGTCGAGTTGTTCCGCCGTCAGCACCTTGCCCTTGTTCGGCTGGTAGGACTCGTCCCATTGCAGGTCCGGGCACATCCAGTCGTTCATGCCGATGTCGAGATCGGAGAGCACCATAACCGGCGTCTGCAGCTGGTCGGCCAGGTCGAACGCGTTCACCGACATATAAAAGCATTCCTCGGGATTCGCGGGGAAAAGCAATACGTGCTTGGTGTCGCCGTGTGATGCGTACGCGCAGGACAGGAAATCGCATTGCTGCGTGCGAGTCGGCATGCCGGTGGACGGGCCGGTCCGTTGCACGTCGAAAATCACCGCCGGTACTTCGGCGTAATACGCGAAACCGATGAACTCGCTCATGAGCGAGATGCCGGGCCCGCTGGTAGGCGTGAAGGCGCGTGCACCGTTCCAGGTGGCGCCGAGAACGACGCCAATCGCCGCCAGTTCGTCTTCGGCCTGCACGATGCAGAACTTCTTGCCGCCGCTTGCCTCGTCCATGCGGAACTGCTTGCAGAACGACTTGAACGCGTCCATCAGCGAAGTGGACGGCGTGATCGGGTACCAGGCACCGACGGTCGCACCGGCGTAAACACAGCCCAGGCCAGCGGCAGTGTTGCCGTCGATGATCACGTGGCCCTTGGTCTTGTCCATCCGTTCGACACGCACCGGCAACGGACAAGGGAAATGTTCCTTCGCGTAGTCGTAGCCGAGATGGATCGCCTCGAGATTGGACTTCACGAGATGCTTCTTCTTGGCGAACGTTTCCTCGAGCAGAGTTTCGATAACGGCCAGGTCGATGTCCACGAGCGCCGCAATTGCACCGACGTAGGCGATATTTTTCATCAGGATACGTGCGCGCGCGCCGTCGAAATGCTCGTTGCACAGCTTCGACAGCGGAATACCGAGTACGGTGATATCGCTGCGATCGAGTTGCCGGCTGCGCGGCCAGGTCGAGTCGTAGATCAGCCAGCCGCCGGACGCAACTTCGGCCATGTCGCTGGCGTAGGTCTGCGCGTTCATCGCCACCATGATGTCCACGCGATCGGCACGCGCCTGGAAGCCATCACCCGTGACGCGCACTTCGTACCAGGTCGGCAGGCCTTGTATGTTCGACGGGAAATAGTTCTTGCCGACGACCGGTATGCCCATACGGAACACCGACTTCATCAGCA
>CAYVLL010000241.1:0-3208 GCA_964452235.1 uncultured Woeseiaceae bacterium
CGTCAAAACTTTCCGCGCAGTCACCGCCCTGCAACACGAACGCTTCGCCATTTTGGGCCTTGGCGATCAGTTCCCGCAGACCGTCGATTTCCCATGAGGTCACGATCGGCGGCAATCGACTGAGTTCCGCCACGGCGCGCTCCAGTGCGGCCTGGTCCGGATAGGACGGCTGCTGGGCAGCATCCAGGCGCTGCCAGGTGGCCGGGTGCCAGGCGGTCTTGTCGACGGGTCGTATCACGGGAGCTCCGGAGATTCGCAGGCAGCACGCAGCGGCTTGCGTCAAAGTCCGCGGACTATGCCATGCCCGTCGCCGACGGCGCAAAAGTTTCCCCTGCAATCAGCAGCCTGCACGACGCGGCCGGGCGTCCACGGCACACCTTGAAACGTATATGGCCAGCGTCCGGTGACATTGGCACAATGCGCGCCTCGCAGGCTGCGCCCCATCCCACCAGGGGCCGCACGTGAAATCAGGAGTATTCATGCAGGACATACTGGTTCTCGGCGCCGGCAAGATCGGAGCGCTGATCTCGGGTCTGTTGGCAGACTGTGGCGACTATCGCGTGCAATTGGCCGACAGTTCGGATAGCGCCGCTGCCGATGTCGTCGAGGCGCACGGCCGTGGCAATATCCAGCCCTTCTGCCTGGATGCCGGCGACGAGGCGTTGCTGACCGCGCATGTCCGGGAGCACAAGCCCGTTGCGGTAATTTCGGGGTTGCCGTATTTCTGCAACCGGGTCGTCGCAAAGGTGGCGCGCAGTGAGCAGCTCCACTATTTCGACCTGACCGAGGATGTGGCCGTCACCCAGGCAGTGCGCGAACTGGCCGCGGGGGCTACCACGGCCTTTGTGCCGCAATGCGGACTCGCGCCCGGATTTATCAGCATTGCTGCAAACGAACTGATCAAGCATTTCGACTCCTTGCGCTCGGTCAAATTGCGGGTCGGCGCGCTGCCCCAACATCCCAACAACGTCTTGAAATATTCGCTCACATGGTCGACGGATGGCCTGATCAACGAATACGGCAATGCTTGCCAGAGCATTGTCGAAGGCAAGGATGCGAACGTGCAACCGCTCGAAGGGCTTGAGGAGATCGAGATCGACGGGACCCTTTACGAGGCTTTCAATACCTCCGGCGGTCTGGGCTCACTGGGCGAGACCTACGGCAACCGCGTCAATACGATGAATTACAAGACCATTCGCTATCCCGGCCATTGCGAACAAATGCGGCTGTTGATGAATGGACTGAAACTCAACCGTGATCGCGGTACCCTGAAACGCATACTCGAGAACGCAGTGCCGCAGACCCTGCAGGATGTCGTTATCGTTTATGCGGCCGTCACCGGCATGCAGGACGGGGAGTTTCGTGAAGAGAATTACGTGAACAAGGTGTATCCGGATGTGGTCGCGGGACGCCTGTGGTCGGCCATCCAGATTACAACCGCTGCGGGAGTTTGCAGCGTGATGGATATCGTATTGTCCGAAGCGACGCCGCGACAGGGATTCGTTTCGCAGGAAGAGTTCGGTCTGCAGGATATCCTGGACAATCGCTTTGGACGTTTTTACAAGCAAGGCGGCAACAGCCAGCTCTCGGCAGCGCTCGTATCGCGTGGCCAGACCGGCCGGCAACGCCGGAAGCACGCGAAAATTGAGGGAGTACAGCCATGAAAAAAATTCTGAGCCGACTGGGGCTCAAGGCGACCAACGCCGGTACCTGGTCCGGATCACGTTCGTTCGAAACGAAATCGGCGCCGTTGATCGAATCGAAGAATCCCGCAACGGGTGAGGTTATAGCCAGCGTGCGCGCCTCGACAGAGAAAGAATACAACCGGCTGATCGACTCGGCACGTGAAGCGTTTCTCGAATGGCGCAAGGTTCCGGCGCCAGTGCGTGGCGATGCCGTTCGCCGGCTTGGCAATGCGCTTCGCGACAACAAGGATGCGCTCGGCAGCCTGGTCAGTCTCGAAAACGGCAAGATCAAGGCGGAAGGTGACGGCGAAGTTCAGGAGATGATCGATATCGCTGATTTTGCGGTGGGTCAGTCGCGTATGCTGTATGGCAAGACCATGCATTCCGAGCGCCCGAAGCATCGCATGTACGAGCAGTGGCACCCGTTGGGCGTTGTCGGCACGATATCCGCGTTCAATTTTCCGGTTGCGGTGTGGTCGTGGAATGCGTGCATCGCCGCTATTTGCGGCAATGTGAACGTATGGAAGCCGTCACCCAAGACGCCGCTATGCGGCGTCGCGGTGCAAAGGATCTGCAACGAGGCACTCGCCGATGCAGGGCTCCCGGAGGTCTTCCACCTGTTCAATGACCATAACAACAAATTGGCACAGCAGTTCGTTGACGACAGCCGTGTCGATCTGCTGTCTTTTACAGGCTCGTCCGCGGTCGGACGGAAAGTCGGCGAACGCGTCGCTGCCCGCATGGGAAAAAGCCTGCTCGAACTGGGCGGCAACAATGCGATTATTGTCGATGAGTACGCGAATCTGGAGATAGCCGTGCCCGCGATCGTGTTCGGCGCCGTCGGCACTGCGGGTCAGCGTTGCACGTCGACGCGTCGCGTCATTGTGCATGAATCGCGGCTGAAGGAACTGCGCGAGCGACTGGTAAGCGCCTATGGACAGGTGCGTATCGGTGATCCCCTGCACAAGAAGACGCTGATGGGACCGTTGATCGACGAAGATGCCGTCAAACGATTCGAGCAGGCGCTGAAAGCGGTCAGGAAAGCGGGCGGTGAGATCCTGTGCGGCGGCAAGCGCCTGGATCGCCCCGGTCATTTTGTCGAACCGGCCATCGCGATTGCGAAAAACGACTGGGAGATTGTGCAGACGGAAACTTTCGGGCCGATTCTGTACTTGATCAGCTACAGCGACCTGCAAGAAGCGATTGAGCTGCACAATGGCGTTGCGCAGGGTTTGTCATCTGCCATTTTCACAGACAACGTGCAGCATGCCGAGCTGTTCCTGTCTTATGCGGGGTCCGATTGCGGTATTGCGAATGTCAACATAGGCACGTCCGGCGCCGAGATCGGCGGCGCGTTCGGCGGTGAAAAGGAAACAGGCGGCGGCCGGGAGTCCGGTTCGGATGCGTGGAAGGTCTACATGCGCCGCCAGACCAATACGATCAACTGGGGCGCAGACCTGCCGCTGGCGCAGGGCATCAATTTCACGTTGTAGCGAGTCCCGGCCCGCAGGAGCCCGCCCCGC
>CAYVLL010000242.1:0-3174 GCA_964452235.1 uncultured Woeseiaceae bacterium
GGTATTCAAGATCGACACCCATCGTTGCATAACCGGCCATCACCGCCCCGGCGATGGTTGCGCAACCCCCGGTCATGACCGCGAACAACTCGGATTCGCTCATGCGCGCGAGATAGGGCTTTACCACCAGCGGCGCTTCGGTGTGCCCGACGAAAATGTTCGACACGGCCGACATCGATTCCGTCTGGCTGGTTCGCAACAGCCGGTGCAGCAATCCGCCGAGTATTGCCACGATCTTCTGCATCACGCCCAGGTAGTAGAGCACCGACATCAATGCCGAGAAAAACACGATCACCGGCAAAACGTTCAGTGCGATCGTAAAGCCGAGGCTCTCGCGTGCCTGGGTACCGAAAACGAACTCGATGCCGGCGTTGCCGTAATTGATCACATGCTGCACACCGCGAACGACGCCGCCCAGTAACTGGCGCCCATAGGGCACATACAGGATCAGCGCCGCAATGCCCACCTGCAAGGCGAACGCGATAGCCACGGTGCGCAGTTTGATAGCGCCACGGTTAGCCGATAGCAGCACCGCCACAGCGAACAGCAGTACGATACCGAGGAGGCCGGTCAGGGATTGCATCGGATGGTTACCGGGTTGGCGGGATCGCCCGTGATACGGGCTCCTACAGGGGATTGCATCGGATGGTTTACCGGGTTTTTAACGAATCGCCCGTGATACGGGCTCCTACAGCGGCTGTAGGAGCCCGTATCACGGGCGATTGAATCAATGGTGCATCGGCTCCGGCACGAAATCGCTTTCGCCGAAAAATTCGATACGGGTGAGGAAGGTATAGTCGCCTTCGAGCGCCATCAGCGCGATCAATACGAGTATCGCGAGCGGTGGCCCGAGAATTGCCAGCTTCAGGGCCGGTCGTTCCCATTGCATGTGCATGAAGATCGCCACGATGAATCCAGCCTTCAGGAACATGAAAATAAGTATCAGTGTCCAGCGCAGGTAGCCTTGCAGGTTTATGTAATCGACCATGTAGGAGAAAAAGCTGATGACGAACAGCAGTCCCCAGATCCAGAAATAGATGCTTAATGGGTGCTGTTGTCCTTCTTCACTTGCCATACCGAAAAACTCCTGCCGCCAGTTACCAGAGATAGAAGAATGCGAAAATAAAGACCCAGACCAGGTCGACAAAGTGCCAGTAAAGCCCGGCGATCTCGACGATCTCGTAGTTTCCGCCACGCCTCTCGTAGAAGCCGTTCTTCACTCGAAACGCGACCACCAGGAGGTAGATGACCCCGGCAGACACGTGCAGTCCGTGGAACCCGGTGATCATGAAGAAACTGGCGCCGAACTGCGCGGCACCCACCGGGTTGCCCCACGGCCTGATGCCTTCGTCGACAATCAGCTTGGTCCATTCGAACGCCTGCATGCCGACGAATGTGGCGCCCAGCACGGCGGTAGCAATCATCAACCAGAAGGTCTTTTTTCGATCCTTGCGATAGCCCATGTTGACGGCCATCGCCATCGTGCCGCTTGAGGTAATCAGGACAAAGGTCATGATCGCAATGAGTATGAGTGGAATCGGATCGCCGCCGAAGCTGAGTGCGAACACCTCGCTCGGGAACGGCCAGGGATCGGCCGCCGACATGCGCACCGTCATGTAGGACACGAGGAAGCAACTGAAAATAAAGGTGTCGCTGAGCAGGAAGATCCACATCATGGCCTTGCCCCACGGCACGTGGAATGCCTGCATGTCCGCGGAAAAGTCGGAGACGACCCCCCCTGCACCCTGGGCGATTACGTCTCCCGAATTGCTCATCGCAGCTTCCGACATCGTGTGTCCTTCCAGGCAATCAAGTGGATATCAACAAGGCGAACAGGACTACCCACACCAGCAACAGGTAGTGCCAATAGACAGTGCACAGTTCGATGGACAACCTCACGCTCTCGGCCTCGGCGCCGGTGAATACGCGTTGCAGCGAACGGCCCCAGACCCAAAGGCCGCCGAGCATGTGCAGTCCGTGCACCGCGGTCAGCACATAAAAGAATGCATTCGCGGGATTGCTGGACAGGTAGTGACCGGTGCTGTGCAACTGCTGCCACGCAAGTATTTGCCCGGCGAGAAACAGCAAAGTCAGCAACCCGGCGATCATGAGACCCGGCTTCAGCGCCGCTGTCCTGCCCTTGACTGCCGCCGAGCGGGTCCAGTGGTAGGCAAAACTGGCGAGCACCAGGAAGCCCGTGTTGATCCACAGGAGCGGTGGTTCCTTGACCGGCAACCAGTCCACCATCTGCATGCGAATCGCATAGGCACTGAAGAACAACGCGAACAACGAAGTCACGACTGCGAGAAACGTAATCAGGCCGAAAGTTTTGGCGTGCGTGTCGATCGACGGCCCGGAACTCGCATCGGCCGCCGCGTTCGCGACCCACGGCTGTGTATTGAGCGACTGTTTCAGCAGCCACCCGATCACCGTGGCCATCAGGACGGCCATCAGGATCAGCGTTATCGTCACGAGTGTACCCCGCCGTGAATAATTGACCATTGTGGCGAGCGGATTTTCGTGGCTGGCAAGGCGCGGCGACGAGGAATAGCACCGCTATTGCGAGGAGCCGCAACGCCGCCAGACGGGAAAAGGCGCCGCGAGAATGGTCGATTATTTGCGGCGGGGTGCACTAGTGATGCACCCCGTGGTCGCGGCCGACCGGCGCCTTGTCGGGCGGCACGTTTTGCGGAATGAAATCGTCGTGATATCCGGGCACGCTGTAGTCGTACGCCCAGCGATAGACCTGCGGCAGTTCATGCCCCCAGTTACCGTGCTTCGGCGGCGTATCCGGAGTTTGCCATTCGAGTGTGGTGGCGCCCCATGGATTCGGGTCTGCCTTCTTGCCGCTCTTGAGGCTCACGATCATGTTGTAGAGGAAAATCAACTGCGTCAGGGCCACGAAAATGGCGGAAATTGTGATCGCGGCATTCAGATCATGCGCCGATTCCGGCATGAAATCGGTGCTGCCCATCGCGTAGTAGCGCCGCGGGACGCCGAGGAATCCCAGGTAGTGCATCGGCAGGTAAATCGCGTAGGTGCCGAAGAAGGTCATCCAGAAGTGCCATTTGCCCAGTGTCTCGTTATACATCTTGCCGGTGATTTTCGGGAACCAGTGGTAAATGGCGCCAAAGACCACGAGGATCGGCGACACGCCCATAACCATGTGAAAGT
>CAYVLL010000243.1:0-3171 GCA_964452235.1 uncultured Woeseiaceae bacterium
ATGAACATCGTTGTGCAATCGACCTACGATCTCTACGGACAGAGAGCATTCCTGAACGTCGCTCGTCGATTCTGATCCAAAGTGTTCTGAAACATGAAGCGGTGGTCGAAAGACCACCGCTTTTCATTTGATTCGTTCGACGCGTATGGTGCGGCGCATTTCGTTCAGCCGCAACTTGTAACCACTGATTCGTGATTCCTCGATATCCACCGTCTGGTTGCGTTGCAGGTCGACGCGAACCTGCTGGGTATCTCCGGCAATCTGCCTCCAGATCTGGCCATTCTCCAGTTCGACCTGCAACCGCTGGTAGGGCACCTCCGTGTACCTGGCCACCTTGAGACCCTTTACCGATGCAAGGCGGGCGGCTATCTCGGCGCTCGTCTCATTGCGCGCACGCACCTGCTCGGCGCCGATAGTGTCCTGGCGTGCCGGCGGCGGGTCGGCAGGGGCAGGCGGTGGGGGCTCTGCGATTTCAGCGCCTCGATTGACCGGGTTTTCCTCGTCAGATAACGCGGCCTCGAGACAGGCGATGCGCTCTTCATGAGACGCGGCTTCGCGGCAGTTTTCGATAACGGACTGTTGCGCCTCTGCGGGTGCCCCGGAAAAAGCAAGCAAGAAAAATGCTGTGACAAAAACTGAAGGTGTGTTCAAGTACATTCCGAAACGCCCCCGTAAAGTGCATCTTTCGGTCGCGAGATCAAGTCGCAGACGTTACAACATTGCAGGACGCCTGGCATCTGATGCGCTCCTCCACGGTCCGGTCAGCGATCGTGTGCAGGAATTACCGATCACGGAACATTCTGACCGCTGGCACGTGCCTGGTGTCCGCTCGGCGCGCCCAGGATCCCGGGAAGACGCTGATGAATCAAAGCTTTGGCGCCAGCAGGGTCCTCCGGCACGCATTTTGCATTGCCAAGCCTGAACGCAATCAAAGTAACAGCCACTGGCTGTCTGGAGGATGAAAATGCACACCAAATCACTTTTGAAAATGATGGCCGCTGCGCCATTGCTGACACTGACGGCAATCGCGGGCTGCGACACAGCTGATGATCGGGATTCCTATGCGGAGCGACCGACTCAAGAGCTGTCGCCGCAGGACGACCAGTCCGTAGCCGATACGCGTGACACGCGACCGATGGACCGTATGACGACTGGCGATACGTCCTATGCCCAGCCCGGCCAAACGCAACCTCGTCAAAGTACTGATCAATCCTGGGGTACGGCAGGCGGTGCGTTGGACAGCATGGTCGGCGCAGAGTTGGAAGGGCGAGCCATCCACAACCGGGACGGTGAGGAAATCGGCACGATTGCCAGCGTCGTTGCGGACGACAACGGCGAGAGCAAGTTCGTCGTCGTCGACGTCGGGGACTTCCTTGGTATCGGCGGTAAGCAAGTTGCCATCGATATCCAGCATCTGCAGATGACCGCTGACGGGCAGATCCAGAGCGAAGTCACGTCGGACGTGCTGGAGTCCATGCCGGAATACGATTCTTCTGATTACGAGCAAGCCACGCAATAAGAACAGCCGATAACGCCCGGTAACGCAGGGACGCGTTAGTCGGGCCGGTTGTCGCCCGCATTGGGGGCCATCCGGAAACCGGACACTGGGGCGATGGTTTGCCTGTGTCGACCCGTCCGGGGCCGCGCAGGCGTTCAAACCAGACGTTCAAACAGTGAACGGCGACGCGACGCAAGCCTCCATATGTGGTATTCAGGAATGTACGCAGTTATTGCAGGACCAGCGATTGGACAATCGACAGACAGACACAATTGCGATGAATCGTCGCGGCCTGATGCGAGTGCTGGTGATTGAAGACGAGTCGATCGCTCGCGAAGCCGTGAGGCATTACCTCGAGTTTCGTGGACACGAGGTTACAGTCGCCGGTTCGGCGATAGAAGCTATGGATCAGGCCCTCCGGCATGAGCCGGATGTGCTTTTGTGTGACTGGAAGCTCAATGGCAGCATTGACGGCGTCGACGTTGCCCGCACCCTGCAACGACGCTACGACGTAGCTGTAATCCTGATCACCGCCCACCAACTGGACGACGTTAAGGCAAAGGCGAGGCGCGTCGGGCTCAATGTCAATGCTTTCCGGCGCAAACCGGTTTCTCTTGCATCCCTTGCCGAAGTGATCGAATCGCTCGACGTGCGCCACTGACAGGTCCACAGATCGTTCCACGTTTGGCCGGGGAACGACCCCTGCAAGTTTCACAATTGATCGGCAAAAATTGCAGGCTCCGTGGCCTATTCGCAGTGATTTCGCGCATGCACTTCCCGGCATCACTTAAAGCCAGTCCATGGCACGCAACTTGCTTTACTCTTTGGCAGGACACTACTATCACAAAACCTACAGGAGCGAAGCAATCATGGTAGCGAAGACAGATTACGCCAATACGGGTGATTCCACGGCCGGTGCCAGGGCGTCCGGCCGGGACGCAAAGGTGACCGAAAACGTCGCCCAGGCGGCGCATGAAGCGGTCGATCGAGCGGCCGGCAGTGCGGCAAAAGCCGAGGACAAGGTGCGGCGCATGGCTGCCACCGGCGAGGAGCAGCTGCGGGAGAAGACCGCCGAGGCGCGCCAAACCGCGGAACAGTCGCTGGATCAGTTTCGCCAGTACACCCGCGAAAATCCGCTGATGTCCGCAGGTATCGCATTTGCTGCGGGACTTGTGGTGTCACGCCTCCTGAGCCGGTAAGCCTTGGTCGCGGAATCGCCAGCTACGCGCAGTTCAGACGCCGCGGCCGGACCGTCGAATCCCAGTGACAGGTTCGGCGCCGGTCGCGGCGAAACCCCGGAAGATGCGGCTAACGACCAGACCGCTGGAGGCACGGAATCCCTGTTGGGGGAAATTCAGGCTGCCCGCGATGCAGCGGCAGCCCATTTGAGCAAGGTTGCGGCGACGGCTTCCGGCGAAGTGCAGATCAGCATCGCTTCCGCCGTAGCGATGGCATCGGCAACGATGTTGAGCGTTGCCTTTCTGATCGTTGCCTGGGTTTGCCTGGTGGGTCTTGGAGTCTGGATTGCTGTGTCCGCCGGCTGGCCAATGACCGTGGCACTCGGTGGAGCGGCCGCCATGAATATCCTTGCAGCCCTGGCCTGTCGCTTCTGGTATGCGCGCCTTGGAAAAAATATCGGCTTTTCACGGACTCGCAAACTGCTTTTCGGGTGA
>CAYVLL010000244.1:0-3153 GCA_964452235.1 uncultured Woeseiaceae bacterium
GCCCTGCCGGCAGCAGCGCCGAGAAAGTATCACTCTTCCCCCGGCGAACGGCCGCTCAGTTTCGGCCGCGAGCCGATAACCTCGAAAAACACCCCCGACAACGCGTTCAACCGCGTCACCCGGAAGATCAGGTCGCGCAGCGAGATGTCGCGCACCGGCCGTACCTCCCGCAACTTCGGGATCAGGATGAGCACTACCGTGGCACGCACAATGGTTGAGATCACAAACACTCCGATGAGCGGGCTCAACCAGCTGAACTGGTAACCGGCAATGCTTATCCCGGTCGGGAGTACGGTGCCGAGATAACCGCCCAGCAGCGCGCCGCTGAAGATTCCGACGCCGGCGATGACGTTGTGAATTGCCAGGTAGGTGGCGCGGCGATGCGGGGAAATCAGGTCGTAGATGAAGTTGCCGGCACTCAGGCTGAATCCCGCCCACGCAAAGCCGCTGACCAGTTGCACAGCGATGAGGTACCAGAAGTTGCTGGAAAAAACCCACAGCAGCGGCATCAGCGGGATGAGGATGCCGGTTGCGGCGAGTATGCGCCGATTGCCGAAGATATCGCTGATGCGACCCCACTGCGACAGGGTCAGGAATTGCGCGAAGATTGCCGCAGCCGTATTTACTGTGAACGCGAGGTAGCTGAATTGCAGATCGCGCAACATGTAAACGGTGAAAAATGGCGAGGCGATCGCGACACCGAACTGGGTCAACGCGAAAAAGATCGAAAAGCGCACGACATTGGAATGCCGCAGCCGCTGCCACCAGCCAGCCCCGAAAGGAAACTCGAGTGCAGCCACGTGCCCCGGCGGATCGTACATGCGTGACAGCTGGTACACCGAGACGAGTCGCGCACACGCGGCGATACTGAACAGCACGATAAAGCCGGTCAGGGTGCTGCCGCGGCCGTTGAAGAAGTGCAGAATGAATCCACCTGCCAGGAGTGACAGGAAAGTGAACGCCGTGACCAGCCGGGTGCGCAGGGCGAAGAATCGACCGCGGCGCCGTGCCGGCACGATGTCGCCCATCAGGCTGCTCCACTGCGGCGTTACGAGGTGCGCACCGCCCTGGTAAAGCACCACGCAGGCGATCAGTAACGGTACCGCTCGTTCGGGAACAAGAAGGGGCAGCAACAGCAACGGTATCCAGGCAAATGCCTGCAACCCGGCGCCGGTCAGGATCAGCCACTTGCGCTTTCCGGTCAGGCGTCCGAGCCACGCTGACAGCAATTGCACGAAGGAAGCCAGGAGCGGTGGCAACGAGGCCAGCATGCCTATCTGTGGTGTGGTGGCCTTCAGGAACAGGGCGAACGCAGAGAAGTACGTCTCACCGATTCCCGTCATGGTCGCAAACGCCACGGCGTCCTTCAACGAGTGCCGCAACGAGCGGTTGGTTTGTGGATCGCGGGAGAACTCGGTCTTCATGCAGGAGGCTGGATTTGGCCAGGAAAGGGGTCGGTTATCGTTGGTGAAACGAACCGGCAATTCCATCGACTGTCGCACACCACCGACACGAAACCGTCACCGCCCGCAGTTTTGATGGAAATGCATTGACATTTGGTACGTCAGAAATATAGTACCGCGAAAATCAGGCGGGCATGTTCCGCGCGACTCGACGGGCCGGGTCGATTTTTGTCTGCAGGTCGCCCAACTGCGTATCAGGATCTGTTGATGAAAACCGCGTCGCAAACCGCGGAGGAGCCTCCGGAACGGGGAAGCAATACACTTGCCTCTCCCGCCCCGCGCTCCCGCCGCCCTCTCCCAGCCACTCCAAAACTGCAGACAACCATCGCCAGACGCGATCGGGCGCGCTTTTGCGTCTCGGAGCGCTCGGCGGAGTTTCTGGCCAGGTACTATCCTGACGCCAGTGTCGATGACTGGAACGACTGGCGTTGGCAGAACCGGCACCGGGTACGCACGCTGGCCGACCTGGAACGGATGATCGACCTGTCCGGCGACGAGATCGCGGCGATCCGGCAGCATACCGGCGCCTTGCCGGTCGGCATCACGCCGTACTATGCCAGCTTGCTGGATCCAACCGACGCGTTGCAAGCACTGCGCCGCACCGTGGTGCCCGTGCTCGGCGAATACCTTGTCTCGCGTGGAGAAAATGACGACCCGCTCGGGGAAGATGCCCATAGCCCGGTACCGGGACTGGTGCACCGCTACCCCGACCGGGTACTGCTGCTCGTGACGAACTTCTGCTCGGTCTACTGCCGCTACTGCACCCGTGCCCGCATGGTCGGCTCGGTCGGCGAACGCAGTGTGAAGAAGTCGGATATCGAAGCAGCGCTTGATTACATCGAGCAGACTCCGGTGGTACGTGATGTCCTCATCTCCGGCGGGGATCCGCTGAGCCTGGACGATGACCGGCTCGAGTACATCCTGAAGCGCCTGCGCAAGATTCGGCACGTAGAGTTCGTTCGTATCGGCAGCAAACAGCCGGTGGTGCAGCCAATGCGTATCACACCGACGCTGACGCGCATACTCAAGCGCTACCACCCGTTGTGGATGAGCCTGCACTTCACACACGCTGATGAGATAACCCCCGAAGTCGCGGAAGCATGCGGTCGCCTGGCCGATGCCGGCATACCGCTGGGCAGCCAGACCGTGTTGTTAAAGGGTGTTAACGATGATACGGTGACCATGAAGAAACTGATGCATGGTCTGCTGCGCATACGCGTCAAGCCGTATTACCTGTATCAGTGCGATCCCATCTCCGGATCCGCCCACTTCCGCACGCCCGTCGCCAAAGGTATTGAGCTGATTCGCGGGCTGCGCGGCCATACAACCGGTTACGCAGTGCCCACCTTTGTCGTTGACGCGCCGAATGGCGGCGGCAAGACAGCCATCGCCCCCGACTACGTTGTCGGCTACGAGAACGGCGACCTGGTATTGCAGAGCTATGACGGCGGCGAGTACCGGTATCCGGACACGAATCCTCAACAAGAGTTGGAGGAGTCCCGTTCATGAATCGAAGCAATAAACTTCGCGTCGGCCTCACCTACGATCTGCGCGACGCCTGGCTGGAAGCCGGCTACAGCGAAATGGATACGGCGGAGTTCGATCGCCCCGACACCATCGACCACATTGCTGACACCCTGACGTCGCTGGGTTACCAGGTCGACCGTATCGGTCACCTGCAGCAACTGGC
>CAYVLL010000245.1:0-3147 GCA_964452235.1 uncultured Woeseiaceae bacterium
AGAGGTTCACGGCATGGGTCATAAAGAAGGCCGACCCGGGTTGCCGGACCGGGTCGACCTGAGCGGAGGCGGACCGGACGCATTTGAGTGAGCAAAATCATCCCGTCCGTAGCGGCGTCAGTCTGCCTGACGCCGCAGGAAGGCCGGGATGTCCAGCAAATCGTCCTGCATGGCACCATCCTGCAATCCATCACCCACCGCACGTTTGCGTTGTACCGTCGGCTTGTCGAGCATCTGATAGTTCGGTTCCAGCGACTGACTCTGGCGACGAACCACGCGCATCGGCGCATTCGAGCGAGCAGCCGTATGGCCAAGCCCCGTAGCCACCACCGTCACGCGAATTTCGTCGCGCATGTCGGGATCGATAACGGTACCGATGACGACGGTTGCATCGTCGGATGCAAACTCCTTGATGGTATTGCCGACTTCCTGGAACTCGCCGATCGATAGGTCCATTCCTGCGGTGACGTTAACCAGAATACCGTTGGCGCCGGCCAGGTTGATGTCTTCCAGCAGTGGACTGGAAATAGCGGCTTCGGCAGCCTCGCGCGCGCGATCCTCGCCCGACGACGTGCCTGAGCCCATCATTGCCATACCCATTTCCGCCATCACTGTACGCACATCGGCAAAATCGACGTTGATCAGGCCGGGGCGCGTGATCAACTCCGCGATGCCCTGCACGGCTCCCTGCAGTACCTGGTTGGCAGCACGAAAGGCTTCGAGAAGCGTTGTTTCGCCGCCCAGCACTGACAACAGCTTTTCATTCGGAATCGTGATCAGGGAATCGACGTACTTGCTGAGCTCGGCAATACCGTGATCGGCGATTGCCATGCGCTTGTTGCCTTCCATGAGAAACGGCTTGGTGACGACCGCGACCGTCAATATGCCCAGTTCCTTGGCCACCTGCGCCACGACCGGTGTCGCGCCCGTGCCGGTGCCGCCACCCATACCGGCGGTGATAAACAACATGTCGGCGCCTTCGATAACCTCGAGAATACGATCGCGATCCTCCATCGCCGCCTGACGGCCAACGTCGGGATTGGCCCCCGCACCCAGGCCCTTGGTGATGTTGCAGCCTATCTGCAACGCCGTACGCACGCGCGCGCTGTTCAGGGCCTGCGCATCGGTATTGGCGCATATGAAATCGACGCCTTCGATTCCTGCATTGACCATGTGCGCGACGGCATTGCCACCGCCACCACCGACACCGATCACCTTGATTATTGCGCTTTGGCTATGCGCATCCATTAGTTCAAACATTTGTTATTCCTCCGCTCGGGATTTGTAAAAAAGTGCTCACTCGTTTCCGTTCGATACTCGTCGATCCAGAAGCTGCGCTCCCTGCTGCTTCAAAAACTTGCCGGACGTTGTACTTTTCTTTGCTCATTACTCTCAGAACTGCCCCTGGAACCAGGACCGCATTCGATTCCACACTTCCGCAACACTGCCGCTGACCGGTGGGCTGCGACGACCGCGACGCAGCATGTTCTCGTAGCCGTACAGCAGGAGGCCGACACCCGTAGCATGAATCGGGTTGCGCACCACGTCCGACAAGCCCTGCACGTACTGTGGCGAGCCGAGTCGCACGGGCATATGGAAAACCTCTTCAGCCAGTTCGACGGCCCCTTCCATCTTGGCGCTGCCGCCGGTGATGACGATGCCGGCAGCAATAAGCTCCTCGAAGCCACTGCGACGCAGCTCATCGCGGATCAGGCCAAACAGTTCCTCAAATCGTGGTTCAACGATTTCAGCCAGTGTCTGTCGCGCCAAACGTCGTGGCGGCCGCTCGCCCACGCTCGGCACTTCAATCGTTTCATCCGGGTTAGCAAGCTGCGACAACGCGCAGGCGTACTTGATCTTGATTTCCTCGGCATACTGCGTCGGAGTGCGCATCGACACTGCGATGTCGTTGGTCACCTGGTCGCCGGCAATCGGGATGACCGCAGTGTGCTGGATCGCACCGCCCAGAAAGACGGCGAGATCGGTGGTGCCGCCACCAATGTCGACAATGCAGGTTCCGAGCTCCTTTTCGTCATCGGTCAACACCGAATAACTCGACGCAAGCTGCTCGAGAACTATGTCATCGACTTCGAGACCGCAGCGTTGCACGCACTTGACGATATTTTGTGCCGCGCTTTCGGCACCGGTGACCATGTGCACCTTGGCCTCGAGACGCACGCCCGACATGCCGATCGGTTCGCGAATGCCTTCCTGGTTATCGATGATGAATTCCTGCGGCAGGATATGCAGGATCTTCTGGTCTGCCGGGATAGCCACCGCACGCGCCGCGTCGATAACGCGATCGACGTCGGCGGCACTGACTTCCTTGTCGCGAATCGCGACAATACCGTGTGAGTTCAGGCTCCTGACGTGGCTGCCGGCAATTCCCGTGTAAACGGAGTGGATATCGCAGCCGGCCATCAGTTCGGCCTCCTCGACAGCTCGCTGAATGGAGTGCACGGTCGATTCGATATTGACCACGACACCTTTTTTCAGGCCGCGCGATGGATGCGAACCGATACCGACAACCTCGATGCCGCCGTCGTGAACTTCGCCGACGATTGCCACCACCTTGGATGTGCCGATATCCAGGCCGACGATCAGATTCTTGTCGCCTCTTTTGCTCATGCGACCCGATCAGCCTCCCGCTCCATTGAATGCTTGCGCCGCTTGCTCATTCGGTTCTTCCTGCTGCCAGCATTTCCTGCCGGGCCTGAATCAGGTCCTTGGCGGGTTCCCGCACCTCGTCTTTCCAGCCAATCGTGAAACCATTGCTGTAGCGCATATCGACGAAGCGAATGTCGGTTTCGCGGGCGGTAATTACGTTGGCCACCACGTCTACAAACAAGCGGGTTCGCTCATCGACGTCCCGCTTGCCAAGCCTGACGTTGACGCCATTCAACAAATCCATTTCCCAGGCGCCTCGCGCATCGAGATGCACACGACGCAGATCGAGTCCGAGCGGTATCAGGTCTTCACGGACTGACAGGTAACGCCGCGCGACCTCCGCAGACTGCTCCGGCGGTCCCGACAAGCGCGGTAACTCGGCGGGGATGTGCCGGGCGTCGGTCAGGAACAGTTCGCCTCGGGTATTGAGAAGTCCACGCTCGCCCCAGCAGGCGGCCGGTACCTGTTCCGTGACGCTGA
>CAYVLL010000246.1:0-3134 GCA_964452235.1 uncultured Woeseiaceae bacterium
CCTCTGCCTCGTAGGTGCGGCCGAACCCGGTTATCGCTGCAATCAGCATGACGGCAGCAAGAAACCAGCCGTGCAGTACATACACCCAGACATCAGTTGGCGCGACTGCCTGGACGAAGTCGTACTCTGGCTCGAGCGTACGTATCGTCTGGTAGCCGATCAGGACGCCGCCGCCCCATGGGAAGATGTAACCGATCGCCGAGGTAACGGCATCGAGCATGTTGGCGCGGCGATATGGGTGCAGGCGAAATTTCTTGCCGAGCTGGGAAACCACCGGTCCGGCCGCGATCTCGGCCGCGGTGTTGATGGTGATAAACGCGTTCAGTGAGAACACGATGCTCCAGATCGCCACTTCGGCGCGAGCGACCGACGCACGCGCGAAGTTTTTGAGGCCGTCGATAATCGCATCGAAAGCGCCACCGAGCCGCATGAGATGTCCGCCGGCAACGATCAGCAGGATCAGGATCGACAGTCCGATGTAACCGGTAATGCCATCGACCAGCGCGCCACCCACCCGTGCGGCGGCGGGATCGAAGAAAAGGATAGCCTCAGGCGGCGCAAGTCCCAGACCCAACTCAAGTGCAATCGACGTGAGAATGCCCCAAGTCAGTGCGACCAGGATGTGCTGGCCTTTGAGCGCCAGGCCGATGACGAGCGCAAACGGTATGAGCAGCACCAGGCCGTCCGGTGACGAGGATTCAGCCAGCAGTTCAGCAGCCAGCTCGCGGTCGATGAGATCGTCGCTGCCGCCAAGCAGCGTGAACAGCACCAGCGCGGGGACGGCCGCGATAATTGCGTACTTGAACCGCGAACGAACGACGCCGGGGATGTCGGTCTCCTGCGTGGTGGCCGAGACGACCGTTGTGTCGGACACCGGCGCGAGATTGTCGCCGAAAGCGGCGCCGGAGAGGATCGCTGCGAACAGCCACACCGGGTCGGCGCCGAGGATCAGTCCCGCTGGGAACATCAGCGTGCAGAAGGCCACCGTTGTGCCGTACCCGGTACCGACTGCTGTCCCAAATGTCGCCGAAAGAACGAAGGTCGCGCCGACGAACCAGCCACCGGTGGCATTGGACTGGCCACCGAGCCAGGCGAGGCCGTCAACCAGGCCGCCAACCCGCAATACCTGCGCGAACATGCCCGCCCAGAACCAGGCAATGATGGTGACAGTGGCGACCGGGTTGGCCATGCCGGCAAACACGGCGTTGGCGTAATCGGCCCAGCGGTCGCGACACAGGAACATGCCGAGTGTGAGACCGCCGACCATGCCGAGGATTAACCCCCGTTCGTCCGGCACGCCCGCAACCGAGATAGTGATGGCCCAGCCGACGAAGAACAGCAATGGCACCGCGGCGCCGAAGCGGCCGCCAAGGAAGCGCAGGGATGGTTCCATGGACCGAAGCATAAGGAATTCTGTCGTGCCGGGATAGCGCCGACGGCCTATACTCGGAGGAACCCAATCAGGTATCCACAGAGGGCCAACCAATGCAGATCACCGACATTCTTGCCCAGGCTGGCGGGCTGAGTTCCATGGCCCGCGAGCTGGGCATTAGCGACGCGCAGGCGGCTAGCGGCGCTGCTGCCCTGATACCGGCGATACTGGGCGGTTTCAAGAAGCAGGCACAGGCACAGCCCACGGGACTCGAAGGTCTGGGAAGCCTGCTCGGACGACTTGGCGGCGGTAGCCTTTTTGACGAGGTGTTGGCCCCGAAACCGACGGATGTAAGCCATGGCAACGACGTTCTTGGGCAGATCTTCGGCACCAAGGATGTAAGCCGTACTGTCGCCCAGAATGCGGCTTCGCAGTCCGGGCTCGACCCGAATGTACTGAAAAAAATGTTGCCAATGCTGGCAATGCTGGTTGCGGGCTACATGGCAAAACAGCGCGGCACCGGCACTGCAACCAGTTCGGCAGGGGCCGGCGGAGTCCTGGGCGGTCTGTTAAGTAGCCTGTCAGGTAATCGCAGCACCAGGACAGCAGGCGGACTTGCCTCGATGCTCGACCTGAACGGCGATGGCAACGTACTGGACGACATCCTGCGCATGGCCAGCAAACGCTCGTAGGTAGTGCCGGGGTCGCTGATTCGTAGGTTCAGGTATCCGTAGGTAGTGCCGGGGTCGCTGATTCGTAGGTTTGGCGATGATCCCCCGCAAAGTGGAGTGACGGCTCCGCTCAGGTATTTTCAAAGTGATCACGCTTGAAATGGCATGCGATACTTTGCCGCAGACTGCCCTCTGTACGGTTGAGGCGCGCTGCGACTTTCGAAACCGAGGCGATGCCGAGCATCTTGGCCCGGAACGCGATCCATGCACGCGCCTTGGTCAAGTGTCGTTCACGGCTGGGTGACTGCAGATCGTTTCGTGACACTGAGAATTGCCGACAAGCGTCGATAATCAAATCGTCAAGCGCCCGCTCTGTTGCTGACTGGCTCGGCTTGTTAGACATTTGATCACTGAAGTAAGCGCTGCCGAAAACGCGCGAATCGTTCCTGGTGCAGTCTTCCAGCGGATTCCGGTCAGGGACATCGTCCATGAATGTTCGGTAGGCGCCAATTGCACTTTCCCTCTCACTATGGAAAAGGCCAAGCACGAAATCGGTGGTAACCCAGGGCTGTCCAGCCAAACCGACATAGGCGTGATGACTGGTCCAGCGGTAATCGCTGACAGATTTGCTTAAACCTGCGTCGACCGGATTTCGGTGAATGTATCGCAAAACTGTGAGCAGATAGTCATCGACATCGACCAGAACGGGATGATGGCGACGCTCGAAAAAGTGTCCCGAAGTCTTAAGGCACGACTGCATTCGGCGCGCATAGCGGCTCGCGATGCACAACATAACCCGACCGAGTGGAATATCGTCAACTTGAATAAGCAAGTGGATGTGGTTTGACATGTAGCAATAGGCGTGAAGCCGCGCAGAATAGCGACGTATCGCGTTACTGATAATCTCATCCAGCAGGCGGCGATCGTCCTCCGTAAAAAATATTGGCTGCTGATGATTACCGCGCAAGGTGACATGATAGAAACCACCAGGTACGTGAATTCGCGGGGCACGCGCCATCCGAGCCTCATACATTATTGATCAGGCTGGAGGATATTTTTATGTGCCGACGATAGCCATACAACAATCGCCG
>CAYVLL010000247.1:0-3110 GCA_964452235.1 uncultured Woeseiaceae bacterium
GTTCTTAAGGCCGGTGGCGGAGAGGGTGGGATTCGAACCCACGAAGGGCTACAAACCCTTGCCGGTTTTCAAGACCGGTGCATTCGACCGCTCTGCCACCTCTCCGGTAGCGGCATGTGATGCGCACGGCATTGTGCTTGCGCGTTGACGCGGATTCAATGCCCATACGCGTTTGCGGGACCGTCGCGGTACATCGTAGATTTGAGAGAACGGGCAGCAAGGGCGAACCTTGCAATGCAAGTTGTGTCTCAACGACGTGCAGGCGGCAAGTATCTGGCGGGGAGATCCTGATGAATATTAAAGGCAAAGCCGTTATTCTTGCAGCAATTGTTGTGATTGGCGGTTGCGGTCCGGGCGCCCAGCCAGCCTCACCGGTGACCAGCAGCGGGAGCGGGATAGACGCAGCGGTGGGCTCTTCGGTGCCGGAGACGACGTACCCGTGCCAGCATCAGGACAGGTTTCGCGAGTTCGACTTCTGGCTCGGAGAATGGGAAGTGCACGATTCGAGTGGCCAACTGGCAGGTAAAAATGTGATTGAGGCGGCGCAGAAGGGTTGCGTGCTGGTCGAAAAATGGCAAAGCGCTGCTGGCGGTACAGGGATGAGTATGAATTATCTCGACCAGGCGAGTGGCGAATGGGTGCAGGTGTGGATCGACAGTGGTGGCCAACAGATCGACATTCGTGGCGGCCTGACCGGGGAAGGCATGCTGCTTGCAGGCCAGATACACTACACCGTCAACGGCACCACTCTGCCATTCCGCGGATTGTGGACCCCGTTACCGGACGGGCGGGTACGGCAGTTTTTCGAGCAGTCCAAAGACAACGGGGCTACCTGGCAGACGTGGTTTGATGGCTTTTACAGCCGAGTTGAACGCTGATTGCGAGGGCAGTGACGTATTGAATCGAAAACCCGAATTCCGCGGCGTTCGAACCGGCAATCCGCTGGCCAATGCACTGATGCTGGTGGTCGGCGCATTGGCCGTAGGCGCTGCCATTGTGCTTGGATTTCTTGCTTTCATTGTCCTTGCCGGTATCGTTGTGGTTCTTGCCAGCATCGTGGGCATTCGGCTGTGGTGGTTCAATCGTAAACTCCGTAAGAATTCCCCGACGAAGAATGCGGGCGGCCCGGACAGGGCTGGATCTACGACCAGGGTCATAGAAGGCGAGTATCGCGTAGTGTCGACGGCGAAGAAGCGTGAATCGGATGATTGAGCAAGCCGGGAATTCTCGAAGCGCGCAATCGCCCCGTCCGCAAGCCACCGTCGCCCCACCATAGTCAAGAAGGCAAAATAATCGTAAGCTCGCGCTTCATGCGAAACGGGAACACAGAAGCAGACCGCAAACAGAAGCGGCGCCGTCGGCAAATCCAGATCATCTTGTTGTACATCGCGATCGCGATTGGACTTGCCTGGTTTTTCGAGTCCCAGGCAACGACGACGGTTATTTTCGTTCGACACGCCGAAAAAGAGCTGGAGCCGCCGGACGATCCGGACCTCTCCGAGGCCGGACAGCGGCGGGTTGCGGAGCTCACACGGCAACTCGTCGACGCGGATGTGGTCGCGGGTGTCGATGCCATTTATTCGACGCCTTACAAGCGGACGCTGCAAACGGCGCAGCCGCTTGCGGACGCGCTGGATCTGCCGGTGCAGCGCTATGACCCTGACGATAATGAAGCAGTCCTTGAGACGATCCTCGCCAATCACAAGGGCAAGATCATCCTCGTCGTCGGCCACAGCGACACCATTCCCGGGCTGATCGCCGATCTTGGTGCCAGCAAAAATGTCCCGGCTATCGCCGATACGGAATACGACAATATCTACATTGTCTCGATTCCATGGTTTGGCAAGACCAAGACGATTCGGCTGCGCTTTGGCGAAGCGTATACAGGCGAGCCTGCGAACGGGGACAACACATCACCGATACTGCCCCCGACTCCAAGCGATAATTGACACGAATAAAAGTATATAACTATCTGGTGCTCTTACCTTAAATGATCTTCCAGCAGACGCTGTCAATCGCCACTGAGGGGCGTGGCAGCTACGAAATCAGTGACCGGATTGCGGCTGCGGTCAGTGCCTCTGAAATCCAGACGGGGCTGTGTCACGTCTTTATCCAGCACACCAGCGCGTCATTGATGCTTTGCGAAAACGCCGATCCGGCCGTACGTGCGGACCTCGAAGGGTTCATGGCGCGCCTGGTTCCGGACGGCGATCCGCTTTTTACGCACACCGCGGAAGGCCCTGATGACATGCCCTCGCATGTACGCAGCATCCTCAGCCAATCCCACCTCAACCTGCCGATTGTCGGAGGCCGCTGCGCTCTCGGGACCTGGCAGGGTGTTTACCTGTGGGAGCATCGCTTCGCAGCGCATGACAGGACGATCATCCTGACAATCACCGGCGAATCTCGCGGATAAGCCGAACTCCGTGCGGCTTTAGACGCGCATGGCGACGGCTTTACGAATAAATTCCTTGTGCCGTCGGATCATGAAATCCGCTTGTACTGCAGCCTGCACGCGTCCCTCAGAACTTATCAGGTACGTGGCGCGCCTTACTCCTACGCCGAAGGGGCCGTCGACATCATATTGGCGGATCACGGATTTGTCCGGGTCGGACAACAGCTGGAAAGGCAAATGATGCTCGTCGCGAAAGCGCGCGTGGCTGGCCATGTCCTGTGGGCTGATACCTACAACGCGCAAACCGGCTGCGACAATATCGGCGTGCATGTCACGAATATCGCAGGCTTCACGCGTACAGCCCGGCGTGAAATCGGCAGGATAAAAATAGAGAACAAGCGGGCCGGTGCGCAGCAAATCCGACAGCGAGGTTTCTCCGCCTTCTTCGTTCGGCAGTGTAAAGTCGGGTGCCAGGCTTCCGGTCTGCAGCAATTGGTGTCTCCATTCAGGTAATCGTTACTTACATTGATAGCAGCGGCAGTGATTAGTTCGCGGCCTGAGTGCTGGTTCCTCACCCAATGCGTGCCGAACCTTTCCGGCCCGCAGCCTGAATGGCACAATGCGGCCACCGGTTGGCCCCGGTAGCTCAGTCGGATAGAGCACCAGATTCCTAATCTGGGGGTCCCATGTTCGAATCATGGTCGGGGCGCCAGTT
>CAYVLL010000248.1:0-3108 GCA_964452235.1 uncultured Woeseiaceae bacterium
GACTGCGGGACGGCGACTGCGTGCGCATCGGCAAGCGTGACTGGCAAATCGTTGTTGGTCGGGGCCACTCGCCGGAGCACGCTTGTCTCTATTGCCACGCGGACAACATCCTGATCTCCGGCGACCAGCTGCTGCCGACCATTTCGTCAAACGTCAGCGTGTATCCAACAGAACCGGAGTCCAATCCTCTCGCTGATTGGCTCGAGTCACTTGCATCCATGAAGATTCGATTGCCGGCCGATGTGCTGGTACTCCCGGCCCACGGCAAACCGTTTCGCGGCGCGCACGAGAGACTGCAGGCTCTGATCGATGAGCACCGCCAGTGCCTCGTCGAACTGGAATCGGTGTGCCGCGAGCCAAAGCGCGCGGTCGACGTGTTTCCGGCACTGTTCAGGAGCCCGATCAGCGACAGCAACCTGATCATGGCAACCGGCGAGTCGATTGCACATCTCAATTACCTGAGGGCGCAGGGCCGCCTGACGGTAGAGGCAGATTCGGCCGGGGTTAAGTGGTACCACCGCATGCAACATAACGTCACGGATGTCTGAGAGCAGTTTCACTCTGGTATTTTTGACCCAGATCAGGTAAAAGTCGGATTGGTGCAGGCGATCACATCTGACGTAGCCTGAAACACAATCATCGGAGATGTCCGATGCGTTCCGCGTTCGTCACAGCCGTTTTTGCGTTCATTGCGGGTGCAGGCACCGTGTTCGTTATGCTGAACGGACACAACCTGGAGACACTCCTGACGCGCAAAGCGTCGCAAGGTATTTCCAACGTGCCGACGATGTCACCGGCTGCAGCCGATGCACATCGCGAAAACGCATTCTCAGCCATCCGTACCATCGAGGATCTGCTGGCTTTGCCAGGCGATTTCGCCCGTGCCGAGGCCCTTTACGCACTTGCGGGCCGCGCCGACTCCATAAAGCTACATGACCTGATTTTCCAGGCCGACGGTATCCTCGATGTGGCTGAACGCCGCGGGGCCCTCACCATACTCTTTTCGCGATTGACCGAAATGGATCCGGCTTCCGCCTTGGCAATGAGCCGGTCCCCGCCGTTTGCGAGCGAACCTCGTTTCGAGACCGCTGTGTGGCAAAGCTGGGCGAGGCTGGACCTCGAAGCGGCACTGGGCCAGGCAGTCATGGAAGATGCCGCCAGGCGGCACAATGCAGCGAAAGCGCTGTTTGCTGCCTACGGTTATTGGGGCAATGACACTACTGATTACATATCGAGAACACTGGGTATGCAGCCTGGCACCGCAACGCTTGCGCTTTATATGTACCAGGTTGCGGACCGCGACCCGGCCGCAGCAGTCGCTTATGTGAATACCTTGCAGGATCCAGGCAAGCAGCACGAAGCAGCGACGCTTTTGGGCAGTTACCTGGGCCAATACGATTTTCAGCGCGCCACGCGCGTTGCATCCTTGTTCGAGGCGACCTATCTGCGCGATGCCTATGAAAGCGCCGTCGCGAGCGCCGCCGCACAATCGGACCCGATAGCAACCCTGGATGAATTGCTTGCCAATCCGGCTCTATCCGGTCGGTTAGCGCAGGTGCAGAGCGCGATGCAAGCTCTGGCGGAGAGGGATATCGACCAGGCACTTGCATACCTGGAACGCGTGTCCAATCCCGAACACAGGGAGCAGCTCGCCAATAGTGTCGCACTACAGTTTGCGCGCAGCGATCCGGACCGCGCGCTGGCCTGGGCAAAGGAAAATGATCGCAGCGAGCATGCGAGCATCCTCTCGCAAGTTCTGTCAACGATTGCGCGCGAGAATCCGGAACTGGCCGTTGACGAAGCACAGAAATTGTCGAGTTCGATGCAAAAGCAACATGCGTTCAACATGATTGCGATGTTGGCCGTGAGGCATGATCCGCAGCAAGCGGTAGCACTTCTGGAACATGTCGATCAGCCCGCGGACAGGAACATGATCGCGGAAACCATTGCCCGGTCCTGGATGCTGTCCGACCCGGATGCCGCGCTGGAGTGGATGCTGAAAAGCGACGCGGCCGATCAGGGGAACTTGTTTGCGCACGCAGCGCAGCTGATGGCGCGGGCGGACCCGGACAACGCGATGCGCTGGTTATCGCGAGTTGACGAAAAGCACCGCCCGACCTGGCGTATAGCAATCGCCTCCAACCTCGCCACGCAGCGTTCGTTTGCCGACGCACAAAGCTTTATCGCCCAGTTTGAGAACAGTGATGATTACCCGCAGGCCCTGGCGGCCGCGGTGGCCGGAATTGCCCGGTCCGATATCGAGGCGGCGCTGCAGATGGCGGCACGTGTTCCAGCTGGGCGAGCCCGCGATAGCCTTTACACGCAACTCATCAGCCACCAGGCACAAAGTGATCCGCAAGCTGCGGCCGAACAGCTGGCGTCCGTATCAGATGTAGCACAGCGCGCCATGGTCACCAGCCATATCGCCACGACCTGGCAGCAGAATGATCCGGCCAGAGCGCAGCAATGGGTAGACAACCTGCCGAGGGGCGCTGAGCGCAACCAAGCCATCATGTACCTTGCATCAAACTGGGACGAAATGACACCGTCACGTCGGCAATTGCTGGATAGCATTGACGACGACACCGCGCGCAGTCGCGCTTTTCTGAGCCATATCTATCACATCGCAAATTCTGACTGGCGGCGCGCAGAAGGCATGCTTGACGAACTGGATCTGACCAGCGACCAACGGCAGCAGGCGGAGGACACTCTGCAGATGATTCGCGACAACAACGTGCACGTGTATATCCGCTAGGTCCGCTCGATACCTCGCATCGGTTCCGGCGCGGTCGACTTGCCGCGCAATTTTCTTGCCTTTTTCTGGGCGTCCCAAGCTGGTTTCCACCGCCCAATTGATCTGTGGGAGAATGCGCCCGTGTTCCAACCGCCGAGCCCGTTAATCATGCTGCATCGCCGACTATTGCTTACTCTTCACGTTTCTATCCTGCTTTTTGTCGCCGCCTGCTCACCCTCGACTGAACCAGTCGAAACGACAACGCCCGCGGTTGCCGAAGCACGCGATGTCCAGCCGGCCGCCGTGGCGATGCCGGATAGCTTTGCCGCGGAGGTCAGTGAGAATGTCCTGCGCGCCGGTGGCAATGCGGTCGA
>CAYVLL010000249.1:0-3097 GCA_964452235.1 uncultured Woeseiaceae bacterium
GGACCGGCGATCGACGAACCGAACCATTTGAAGGCCCGCTCGGCACGGGACCCCGTGAACTCGCGCTCGATAGCTCGGCTGACCACCGGCTCATGGCAGAACAGCGTCGTCAGCACACCGACGGCCATGCAGGCAGCCATGGCACGGTAGCTCATTTCCCAGGAGCCGAATTGCGCGATGTACAACGCGCCGGCGCCACTGACGATAATCGCAATGCGGTATCCGTACTGGTAGGCCGCCGCGAGAACCCCTTGCATTTCACTGCCGGCTACTTCGATGCGATAGGCGTCCAGCACGATGTCCTGTGTTGCCGAGAACAGCGCCACGGCAATCGCGACCGCGGTAAACGCACCCAGTGCGGCAGACGGTTCGACGCCAGCCATCGCCAACAGGCTGGCGGCGATGCCGACCTGCGACAGGAACAGCCAGGCGCGGCGCCGGCCCAACCAGCCAGTCAGAAAAGGCACGCGGAGCACATCGACCAGCGGCGACCAGACAAACTTGAAGCTGTAAGCGAAACCCAGCCAGGCGAATTTACTGATCGTGCTGGTTTCGAGGCCGGCGTCCTGCAGCCACGCCGTCAATGTCGACAGCACCAGCGGAAACGGTAAGCCAGCGGAGAACCCGAGAAAGAAGATCACCAGAACCTTGCGCTGCAGAAAGTATTGCCAGGCGCGCGCGCCCTTGACGGGCTCGGCCGGCAGGCTACTGCTCACAGGTCATAGTCCATGATTAAAGGCGCATGGTCGGAAAAGCGTTCTGACTTGTAGACTTCGCAGCGTCGAATCTTGTCGCGGAGACCGGGCGTGACAATCTGGTAATCGAGGCGCCATCCTACGTTATTGTCCCAGGCCCTGCCCCGATTCGACCACCAGGTGTACTGATCTGCTTCCTGGTTGACGACACGAAATGCATCCACGTAACGGTGGGTGCTGAAGAGCCCGTCGAGCCATTGCCGCTCTTCCGGCAGGAAGCCGGAGTTCTTCCGGTTGGCGCGCCAGTTCCTGAGGTCGATTTCCTTATGCGCGATATTCCAGTCGCCGCACAGAATGTATTCAGCGCGGCGCCGCTGCAGTTTCCTCAAGTGCGGAACGAATGCATCGAGGAAACGGTACTTGGATGCCTGCCGCTCCTCCCCGGACGAACCCGACGGCAGGTACACCGACACGATGCCGAGTTTTCCGATACGCACCTCCAGATAGCGCCCTTCGTCATCGAACTCCGGCACGCCAAATCCGCGGACGATTGCATCCGGTTTCTGTCGCGCGTAGACGGCGACTCCACTGTAGCCCTTGCGCTTGGCGTCCTCGTAGTAGCAGTGATAACCCTTTGGTCTGAAACAGTCGTCCTGCAACTGGTCGACCTGTGCCTTGGTCTCCTGGATACAGACGACGTCGGGATTCTGGCCGGCCATCCAGGCAAAAAAGCCCTTGCGCGCTGCGGCACGGATGCCATTCGCGTTCAACGTTATCACTCGAAACAATCGATTATCCTTGGTCTTGTAAACGACCCGTTACAACCGGGCCAGTTACAGAAAATCGGGGTTTGCTGTGTCATACTGAACCGGCTCGAGAACACTACTGGGCACTACAGCGACCGGCACGACCGGGTAATGATACAGAAGCTGGCACCGACACGATGCGCGCATACAAGCAGGAATTTCTCGATCTCGCTCTTGAACTCGGCGCCCTCCGGTTCGGCGAATTTACCTTGAAGTCGGGGCGCATCAGCCCGTACTTTTTCAACACCGGACTTTTCAACAGTGGCTATGCGGCGGCTAAACTGGGCCGCTATTACGCATCGGCAATTGCGGCCTCAAAAATCGAGTTCGACATGTTGTTCGGGCCCGCCTACAAGGGCATTCCGTTGGTCGCTCTCGCCGCCGCGGCACTCGCCGAACACCACGACGTCGATGTGCCCTATACGTTCAATCGCAAGGAAAACAAGGGACATGGGGAGGGAGGCATCATCGTTGGCGCACCCCTCTCCGGCAGGGTGCTGATCGTCGACGACGTGATTACGGCCGGCACCGCCGTGCGTGAGGCCCATCAGATCATCCGGAACGCCGGGGCCGAGGTTGCCGGGCTGGTCATTTCGCTGGATCGCGAGGAGGTAGGCAGCGATTCGCGCTCTGCGGTGCAGGATATCGAACAATCGCTGGGAATCCCGGTCGTAAGCATTGTTCAGCTCGAAGACCTCGTTGATCTGCTCGAGGATTCCACCGAGTTCGGGGATTCCCTCCAGCCGGTACTGGAATACCGACGAAAATACGGGATCGCCGCGCCGGCCTGATCGGACCCGCAGTTGCCGGAAACCGTGAGGAAATTAACGGTTTACGGTGGAGAATTCGCAACATAATCTTGAAAATAGCGAACCAGTCGATGCGTCGTTGCCCCGAATCTGTGTGATATTTGTTGCATGAAACCATTTATTGTCATTTGCGTAATCCTTGCTTTCCTGCCGGCCGCCGTCATGGCCCAGGGCGACCAGAGGATGTACCGCTGGGTCGACAAGGACGGCAATATTCACTACGGCGACAGCATCCCGGCCGAGTATGCCGAGGTCGACAAGCAAGTCGTCAATGAACACGGCGTTACCATCGACGTGATGCGTGGCAAGAAAAGCGAAGCAGAGATCGCCGAGGAAAAACGCCAGGAAACTTTGCGGGCTCAGCAGGAAATGCAGCGTCGGCAGGATCGGGCTTTACTCGCCACCTACCTGTCAGTGGATGAGATCATGATGCATCGCGATCGTCGCGTCGAATTGTTCCAGGCGCAGGCCCGGGTCACGGAACTCTATTTGCGCAACCTGCAGAAACGGATGGCGTCTCTGCAGGCCGAAGCGTCGCGGTACCGGCCATACAGCGAAGACCCGGATGCCGAAATGATCAGCCCGGGACTTGCCGCGGACATGGCAACGACGAGAGAGGCTATCGCCCGCCACGAGCAGAACCTGCAACGGTTCCAGGACGACGAAGAGAGCATCGTGGCCCGCTTCGATGGCGATATCGGCCGCTTCAAGGCATTGAAGGGCCTGGACTGATCCGCATTCGCCCGTGATACGGGCTCCTACGGGGTTCTTTTTGTAGGAGCGCGCC